>CALMZR010000202.1 GCA_937870845.1 uncultured Chloroflexota bacterium
GCTGCCGGGGTCGGTGCAGGGGTTCACCGGCGATCATCCTTCCGTCACCGTCGACAACGTTTCGGAGCAGAGCGAGCGCGGGTCGCGGACGCTGGCGGTGCGCTGGGACGACGAGCGGCCGGATACCCCGGTCGTGGCCACGACGCCGACGTTCATCCCGCCGGAAGCGATCGTCATGCCGGGGTATGCGCTGCTGGCGTCGCCGACGCTCTATCCGGGGCAGGAAGTGCGGGCTCGCCTCGTCGCTCACCGGGGGAACGCGGGGCCGGTGGAGGCGCGGCTGTTGATCCGCTTCTACGGTCACGAAGACGTGCTGGAAACGCTGACCGGGTCGCCGGAGGCGGTTGTGCCGGGGCGGGACGCGGAGCTGGTCTGGCGCATCCCCGATCTGGGCGGGGCGCCGGTGGCCGAAGTTGGCATCGCGGTCGAGCCGGCGGAAGCGGGGGCGGGTGCGGTCTATCTGGACTGGCTGAGCTGGGGTGGCGCACCGGACGTGTTGTTGGGCCGGCCGGAGTGGGGCGGGGAGATGTGGCGGCGCGCCTGGGTCGACGGCGTCGACCAGTTCGAGGGGCGGTGGCCGGAGCCGTACCGCATCGTGCAGAACCACGGCACGGGGCTGATCAGCCAGGGGACGGCCGATTGGACGGACTATCGCGTCTCGGCTGATGTCACGGTCTTCCTCGCCAAGGAGGCGGGGATCGCCGCCCGCGTGGGCGGCATGCGGCGCTGGTATGCCTTGCTGCTCCGCGACGACGGGATGGCGCGGTTGGTGAAGGATCGCCAGGCGGTGATCGCACTCGCCGAGCATCCGTTTCCGGTCGAGCTTGATCGGCCGTATCGGCTGTCGCTTGCCGTTCAGGGCAAGCGGATTGTGGGCGAGATTGACGGAGAGCGGGTCGCCGACGTGGTCGATGACGACGAACCCCTGCCGTCTGGAAGCGTGGGGCTGATCGTGACCGAGGGAACGTTGTCGAGCGGGGCGGTGCGGGTTGAGCCGATTTAGGGATCGTGCCGGCCGGGTTGCTCCCACCAGGTGAGGTCGCGGGCGGTGACGGGCTTGGGCGCGTTCACGCTCAGCCGCCGCGGGGGAGGCACCGGGGCCGGGTGGCCGACGATGAGGAGCCACTCGGGGGTCAGATGCGGCGGCAAACCGAGCATGACGGCGGCGCCCGAGCGGCTGAAGGAGGTGACCGGGCAGGAGCCGAGGCCGAGGGCGTGGGCCATGTTCATCATGTTCATGGCCGCCGTGCCGACGTCCATCCAGTTGGCGTGGTCGTGCTCCATCTGCAGCGACTCCCGCTCGGCCTTGTCGAGGTCGGTGAGGATGGCGATCAGGGCGGGGGGCGCGGTGAGCATGCCGGGGGAGACGGCGCGCACGCGGTGGATGACCTCGGGGTCGCGCACGATGAGGAATTTGTGCACGTGACGGTTGCCGGCGCTGGTGGCCCAGCGCGCGGCCTCGGTCATCAGGCGCAGTTGCTCGTCGCTGACCGGGTCGGCGGTGAAGGAACGGCAGACCCGGCGGCTCTTAAGAAGCGCCAGCAATTGTTCGGGCGACAGCTGGGCAAGGGAACCGTTCATGGCGTCGTGGCCTCGGACTCGAGCGCGGCCTCCTCGTCGAGCCGCTTCAGCTCGGCGGCGACGATGGCGGGGGCGGCGCGCAAGAAGTCGTAGTACGCCTCGCGGTCCCACATCATCCAGACCTTTTTCGTGTCGACCTCCTCCTTGAAGCGGTGCAGGAACTCGCGGCTGCGCTCCGGGTCGTGCTCGAGCATGAAGCCCATCAGGCGGCTGGCCGCGTCAACCAGGCGGAACGTGCCGTAGTAGGTCGGCTCGACGAGGCTGATCTCGGCGGCGCTGAAGAGGAAGGCGAGGAGATCGAAGGCCTGGTCCTCGGTCAGGACCATCTGTGGAGATGACCTGTCAGTCGCGGGCATGGCGGTCTCCTTTCGCCGCGAGCACGCTGGCCCAGTCGGGGCGCAGCGAGACGACCGGGAAGGCCGGGTCTTCGATGAGCATGCGGATGAAGGCCGGCAGCGATACGGGTCCGGTGACCAAGTGGGCTTTGTTGTCGATGATGCCGCTGGCGGTCCCGACGTGGAGGTGGGGGTAAGTGCACCAGCCGGACCCAACTGGGTGAAAGTGGTAGGCAAGGAGCTCGCGGTGGTTGCGGTCGAGCAGAGTGTAGAAGTAGCGAGTGGTCGTGACCTGAAACCGTTCGAGTTCGGATCTTGATTCGAGCATGCGAAAGCCGTAGATCAGATCGAGGTAGAGCCGTTCTCCATTGAGTCGTACCGGCCGCTGTTGTGGAAAGGTGAGCAAGTGGAGTTGGCCGAGTCGTAAGGGCCTGGGGGAGAGATCCAGGACGCCCCGTCCAGAGGGCACGACAAGGGACACCGCTCGACGAAGCGGATCAGCAAATCGATCAAACGCGTCACGGGGCGTCGTCGTCGACAAATGGCGCGACCAGAATGCTCAACGCGGCAAACGCCGAATGGTGCTCATCCTTGAACTCGTCGGAAAAGTCGTTAGCCTTCCATCGACGCAAGAATTCCTCCCCGGACATGTTCAGCCGCCGCCGCGCTGAGATGTCAAACTCGGCGAGCGCTTCTTCTTCCGTTAGCCAGCGGATTGGGATCAACCCGTTCTCGCCTTCGGGTTCGTCATCGACGAGGCGCTTTTCCACGGCCATGTTGCAGACGCCCTTCGCGTACCGTCTCATTGAGGCTTGATCGGCAGTTCGAGACGTGCCGCGTTGCAGTCCAATTGTGACACACGCTCATGCCGAGGCGCGCACCCGATCCTCGATCGGGACGTAGGGGATGTCGTAGCCGAAGTAGGCGGGGCCGACAACGTTCAATCCCTCGGGCGTGCGCCAGCGGGGGTCGCAGGGCATGGCGAGGACGGAGACGCGGAAGCCGTAGCGGAGGCCCTCGGTGGTGATCGGTTCGCCGGTTTCGTCGTCGAGGATGGTGATGAGGTCGGGG
>CALMZR010000203.1 GCA_937870845.1 uncultured Chloroflexota bacterium
ACGCCTCCAGCACCTTCCACGTGGTGGGGGCCATCTTCGACCGGGTCTGCGTCAACGCCAACCCGCGCAACGAGCTGTTCGGGCTGCAGTCGTGGACGATCGGCCCCGGCGACGGGGCCTGCTTCGAGTTCACGCTCGCCGAGCCAGGGCTCTACCCGGCCGTCAACCACGCCTTCGGCCACGCCGCCCACGGCGCCATCGCGCTGCTCCAGGCCGAATGACGGCGCCTCCGGCGCCCCACCGTAGTGAGGCGCCGGAGGGCAATCCCGCTGTCAGCACTCTACCGCGAGGCAGCGTTCAGCCGGGACGCGAGACTTCGGTTCGATCAGCGATCCGCGTACACCAGTTGGAACCCCGCGCGTTCCCACTCGACCATTCCGCCGGCGAGGTTCCAGACATCCGCGTAGCCGAGCTTGACCAGCGTCTCGGCGGCGACGGCGCTCATCCTGCCGGTTCGGCAATAGAGGACGATGCGCGCGCCCAGGTCGCCCGTCAGCTCGTCGCGCTGCTGCTCGATCCGGTCGAACGGGATGAAGAGGTCGGTGCCCTCGATCTCGCCCTCATACGGCACATGCACGTTGATGAGGGGAAACGTCTTGCCGGGGAGCACGGCCGCGAGCTCGGCTGGGCCGATATCGAGGTAACTGCCGCCGGCGACCAACACGGCGCGGCCCGCCGCCTCGCTCGCGGCGATCGGCGTCGCCATCCCCGGGAATCCCATGACCGCCATCACCGAGGCCGGATCGGGATACATCCACAGTTCCGTCACGCGGTCGTCGGCGATGACGAGATAGAAGAGGCCGCTCCCGGCAAGGGGTTGGCCCGACACGGCGAGGGAGGCCTGGAAGGCGAAGCGGCCCGCGGCCTTGTCTTCCTCCGCGATGACGTCCTCCACGGTGATCGCCACGTCGGATGCGATGCCGCGGATATCTTCGAGCGCCGCTTTGAGCCCCTCGAGTCCGGGGGGAACCTCCGCGCCGGTTGCGAAGAGGCGGTGGCGAGGCTGCACCAGAACCTCGGAAGCGTATACGGCGTCAAGCCCGCTCACATCGCCGCTCGCGAGGGTCTGACTGAGCGCGTCGATCGCTTCGAGCGCCACCTCGTCCGCCTCGTGCGCCGCCGCGCGCCGGCTGGACCCAAGGAGCACGAGGGCGCTGAAGCCGACGCCGCTGAGCGCGCGCATGGCGCGTCGCCGCGACGCGCTCGCGGCAAAGAGCGGCTCGGAGAGCGGCTGCATCTGACCGTTCATCGTATTCTTCCTTTCTATCTCTCGAGCTTGCCACCTCCCGAGGTGGACGTCGCACGGAAGAGCACACGATCCATCTGGCGCTCCCCACCGTACGCCGCGGAACTGAGACGGATCTGAAAAGGCGCTGAGACTCGAAAAAGAATGCGAAGCGGCGGATTGGCCGGCGCACGATATGCCAGCCGATGGCGCAGATCCCCGGGCAGGCGAACCTGCCAACGCAGCGTCAGACCTCGCGGCACACGAGGCGACTTGTGGGAATGCCCGCTCGCGAACGGAGGCGCTCCTGGTGGCCCACATTCTGATCATCGACGACGAGCCGCCGCTGGTCCAGCTTGTCAGCAGCTACCTGCGCCGGGAGGGGCACCAGGTCTCTACCGCCGGCGACGGGTTGCGCGGCCTGGAGATGGTGCGAAGCGACCGGCCCGACGTCATCGTGCTCGACGTCATGCTGCCCGGACTCGACGGCATCGAGGTGTGTCGCAGGCTGCGCCAATTCACCGATGCCTACGTGTTGATGCTTACCGCGCGGGCGGAGGAAGTCGATCGCATTGTCGGTCTCAGCGTCGGCGCTGACGACTACGTCACCAAGCCGTTCAGCCCGCGGGAACTCGTCGCCCGGGTCAAGGCGCTCCTGCGACGGCCCCGCGGAGCTCCCGCCGCTGAAGAAGGAGGCCCGCCGCCGCAAGCGCTCGACGATCTGGTGATCGACCGCGCGCAATTCGAGGTCACTCAGCGTGGAACGCTGGTTCCGTTGACCCCGCGCGAGTTTCAGCTCCTGGCGGCGCTCGCCGAGTATCCCGGCCGCGTCTATACGCGGCCGGAGCTGCTGGATCGGGTCTGGGGCGACCGGTCCTACGACGAGCACATCGTCGAAGTCTACGTGGCGAATCTGCGACGCAAGCTCGACGACGACCCTGCCGAGCCGCGCTATGTCCAGACGGTGCGGGGAGTCGGGTATCGCGCGGCGCGCCGGCCCAAGGCCCGATGATCCTTCCGCTCCGGAGTCTGCGCGCCAGGCTCTTCATCGCCCACCTGCTGGTGATCGCCATCGGCGCGGTTACCCTGGTGGCGGTCGCCCAATTGACGGCGCCGAGCATTCTCGACTTCCACATGGCGATGATGGGTGGTCACCAGCCGATGGGGCCAGGCATGAGCGGCGTTCCCGATGCGGCCGTGCGGAATGCCTTTCAGGGATCGCTCAATCAGGCGCTTCTCGTCGCGGGCCTGGCCGCGCTGGGGGCCGCGCTCCTTGCGGCCATGATCGTCACCAGGCAGATCGCGGACCCGGTGCAACGCCTCGCCGACGCCTCCCGCCGTCTGGCTGCCGGCCGGTTTGCCGGCCGCGTTCCACCCAGCAATACGACGGAGCTCGATCTGCTGACCAACGCCTTCAACGAGATGGCCGCCGCCCTGGGGCAGAGCGAAGCCCGCCGGCTGCAGCTCATCGGCGACGTCGCCCATGAGCTGCGCACGCCGATCAGCACATTGGAAGGGTATCTGGACGGCCTGGCCGACGGCGTGGTGGAGCCCGACGACGAGACGTGGCTGCTCTTGCGCGAGGAATCGGGCCGCGTGCGGCGGCTGGTTGAGGATCTGCACGACCTGTGGCGAACCGAAGCCACACCGCTGCACCTTGACGTGACGCATCTCGCCCCCGCGGCGCTGATTGATGCGAGCGTCACGCGCCTCGGACCCGACTTCGCGGCCAAGGGACTGAGGCTGACCGTCGACGTCGCGCAGGATCTGCCGATGGTGAAGGCCGATCCGGATCGCGCGCTGCAGGCGCTCACCAATCTGCTGGGCAATGCCCTGCGCTACACGCCGGCCCCGGGCGAGGTCGCAATCACCGCCGTGCGCGAGAACGCGGCCGTGCGGTTCAGCGTCCACGATACCGGGGTCGGTCTCGCCCCGGAGCATCTGGACCGCGTTTTCGAGCGGTTCTATCGCGTCGACAAGTCGCGTAGCCGCGCGCTTGGCGGCTCCGGAGTCGGCCTGGCGATCGCCCGCGCCCTGATCGAGGCGATGGGCGGCAGCATCGCCGTCGTCTCACCAGGACCGAACAGGGGCGCGACCTTCTCCTTTACGCTGCCCATCGCCTGATCTTCTGGCAAGCCTGCTCGCGTCGACTCGATATCGCGTCGAATCGAGCGGCCTTGAGCGAATCCTGAGCATTCTCTGGCCATCCCATTGAGCTTCGTGTCCTACGATCAGGGTAGGTGGAAGGCCACGGCAGCGAGCGTGGCCAGACGGAGGAAGCGAGGAAGGAACCATGGCGCAGAGGTGAGCGAGTCAGCGGGCAACGGCATGAGTCAGAGGAACGATCAGAAAGGAAGCAGCGATGAACGGCAAGCAGATCTTGAACCTGGCGAGCGCGACGGTGCTGGGCAGTGGGCTCTTCGTTGGCAGCGTCGGCTGGGCAGACGCCCAGCAACATCGACACGGCGCGGACGGCGCGCCCCAAGAGGCGCCCGCGAGCATGGCCGCCGCCTCCCAGCATGAGGGGATGGGCGACATGATGCACGACATCATGGATGAGATGATGCCGGGCATGATGGACGAGATGATGTCCCAAATGATGGGCGGCGGCATGATGGGTGGCATGGGCGATGGCGCCATGACCGGCGGGGTCGGCTCGATGGCCGGTTCGATGGGTGACCAGCACGCCCAGATGCAGGCCGCGCTTGCCGAGGCGCTGGGTTTGAGCGTTGACGAGCTCCAGGCCGAGTTTGCCGACGGCAAGACCCTGCCGCAGATCGCCGAGGAGCAAGGGATCGCCTTGGGCGATCTCCACGAGGCCGTCATGGATGAGTTTGGCGAGCGCGTCCGGTAGCCCCGAGCCGTGGCCGCTCGTACCGATCGAGCGGCCGGCAAACCCGGTTGCCCGACGTGAAGCAACGGGGAGGCTCCCGGCAGTCGCTGCCGGGAGCCTCCCCGTCACGACGCGGGGTTCCGCCCCCGGAGCAGTTCCAGCACGCCAAACGGCGTGGTGACGTGGGCCGTCCGCACGACGTCGACGAAGCCCGCCGCGAGGAACAGCTTCGGCAGGCGCCCTGCCACGTTGTCTTGGGTTGTGTCGAATCCGTCGAGCAATTGCACGAGTAGAAACGCCGCGCGGAGCAGCGGGTTCGGCGCCGGGCCCCAGTCGGCGACGTGGATCTCCCCTTCCGGCCGGAGAACGCGCAGAGCCTCCCGCAGCGTCCGCTCCTTTTGGTCGCGCGTCAGATGGTGGAACAGCAGGCTCGACAGCACGCGGTCGAACGACGCGTCCGCGTAGGGGAGATCGAACGAGAGACCGTGGTCGAACGCGACCTTCACGCGGGACCGCGCGGCTTTCTCCCGGGCGAGGTCCAGGACCGCCTCGTCCCCATCGAGGCCGACGACCTCCGCCTCGGGGCAGCTCCGCTTGACCAGGAGCACGAGCGTGCCTGTCCCCGATCCGAGGTCGAGCACCCGCTGCCCGGGGGCGATCGCCGCTTGCCGCACCAGTTGCTCCTTGAACGTGGTCTCGCGCATGGTCCAGCGCAGGAGCGGGTCGTACAGCGCGGTCAGTCGCCGGAACTTGAGGGCAGGGACGTACGGCTCGGGAGATTGGCTCATCCTAAGCCCTTCTTCGCGGGTCGCTCTCACCGGCGCCCGCTGCGCCAGATGGCAAGCAGCAGCCACAGCCCAATGACCGTGGCCGCGAGCAGCCCAAGGGCGAAGAACCAGCCAAGCCATGTCTGCTGTCCGCCCGGATGAAAGACGGTCATCAGGACGGCGCTGCCGACCACGAAGGCGGCCAGGATGATGCTCATCGCCAACCGGTTGATCATGGCTTCCAGCCGGTGCAGCGGCTCGTCCAGCCCCTGCGGGCGCAGGCCCACGGTCAACTCGCCGCGATTGAGTTGGCGGGCTATCCGCCTCATGCCGCCTGGCAGATCCAGCCCGACGCGGGCCAGGTCGATCAGCGCGCGGCGCAACTCCGGTTCCCAGGCGCCGGGGCGAAGCCGCTGCCGCATGGCTCGCCGCACGAACGGCGCGGCGACCGCCGTGGCGTTGAACCCGGGATCCAAGCGACGGCCGACGCCTTCGTTCATCGCCAGCGTCTTCAACAGCAGGGCCAGATCTTCCGGCATCCGCAGCCGGTGGCGGCGCATGACCGCGAAGACGTCGGCGACAACCTCCTCCATGCGGAGCGCGGCGAGCGAGCGGCCCACGTAGCGGTCCAGCAGGTGCTCGATATCGCGCACGAGCGCGTCGCGGCGCGCCTCGACGCCGGCGACGCCCAGCGCCTCGAAGGCATCGACCGCGCGCTCGGCGTCGCGATCGACCACGGCCGCCATCAGTTCCAGCAGATCGAGTCTGGCGCGATTCCCGACGCGCCCCACCATGCCGAAATCGAGCGCGCCGATGGCGCCCCCAGCCAGCACCAGAAAGTTTCCCGGATGCGGGTCGGCGTGGAACACGCCGTGCTCGAAAATCTCGGAGAGGACGAGGTTCGCGCTGCGTACCGCGAGGTCGTGGCGGTCGATACCGAGCCGGTCGAGGCTTTCGAGGTCGTCGATCGCCACCCCGGAGAGCCGCTGCATCGTCAGCACTTGGCGCGTCGACTGCGGCCAGAAGATTTTGGGGATGACGATATCCCGGTTACTGGCGAACTGGCGGCGAAACATGTCGGCGTTGCGGCCTTCGCGCTCGTAGTCCAGCTCGCCGCGCAGCGTCCGGGCAAACTCCTCGGCGAGCGCGACGAGGTCGTAGTCGCGGCCGAACGCGGACCGCCGCTGCGCCATCCGCGCGGCATCGAGCAAGAGCCGCACGTCGATCTCGACCTGTTCGGCGACGCCCGGTTTTTGCACCTTGACCACGACGTCCTCGCCGCCGGTCAGGCGAGCGGCGTGGACCTGCCCGATCGAGGCGGTCGCCAATGGTTCGTCGTCAAATTCGGCGAAGACGGATGCGATGGGCGCCTCGAACTCGCGCTCGATGATGCGCCGAATCGCCGCGGCCGGAACCGGCGGCACGCGGTCGCGCAGCTTGGCCAACTCGTCGACGTAGGCAGGCGGCAGAAGGTCGGCGCGTGTGGACAGGATCTGCCCGAACTTGATGGCCGTAGTCCCCAATTCTTCGAAGGCCAGCCGGAGGTGGTCTGGCCTGGTGTACGCCGCGTTGCGAGCCGCGTGACCGAGCCGTCCCTTGTGCAGCGGGAGCAACTCTTCCAGACCAAGACGCACTAGCAGGTATCCGGCGCCGTGGCGGCTGAGGACCGCCGCCACTTCGCGCACGCGGCGGCGACGGGTCCACTCGGCCCCGTTGGGGGGCGAGGGGGATGAGGGCCGCGTCCCGGCCGCGTTCACCATGCCGCTGCCCGAGGGGGTTCCTCCTGCAATCACGCGCGTATCAGGCCGCGATGGGCTGTGCGGCTCGATCTGAACCAGCGCGATGAGGCAGCTCAACGGTCCGTGGGACGCGGTAGCAGCCGGAACGACCCGGTACGTAGCCGAAGATCGTCGACCTGCTTTCGTGCCAGCGGATGCCTCGGCCCGCGCCGCCGAACGGGCAGCGCGCCCGCGGGTGGGTCGTCGGTTCGGGCGGGCAGTCGGCCCAGAACTGGGCGAGCCAGGCATCGAACTCGGGCAGAACGTCGCCGTCGCCGCGCCAGTAGGAGGAGACGGCCTGGATGTACGTGAGGTTGAGGGTGTGCGCGGTGATCACGGTCGTTATCCTGTCTGCCGCATGGGCGGCATGCGGCCGAGGCGATGCGTGCGCGGTCTGCGTCGGTAGCGGCCCGAGCAAGGCCGCAACGCCGCGCCGTCAGGACGGCGGCATCGCCGTTGGCGGCTTCGCCGGGGTCCGCACCGGGACGCGCTGGCTGCGCGCCTGCGCGATTTTGGGCACGGTTAGTGTCAGGATGCCGTCCGCGAAGACCGCCGTGGCGCGGTCGCCTTCAACGTCCACGGGGAGCGGGATCGTCTCGGCGAACTGGCCGGGCCCGATTTCGCGCCGGCGCCAGACCACGCGGTCGGCTTCGTCCTCATCCATCAGGTACCCGTAGCGCCCCTGCAGGGTGACGGCGTTCTTCTCGATCGCCACGTTGATGTCCTCCGGCCGCGCCCCGGGGATCAGCACCTTGAGGACGAATTCGGTCCCGGTGTCGTACAAGTCCATCGCGGGCCGAAGCCCGTGCCGGCGGGAGAATGCCCGCGCGTGCCCGATCCCGTCCGCGACTAGACGGTCGACATCGTCCAACAGCCGTTCAACGTCCCGCGGGGGGGTGATCCGATCCAACATCGTGGTATCTCCTCTCTACTTTCTCACTGCAGCTTCCAAGCGCGGCGCCAACTCGCCGCTGGCCACCCACCCGGCGCCATGTCGAAGGTCGCCTCGTTCTGCGCCCGGACGGGCCGGCGTGCTCCACTCCTCCTCTGCAGTATGGCCGTTGCTCCTGATCCCCGTCTGAGACGATGCTGAGACTCAGATGAGCGGCGTCGTCGCCGGCGACTTCGCGTCGACGACTGGCTGGCGGAGGGAAGCCTGATCTCCGTCGGGCGCCGAGGCGCGTCTGGTCGAGCCTGGATCGCATCGCGCTACCGAGGGAAAGGAACCGATGAGCCGTGCCCGCGGGAAGATCCGTCGATGTGCGGTGCGGGAGGCCGGCGGGGAGGCCGCACCCTAGCCCGCGGGGAGGCCAGCGCGCGGTCCTTCAAGGAACCCCCAGGCGGAAGGCCAACCGCTGTGTGTCAGATAGGCACGGAGGATGGACTGGGCGATCCGTGGCGGGGAGCAGGCCCGGGCGCCAAGGGCCAATAGCCGCTCCGGGGCCCGATCCACGACCGCTTGCATCGCTCCCATCCGCCGGTGGAAGCGATCGGTTCCCCGGGTGTGCTGAAGATAGCGGGCCCGTGCTTCATCGGCGGTGATGGCTCCGCGCAGACTGGCGGCAATGAGCTGACCGCACGCGGCGCCATGGACGATCGCCGCGCGGATGCCTTCGGCGGTCACCGGCAGGCACTGCCCCGCCGCGTCGCCGACAATGAAGACGTCGCCGGCCAGCGGCGCCCGTCGCGTCAGCGGCATGACCCCGCCGTGCGTCGGTCCCATGGCCAGCCCCAGCTCGGCGACGAACGCCGCCAATCGCGCCCGCAGGCCCGGGTGCTCGGCCACCGAGCCAAGACCGATGCGCGTCCGGTCGCCGCAGGGGAAGATCCATGCGTATCCGTTGCGGACAAGACGGCGCTCGAAGAAGAAATGCATCCCCGGGCTGGCGCTGAGCCGCACCGGCAACTCGGTCTCGATGCCCCGGCCCATGACCGGCGCGGCGGTGGCGGGCGACACGCTCAGGCCGCGCAGCGAGCGCCATCCCGCCGCGTCGACCACAAAGCGGCCGGCGACGGGGCCGGAGGTCGTCGTGACCACGCCGCCTTGGAAGCCGGTGGCCTTGGCGCGTGAGAGGCATACATCGGTGCGCCGCAGCA
>CALMZR010000204.1 GCA_937870845.1 uncultured Chloroflexota bacterium
AAGCTTCCAATTTGATTTGGTCTTGAATGCGCTGCACTGCATTGCCCGTCTTGAGCCGCATCGCATTGGTATTTTCTTTTGCCCATCGCTCAAGCCCTTGAATTCGTTCCTTGAAAGATTCGGCGAGTTTCGAATCGCTTCGTTGGAGAAGGTTAAGCAGATTCAAGATTTCATCCGCATTTGCAATTTGCGTATCCAAATCCGTATTCGAGTCTTGGAGTCCTTCTGCTTCTTGCACGAGCGATTCCACTTTTTCTTCTTGCCACGACTTGATTCGTTGAGTATGAGTATCAAGCGCGCGATGCAGTTCTTGTGCAGAGCTATAACCGTAATGAGCTCGACTGCCGAGGGCGCGCGCAAAAATGACGCGTGTCCCGCGTGTGAGTGCATTCCATTCGGCATCCTCCGCCTCGTCAACCGGCGGCGCAGCGGAGATATTTTTGCCCAACGCTAACGCACTCCACAAACGCCCAAAATCGCGGATGTCTTGCCGAACAAATTCTGCGCGCAATGATGCGATTTCTTTTCCGTTTGCATCTTTTGGAAAATCCTGCGCGCGGTTATAGTCGAGGACGATGAGACGCTCCGCACCCGGCGGACCCCAGCGCAAGTCGGCGGCTTTGCGGTCACCGCGCGTGCTGATTCCGTTCGCGTGCATTGTCTCAAGCAGTTCTGCATATTGCGCGCCCGTTTCCAGCACACGCGATTCAGATAATTGTTTCGTTACCTTAGTACGTATCAAGACCCAATCGTCCGGAACCAACTCCATCACGAGAATGTTGGCATCAGGCGCGTCGTCGCAGAACCCTTTGCGCGCCCACGGCACGTGCCCATTGTCCGCGTGCGGATTCAACAGCTGGAGAATTCGCAGTTCATCCCAAAAGAGCTCCACTTCGAGCGGTGATTTTTCGGGATAGGCGATTTTGACGGCAACCTCCAAGCCATCCCCTTCACGTACCCCACGCCAAACGCGCGCGGTGCCGCCCGTACCAAGCACATCATCTTTGACATCGTAATACTCGTACGCTGTGTTTTCCGAATCCAGAGTGAGAGTCTTGTCTTTTTCAACTTTTACACGTTTAACACGCATGATTTATCCTCCGCGTGAACGGCGCATCACGAGTGTATCCCACGCGTCAGGCGCGAGTCGCTGAAATGCGGCTAACGCCGCCACTCCTGCCAAATCTTGAACCGCTTGCACTTGGTCGCGGAATGGGGGCTGCCATGGTGCAGTCGGCGCTTGAACCGTCGCAGGGTCAACAGGCGAACCACATATTCCACAGAATCTCTCACCCCGTTTCATCTCGTGCGCATTTCTAGCGCATTTAGGTGTCACACTTGGAGTTGCAGTCGGACGGTACAGATTTAGGTACGTGCGCCAAGCGTCCTGCGTCACGCTGCTCGGATTCTTGACCGCGTCTTTCAGTTGCTCGACAAGTTGGGCATCTTCGGGTTTGCCTGCTGCGATTCGCAACAGTCCCATCATGCGCGGCTCGACGACTGTTCCAAATTCTGGTAAATCAAGCGCAACGGCGTTTTGTCCCGGCAGCGTGAGCATCGCGTTCCCGCCGCGCGTTTCAATCCAGCCCGCCGCAAAAGCGAGAGCGTACCATTCCGCCAAGTCGGGACGCGCGAGCGCGAGAACAATCAAGGGATGCAAAAGCCGAAAATCTTGATTTACAAGCGTTGGCGCTTCCAGACGACGTTCATAGTCGAGCGCGCGTCGTTCTGCCGCAAACACGGTTGCACGGAACGCTGGTTCTACTTGACGGTCTATTTCGCTGCCAGCGTTGCGACGATATGTGCGCCACACGCGTTGAAATTCCGGCAAGTTCATTAGCGGCATCAAGGTATGTTCACGCACAAGCACGAGCGCAGTTCGGTCGGTTGTGTTGATCATTTTGGTCGGAACCACATCAAGCGTGTGGCCAACCTGTCTGCGATTGGTCCCCAAATCGTTCAACACGGTTTGGAGAGAATTTACGCGCGCGTCCGCTTGCACACTGGGCGGCATACCCGCCGCGGCGAGTTGTGTACCATCTAACTGATAGTTGGTGTCTTTGGCAGATTCCAAATGGGGCGTTGCGTATTGCCACATCTTTTCAAAGAGACGAGTAGCAGGGTCGCCAGTGCGTTCCGTGAATTGAGTCACTAAAACATCTCCAAGTTTGATTTCGTTCTTGAATTTTTGCGTGAGATGTCCGGCGAGTTTCATCAATTCATCCGCGAGGCGCGTGATAGAATTTTCATCCGCACCGTCGAGCGCAATCGTGTTGCCCTTGTCTTGGAAGGTTATCACGCCGAGTCGCACGTTACCGTCCGCGCCCACAATCCAGTAAAAGCGATTGAGGTAGTTTGGCAATTCGCGTTCAATCTCGGCATACCATTCGTCGGCAAGGTCAATTTGCTTTGTGGGGTCTTGACCTTGCGCGTCTGCACGTGTCCAGAGATAACGCCGCACTGCCACTTGGTCCATCTGTTTGCGTCGTTGTTCGATTTTCGACAATGCAGGACCAGGTCGTAGCCAACCGCGTTGTCGGAAACGAACTGCTTGAACGTGCCATGCTGCTTATCGAACGTTTGCGTTCCTTCGATGGTGAATCCGGCGTCGAGAATCGCCTGCTGTAGGGCATTCCATGTCATCGCGGCCGAATTGTGGAAGACAACGGTCATCCAGGCTTCGTCTTTGAGCACGCGACGGGCCTCGGCAAATGCTCTGGTCAGGAGCGTTCGATACTCATCGTGTCCCTTGCCTTGGACCTTGTTGACAATGGCTTCTTCGGTTGAGTCGGTGAAGACTCCAAGCCAGCTTTCCCAGAGGATGTTCATCTCGGAGTAGTTGATGTTCTTCCCGAACGGCGGATCGGTGAAGATGTAGTCGATCGATCGATCGGGAAGTTGCGGCAAGGAACAGGCGGACTGCGTGCTGACGCGGACGTGACGCGGGCGCTTCGGCGCGTTCTGGAAATACCAGCCGATAGTCCGTGCCTTACGCTCAAACGCCCGAAAGACATTCTGCTCGTTCATGATCGCCGGCACGTTGAAGTTCGCCGTATTACTGCTGCCACCCCAGAAGCGAAACTCGGAGAAGAGCGTAACGCGCTGATAGAGGGAGGTGATGGTAAAGAGCAGCTTCGATCTGACGTCCCGATCCGGCCAGCGACTGGCGATATCCCAGAGATGGGCCATGGCCCACAGGGCGCGCGGCGTGTACATCTTGTCGATGCTGGTGATCCCGGCCGCGCGCGGCTGCCGGGTGTTCACCCCATCTGGAATCGGGTCCGTGGGATACCAAAGGCGTTCTGGCGCCCCGTCACGTTCGATCCGCTGCAGCAATGCGAGGTCCTCGTCGTTCGGAGTCGCCATATTCTCCTGTAAGCCGGCGCCACAGCACCGATAGCCGATCGATACCGGGAACCGCTTCGTCCGCGTCAGTTGCCGTTTCACCAGGCGCGTGCCGCAGTGAGGGCAGTCGAACTCGCTCAGAATCTTGCTTTCGCGGACAGAGGGCCGCTCGTCCCGAGCCACGTCCCAAAGGACAAACTCCTCGCCACAGGAGGTGCAACGCATGCCGTAGCTCCAGACGAGGTAGAGCGCGGGCGTGGCGCCGCCGCAGATGCGACAGTGCGTATCGTAGAGGTCATGCTCCAGTTTCCGACTGCTGGCCAGCACAGCCGATACCGCGTCCAAGTAACGGCTGGCGTCGAGCGGTGTTGCCAGGTTGTAGGCGATGAACGCCGCTGCCGGGGACAGGTCCGACAGAATGGCGCTCCGCCCACATTCTGTCGCCGCAACCCCGGTCATCCCCGAACCGCAAAATGGATCGAGCACCACGTCTCCAGGCCGCGTGTAGTACTCGACGAGATGCTTGATTCCCTGGGGAGGCACTTTGGTGTGATAGGTATGGGCGTCGTAGACGTAGGTGTTCTTCCCTGAACTAATTGCGTCGCCAAACGGTTCGTCCACGGCATATGCTGGTCGCGCAGGATCGACAAAATCGCCGAGATCGGGGTTCGGGGTAAGCGTAAAGATTGGAGGCGCGTCGAGAGAACCCGGAATTGAAGCAAGTTCGAGCGACGGCGCGGACGCCTCCGGCTCCGGCAGTAGCAGCCGCACCTGCGTTGGCCGAGATTCTTGCTGCATGGATATTGTTTCCACCTCAACATCGGGGCACGACGTACTATACGCTGATTGCTTCAAAACGAACATTTGCTCTACCACGGGAGCCCTCTTGTTCCCGGTCTGGCGCTTCATGGTGCGGGGTTTGACGAGCGGGGCGGTGCGGGGGTAGCGGGCGCTGGGCTTGATCCATCGCCTTGCGGCAACCGTTCCGCCTCGGCCAGCTCGGACAATGTCGCCACGCGGTAGCCGCGGCGCCGCAGATCCGGCAGCACGCGCCGCAGCACGGCCACCGTCTGCCGCCCCGTGCCCACGCCGTCGTGGAGGACGATGACCGCGCCGGGACGCGCGTTGAGCAGGATGTGGCGCGCCGCGTACCGCGCCGACGTAGGACGGACCTCGAGGGAATACGCGGACGCCATGGCGCAGCGGTACCCGTGGCGATGAAGCTGGCCGAGCATGCGGCGGTTGAACCAGCCGTGGCCCGGCCGGCACCACCGAACCGGCCCGTAGGGGGCGAGCAGCTCGTGCGTTTGCAGCAGTTGCCGCTCGAACTCCGCGACAGGCAGGCGGTGACTGGGGGCATCGGACATGAGGTGGTTGCCCAACTCGTGCCCCTCCGCAACCATGCGGCGCACGATCTCCTCGTTGCCAGGAACGTAGTCGCCAATGACGAAAAATGTCGCGTGGGCGCCGTGCTCGGCCAGCACGTCGAGGATGCCCGGCGTGATCTCCGGGTGCGGGCTGTCGTCGATCGTGAGCGCCACGTGCGGCGCTTCGGTTTCCAGGCGGAAGAGAACGTCCGGGTAGCGGCGGGCAAGCCAACGGACGACGGGGCCGGGCCGGGCCACCAGCGCGGCCAGGCCGAGGACGCACGTTGCCAAGACGAAAGCAACGCCTTTACGCACGCGAGGAGTCACTGGAAGCGAGGAAATCGAGTACGGCGCGGTTGAACGCCTCCGGGGCGTCCATGTTCGCCATGTGTCCGGCGTGAGGGAGGACGGCTCTGCGCGCGCCAGGGATGCCCGTCGTCAGCACGTCCGCGATCGCATGCATATCCGGCACGTCCTCCGCGCCGAGGACGACCAGCGTCGGGGCCGCGACCTCATGCAGCCGCTCGCGGGCGGGCGGCTCCAGTGGGAAGTGTGGGTCGTCCTGGAGCAGATGCCCGCACGGATAGTCAGCGATGATCTGCGCCAGGCGCGCGGTCGCCGCAGGGGTACGGCCCGAGCAGGCAAAGAGCGGGTCAGCAAGCCAGCCGGCCTTCGCCTCATCGAGCCGGCCTTCGCGCCCCAGGCGATAGATCGCGTCGATGGTGGCGGCGCCCGAAGGGCTCCATGGATAGCCGCGCAGGGCTGAATCGACCAGGACCAGGGCGCTGACCGACTCCGGGTAGGTCAGTGCGAACTCCAGCGCCGCCCAGCCGCCCATGGAGAGTCCGACGACGGCCGCCCGCCCGATGCCCAGATGCGTCATGAGGGCGCGCAGATCGTCGGCGTGCGTATACGGCTCGTCAGGCACGAACGGGGCCGAGGCGCCGAACCCGCGCAGGTCGTAACGCACGACGCGGTGGCGCTCGGCAAACGCGGGCATCTGCTCGTCCCACATGCGCCGGTCGAGGGTGAAGCCGTGCAGGAGGACGACGGGCGGGCCGGCGCCGGCCGCCTCGTAGACCAGCCGCGTGCCATTGACTTCGGCGATCCCTTGCTCGCTTGTTATGGCTGACCTCCCCGAGTTCGAAGGAGCAGCGTAGGCAACGCGTGTCATTCCGACGAAGGAGGGTTCCCAAGAATCATCTCGGCGTCCATGACAAGGCTTTCCCTCGACGCCGAGATTCCTCGCTGACGCCCGGAATGCTGCCCGCTTGGCATGAGACGCCTCGAGTCCGCCATCTCAGACCATCGCCGCCGACATCGCCGCGTCCGGTTTCGGCTCGCTGGCCGCCGCTTCTGGCTTCTCCGGTTCGTTTTCGGCCGGTTTCGGTTTCGGGGCCAGCGGGTCCATGCCCGGCTCCCAGACCGGGGCGCTGCCGGTGACCGAGTCGACGGTGATGCCGAGGCGACGCAAGAGGTCTTTGGCCCACACCGCACGCCACGGCCGGGGGTTGACCGGCTGGTGGGGGGCGTGCGAATCGGAGCCGACGGAGATGAAGAGACCCTTCTCGTCGGCCAGGCGGCGGTAGAGGGCGGTCTGCTCGTCGGTGTGGGAGCGGTAGTGCGCCTCCAGGCCGTCAATGGGGATCTCGGCGAGCATGCGGTCGAGGTCTTCCGGGGAGAGGGCGCCGACGGAATCGGAGCGGCCAGGATGCGCCACCACGGCGATGCCGCCCGCCTGGTGCGCGGCGTCCACCACGCGGTCGAGCGGCTCGTCGGCGGTGAAGCCGCCCCCCATGCGCGAGACGAGCTCGGCGGCCTCCTTGAGGTTTTTCACGTGGCCCTCGCGGATGGCGGAGGTCAGCACGTGGTAGGGCCAGAGGGGCCGCCCGCCAGCGATCTCTTCCAATGAAGGAAGCGGCTTGCCGACGGCCTCGATGCGGCGGCGGGCGTCCTCGGCCAGCGTCAGCAGTTGCGCGTCGAGGTCGGCGAGGACGGAGCGGAAGGCGCGCGCCTCGGGGTCGGCCCGGTTCGGCTGGATGCCGTAGACGAGGACGTGCCACTGCCGATCGCTCCAGCGCGTGGTGACCTCCACGGCGGGGAGGATGCGGATGCCCCGCCTGGCGGCGCGGCGGGCGACTTCCGGCACGGAGCGCATGGTGTCGTGATCGGCGACGGCGGCGACGCGGAAGCCCTCCCCCGCCAGGTGGTCGACGAGGGCCGCCGGGGTCCAGGCCCCGTCGGAGGCGAGGGTGTGCAGGTGCAGATCGACACGGTCGTCCGGGCGCAGCGTCAACGGCTCCGGCGGCGGGGCGGCCGCGGTAATCTGGTGCGCGGGGGTGCTGGGCGGGTCGGCCAAATGGTGGTCCTTCCGGAAGGCGCCGCGTTGCGCGACGTCGCGTGCTTGCGGCCAGTCTAACTGACTCGGCCCCCGCCTCCGCCACGCCTCGCGCGTTGCCGGAGCTGGCCCGGATCGCCTGCGTCCTTTCCGCGACCATCGCGTCTCTCTCTTCGGATGAGGCACCACGACCTCACCGACAGCGAAGCGGCCGGACGCACAGACCGGCCCGGGAGAGGAGAACGCGAGAATGGGCACGATGGCGGTCGAGGCGCCGGTGGAATCGCCGCTGGCGACGCAACCGGTGACGATCGACTTCATGTACATTGACCTGGAGGTCTGCGGCCGCTGCCGTGGCACGGACGCCAACCTCGAAGCGGCGCTGACGGAGGTTGCCTCCGTGCTGGCGGCGGCCGGGCGCGAGCCGGTCGTGCGGCGGACGCTGGTGGCCTCGGAGGCGCAGGCGCGGGCGCTCGGGTTCGTCAGCTCGCCGACGCTGCGTGTCAATGGCCGGGACGTCGCGCTGGAGCTGCGCGAGAGCCGCTGCGAGTCGTGCGAGGCGTGCGCCTGCAACGGCACGGTCGAGTGCCGGGTCTGGGTCTGGCAGGGGCAGGAATACACCGAGGCGCCGAAGGCGATGATCGTCGATGCGATCATGCGGGAGGTTTACGGCGGGCTTGCTCCCGAGGCGGTTCCGGCGGCCGAGGTGGACGTGCCGGAGCACCTGCAGCGGTTCTTCCCGGGGAAGGCGCACCTGCTGAGCGCGCAGGAAGCGGCGTGCTGCTCGGCGAGCGAGCAGGCCTCCTGCTGCGAACCCGAGGCGAAGGCGTCGTGCTGCGGCGATGCCGCGGCGGGCGGCTGCGGCTGCCGCTGAGAGGAGACCGGCGATGGAGCGCGACACGCACGCCATCTGGTCGGAGTTCGGGCATCGCCTGCGCGCCTTCATCCGGCAGCGCGTGCGCACCGAGGAGGACGCCGACGACATCCTGCAAGAGGTTTTCCTCCGCGTCCATCGTCACGCCGGCGGGGTGAGCCAATCCGACCGGCTCACCTCCTGGCTCTTTCAGGTCACCCGCAACGCGATCGTGGACTATTACCGCGCCCCGGCGCGGCGGGAGCAGCCGGAGAGTGTCGTGGGCGAGGCTGCGCTGGAGCGGCCCGACGCAGCGACGTCCGAGCCGGAGCCCGACCTCGATTCCGTGCAGGCGCGGCAGGAGCTGGCGAGCTGCCTGCGGCCGATGGTCGACCGGCTGCCGCCCCTCTATCGCGAGGCGGTGGCGCTGGTCGACCTGTCCGGGCTGCCGCAAACGGAGGCCGCGGGGCAACTCGGGCTCTCCGTATCGGGCATGAAGTCGCGGGTGCAGCGCGGGCGGCGCGGCCTCAAGGAGCTCCTGGTCGCGTGCTGCCCGGTCCAACTCGACGGCGGCGGGCGGGTGGTCGACTTCGATCGGCCGCATGGCGGGTGCTCACATTGCGGCGACGCAGGCGAGACCGTCGCCCTCTTCACGGATCGCGCCGCCCCAAGCGGTCCATGCTGCGCGCCGCCCCTCGCCTTGGCGGGCGAGGCGCCCATATCCCACGGCTGACGGCTGGGCCGGCCGAGCGCGCTGGCTGAGGCCATCTTGCCAGAGGCGGCGCCCGCCGAGATGGCGGC
>CALMZR010000205.1 GCA_937870845.1 uncultured Chloroflexota bacterium
ATCGTCGAGAAGGACCTGCGCCCCAACGGCCTGACCCTCGAGTCGGTCACGATTTCCCGCCTCGACCAGACCCCGCCCACCGCCATGCGCGGGCAGGACAACGTCTTCGACGCGCAGGGCTTGCGCACCATCGCCGAGATCACGCAGCGCCAGCGCATCGAGCGCAACCAGATCGAGCGCGAGGCCGACCAGCGCGTCACCGAGCAGGACGTCACCCGCGACCAGTTCATCTTCGAGCAGGAGGTGGCGCGGGCCAACGCCTCGGCGCAGAAAGACCGCAACATCGAGATCACCCGCGCCCAGGCGCAGCAGGAGGCCGACACCTTCGCCGCCGAGCAATCCCGCCTGGCCGGCATCGCCGTGGTCAAGCGCGACGAGGCGGTGCAGGTGGCCGAGGTCGAGAAGACCCGCGCCCTGGAAGTCGCCAACCAGCAGCGCGAGCGCGCCGCCCGCGTGGCCGAGATCGAGAAGCAGCGCACCGTCGAGATCGCCACCCGCGAGAACGCCATCGCCATCGCCGCCAAGGAGCAGGAGCGCGCCGAATCGGAAGCGAAGCGCTACGCCGCCGAAGCGGCCATGGAAGCGGAGCGGCAGGCGGTGCGCACCGTCGAGATCACCCAGACCGCCGAGCGTGAAAAGGCGAAGGCCATCATCGAGGCCCAGGCCGAGTTCGAGCGGCGCCGCCTCGCCGAGCAGGTGCAAGCCGACGTGGCCGCCTACGCCGTGGTCAAGTCGGCCGAAGGCGCCGCGACCGCCGCGGAAAAAGAAGCCTTGGCCCGGCGCACCCTGGCCGAGGCCCAGAAAGAAGCCATGCGGCTCGAGGCCGAGGGCCAGCTCGCGGCGCAGATGGTGCCGGTCGACGTCGAGCGCAAGCGCGTCGAGGTCGAGCAGGCGCGCGTCGGGGTGGAGCGGCAGGAGCTGGAGAACAAGGCCGAGTTCGAAACGATCTCGCGCGGCTTGCAGGTCGACCTCGCCAAGATCGAGGCCGAAAAGCAGGTCCGCATCGCCGCGGCGCAGGCCTTCGGCGAGGCGATGGCCAGCGCCAAGATGACCGTCTGGGGCGACCCGGGCACCGTGCAGCGCATGTCCGAAAGCTTCTTCAAGGGCCAGCAGTTCGGCTACCTGGCCGACGGCCTGATGACCAACATGCCCGACGGCATCAAGGACGCGCTCGGTCAGGCCGGAGCCGCTTTGCAGGAGATGACGGCCTCGGGGGCGATCGACGGCAGGAACGGCGACGTCCCCGTGGCGGACGGCGCGGACGGGGCTCCGGCGCGGGAGCGGGGGCAGCGATAGGAAGCGGCCCTCGCCCCTCGAACGACCCTCCCCCCAACCGCCACCCAGAGGGTCCCCGGCCCTGCGCGCAGGGAGAGGGGGCAGGGGGTCAGGGCAGAGCAGGGTGAAGGGCTGGGGACAGTTCGGCTAATTCGCCGCCCGCCGCGCCCGCGAGATCGCCGTCATCGACTCGGCGAAGCGCAAAAGGGCATCCGTCAAGAGCGCCAACGCGGTGATGGCAATGGTCCCGGCCAGGATGCGGCTGGGGGCGTTGCGGGTGATCCCTTCGAAGAGGAGGCTGCCTAGCCCGCCGGCCCCGATCCAGGCGGCGACCGTGGCCAGGCTGATGGTCGTCACCGCCGCCGTGCGCAACCCGGCGATCATCACCGGCAGCGCCAGCGGCCAGCGCACCCTGGCGAACTGCTGCCAGCGCGTCATGCCGAGCCCGGTCGCCGCCTCCAGCGTGGCCGCGTCGACGCCACGCAACCCCGCGGCGATATTGCGCACCAGGAAGATCTGAGCATAAGCGGCCAGCACGATGACGGCCGGCGTCCGCCCGATGCCGAGGCTGGGGATCAGCAGCGCCAGGAAGGCGAGGCTGGGGATAGTGTAGATCGCGCCCAGCAGCCCAAGCAGCGGCGTCGAAAGGCGCGGGTTGCGCGCCGCCACAATGCCGAGGGGGATGGCCAGCAGCAGCGCCAGCAGCAACGCCGTGGCCGAGAGCTGCAAATGCTCCAGGGTCAGCGCCCAGACGCGGTCGCGTCGGGCAATGAGGTAATCGAGACTCATGCCGACACCAAGCGAGGTTGCCGCGGACCCCACGGCCCTTCAGGGTCCTTCCGTTCGGCCAGCCCGGTCTCTTTAGGGCCGGGCGACGGTGCAGCGTGGCTCACGAACGGAACCAACGTTCCCAACCCCGACACGCCCCTACCCCAGCGCATCGTCCGCCCCATCGTAGTGCGGAATGCTCACCGCCTGGATCGCCGGCAAATCGAGATATCCCACCGGCACGCCATCCTGGCGCACGATGACGCGCGGCGCCCCGCTCTCGAGCAGCAGGCTCAGCACGTGGCGGACCCGGATCGGCACGTCGACGGTGATCTCGTCTTCGCCGATGCCGTCGTCCGAATCGAGGGGGACCATCGCGGCCAGCGCGCCGACCAGGCTGAGCCGGCGCAGCAGGTCGTCGGCCCCGACCAGGTCGGCCACGAACCGGTTGCACGGCCTCATGATGATCTCGGTCGGCGTATCGTACTGCTCCACTCTCCCCTCGCGCATCACCGCGATGCGGTCGGCCAGCAGCACGGCCTCGTCGATGTCGTGGGTGACGAAGACGACCGTCTGCCCCAGCCGGTTGGTCAACGCGCGCAGCTCTTCCTGCAAGCGGGAGCGGGTGATGGCGTCGAGCGCGCCGAACGGCTCGTCCATGAGCAGCGTGCCGGGAGAGGCGGCCACCGCGCGGGCGATGCCGACCCGCTGCTGCTGCCCGCCGGAGAGCTGCGAGGGGTAGCGATGGCGATACTCCCCCGGCGGCAACCCGACCAGCTCCAGCAGCTCGTCGACCCGAGCCCGCGTGCGCGCCTTCTCCCAGCCCAGGAGATTCGGCACCACGGCGATGTTCTTCTCCACCGTGTAGTGCGGAAAGAGCCCGCCCTGCTGGATGACGTAGCCCATGTGCCGGCGCAGATCGGGCCCCGGCAGATCCTGCGACGGCGTGCCGTCGACCAGCACGACCCCGCTCGTCGGGTCGTACAGCCGGTTGATCAGCTTCAGCAACGTCGTCTTGCCGCAGCCCGAAGGGCCGATAAGGACGACGAACTCCCCCGGCTCGATCGTCAGGGAGACGTCGTCGACGGCGGGCCGCGCCCCCTCGCCGTTGTCGAACTGCTTGGTGACGCGCTCGAAACGGATCTGGGTCGCTCCGGACGGAGGTGTCGGGGTGTCGGGGTGTCGGGGTGTCGGGGAAGAGCGTGCGTTCGTCACCCTGTCACCCTGTCACCTTGTCACCCCGACACCCGCGCATCACCCGCCGAGCAGCCCCTGCTCCTCCAGGAACATGCGGGCCACCTCATTCGGCTCGAGTGCGTCGGGGCCGTCGACCTGCCAGTTCATGGCGGACATGGCCTCGTCGGTCAGCAGCGGGGCGACCGGGTTGAGGGCGTCGGCGATGCCGGGGTTGGCCGTCAGCGTGTCGTTGCGCACTACCGGGGCCACGTGGTACGGCGGCCAGAGACCCAAGTCGTCCTCCAGCAGCACCAGATCGAGCCCTGAAACCTGGCCGTCGGTGCCGAACGCGAGCACCACCTGGGCCTGGTCCTGCTCCAGCGCCTGGTAGCGGATGCCCGGCTCGACGCTGAGGACCTCGCCGAACTCCATGCCGTAGAAGTCTTGCAACCCTTGCAGGCCGTCCGGGCGCTCCACGAAGTCCGAGGGGGCGACGATGACCAGCTCGCCGGCGATCTCGGCCAGCTCGCTGATGGTGGCGATGCCGCGCTCCTCGGCGAAGGCGCGCTTGACGGCCAGCGCCTGCGTGTTGTTGAAGGCCGACTCGTCGAGCCAGACCAGGTCGAACCGCTCCATGTACTCCTCGGAGACGATGTCGAAGACCTGCTGGTCGATGCTGACCGCGGCATCGGCCGGGGTGGCGGCCCCGGCCACCGGCGTGCCCATCGCGACCGATTCGATCGGGATCTCGAGGATGGCGGTGAGCCCGGTGCCGGTGTACTCCGGGTAGAGGTCGATCTCGCCGGCCAGGAGCGCCTCGTGCGCCACCAGGGTGCCGCCGAGGTTGAGGGCGGTTTCGTTGGCGATGCCGGCGTTCTCCAGCAGCAGCGCGTACATCTCGCCCAGGATGAGCTGCTCGGTGAAGTTCTTGGAACCGATACGCACCGGCCCCTCCTGCGCCAGGGCGATCGAGCCGGGGTTGGCGTCCAGGTGCAGCAGCGCGGCTGCCGCGAAAGGCGTCGCCGCCAGGGTTTTCGCTGCCGTCCGTCGGGTGATCACGATCCGTTTCCTCTCCGTTTGCGCCCCCAGGCGCCAGGGTGGCGTCGGCGGTCGCCCCAGTGTAAGACACGAACAGACGTTCGTCACGCCTTCATGCGACAGATGCGCCGGCTGTGTCCGTTCAGGCTACGCCCGAGCCGTGCCAGGAGGCGTCACCCTACCTTCCAGACGCGCCAGCGCCCATTCCGTGAGCAGCGCCAGGATCGTCACGGCGATGGCGCCGGCCAGCAGCATCCGCTCGTCGAGCAGCGTGATGCCGGAGGTGATGAACAACCCCAGCCCGCCCGCGCCGACGAACGCGGCCAGGGTGGCGCTGCCGATCACCTCGACCGCGGCGGTGCGCACCCCGGTGACGATCACCGGCAACGCCAACGGCAGCTTCACCCGCCAGAACCGCTGCGAGCGGGTCATGCCCAGACCGGTGGCGGCTTCGAGCGTGGCGGCGTCGACCCCGCGCAAGCCGACGTCGGTGTTGACGACCAGTGGCGGCCCAGCCAGCAACGTCAGCGCGATCAGCGCCGGCCGCCACCCGAGCCCATAGACCGGCAGCAGCAGCAAGATCACCGCCAGGCTGGGGATCACCCGCACCGCCGCCACCGCCCCGACGATGTTCGCAGTCAACCTCCCGCCCATCGAAGCCAACACGCCCAGAGGAATGAAGATCAGCATGGCGATCGCCAGCGCGCCGAAGCTCAGGCCCAGATGCACCAGCGCCGCCTGCTGGAACCGGTCGGCATTCTCGGCGACGTATTCCCAAGTCTCGACGAGTAGTTCCACGCGATCTCCTCAGATTTCCGCGTGGACCGTAGCACAACGGGGGTCTTCGGGTGTTGGGGGTCAGGTGCTTGGTGACGGGTGACGGAGACAATAATGCCCCTCTCCCCGCGCACGGGAAGACTCCCCCCTCCACAGGAGGGGGGAACAGGGGGAGCAGGGTTGGGGTGAGGGGCCTAGCCCTCAGAAACCTCGAACAATTGCAGCATCCCCTCCAGCGCGTGCGGCGTGCCGCCCGCCATCGGGTCCGGGATCCAGCAGGCGATCAGCGTCTGCCCCGGCGCGAAATCCATCACCACCCACTGCGTCGTGCCGATCGACTGCGCGCTCGCCCAGCCGGCGAAGGTGAACTGCTCGAAGTCGAGCATGTCCGGCGACGGCGTCGCCCCGGCCGAGGGATCGAACATGAACGTCGCCAGCACCTGGTCGATGGTGACCTCTTCCGGATACTGCGAGGCTTCGACGAAGTGCGGCTGGTCGCTGGCGTTGAGCACCTCCACGATCTGCGGCCCGGCCATGAACTCGCCCCGCACCTCGAACTGGTAGCCGGCCCCGCCCTCTCCGGTCTCCACGATGGTGACGGCGGCTTCCGGTTCCGGTCCCGCGATCTCGGCATCGGCTTCCCCGGTCACGGTCAGCGCCGGCGCCGGGTTGACGCTGAAGGGATCCTCGTCCCAGATGCCGTACTCACCGGCCGGCAAGTTGATCACGGCCCGATCGGAAACCTCGTTGATCGTCGACGGGCCGCCGGCGATGTACGTCTCGAACAGCCACATCACCTCTTCGAGCTGCTCCGGCGTGGGGCCCATGTCCATGCTCGGCGTCGCCTCGCCGGCGGCCATCTCATCGGCATAGGAGAGGTCCTCTGTGGTGCGCCCCTCGGGGAGCTGCACGAAGCCCGCGAAAACCGGTTCCTCGCTCGCGCTGTCGTTGACGATCGTCACCAGGTAGCGGCCAGCCTCGACCTCACTCGGCTCGACCTGGAGACCTTCGTCCGACGCGGTCACGGTGATCTCCGGCAGTCCCAAATCCGCGAACAGACTCTCCCCGGCCGGCGACGCCGGGGTGGCGTCCTGGGCCAGCGCGGTCGCCGAGCTAACGAGCGCCATCGCCGCCGTTGCGGCGATCGCCACGAGTCGTGATCGCATCACGTTTCCCCTCCTTTATCCTTCCTCCGCGCCGCGCTCCCAAGTTCCATGCCATTGGGATACATAACAACCGCGGCAGCGTAGCGTAGCCAACACGTATGCAATTGGCATGCCGGGCGGAGCGCACAATGCCACAAAGGGCCGGTTGCGACCGCGTGACGCGCGGCACAGCTCGCCCCAACCAGGAGCCCAGTCAGTGCATGGGCGCCCCACATCGGCCCTCCATGGCCAATAGCCGCACGCCAGGTTCGTGTCGTTCCGAGCGGAGCGAGGACTCCCAGGAATCATCTCGGCGCCGACGACACGCTGTCTCATAGGCGCCGGGATGCTTCCTGCAAATTCGTCGGAACGACACGACGTCCACATGGCGCCGTAGGGGTCCCCGTACCTTCGCACTCTTCGCACTCTTCGCATTCTTCGAACGCCCGTGGCAGAGGGGCTTCGCCCGCGCGCCGCCGTTGACTCGCTGGCCATTGCGCCTCGTGCTCACGCCGCCTACGGTTAGCGGGTACACGAACCCGCCCTCCGCCGCGACGCGCCACCCGCGCCCGTCTCCCCGGATGCCGAGGCGCCCGCGGAACGGCGGCCCGCCCTGGCGCGTTCGGGGAAGTGACCCCGCGACGCGACGTGCGGCGAGGCGCGGGTGTTCGCGGGAGAGGGGCATGCGGCAACACCAAGACCACCACCAATGGCGATTCGATGCGCGGGCGCTGCAGCACGGCTGGACCGCCTGGCGCGCGTTGGCGACCCTGGCTCTCGTGCTGGCGTCGGCTGGGATTCTGGCCTGGGGCGAGCGCATCCCGGGCGCCTTCGCCCAAGCCGACGCGATCGTGCCGCCGGCGTCGCCGGGTCTGGCCGCCCCCGCGGACGGGACCACGGTGGCCGACGCCTGGCGCGACGTCGAGCTGCAATGGAATCCCGTGCCGGGCGCGACCGAGTATCAGGTGATTCTCAACGACGGCGAGCGCACCGGCCCCTGGGTCGCCAGCACCTCCTGGTCTCCCGGCAGCCTCCCCGAAGGAAGCTACGAATGGTCGGTGCGGGCGCGCAACGCGTCCGGCGTCGGCTCGGCGGGGGACGGGTTCACCTTCTTCATCGCCGACGACGAGCCGGCCCTCGAGCCGCTCCCCTTCCCCTTGCAACAGCAGGCCATCCCGCTCGAAGTTCAGGTCGTCGGCGACAACGCCACGACCACGATGAGCGACTCGCAGGTCTCCAGTCCCGGCTCCGTCAACGGCGTGCCGGTCGGCGCCCAGGTCGAGGCCCCACCCGCCGTGGGCACACCGACCGCGGCGGGGACCCCCGTGCCCGTCGCCGGCTCCACCACCGACCCCGCGGCGGCATCCTCCGTTGACGGCGACACCGGCGGCGACGGCATCACCGCGTCCGGCGGGGATGGCGGCGACGGCGGCGACGGCGGCGACGGTGGTTCTGGCGGCCGCGGTGGAGACGGCGGGGCTGGCGGCGATGGCGCCGACGGTGCAGACGGCGCCGATGGCCAACCCGGCCAACCCGGCCAGGATGGTCAAGACGGCCAGCCGGGCGCGGACGCCGTCTCGGTCAGCCGCGACAGCGGCGGGGGTGATCGAGACAAGGACAAGGACGACCGCGCCGAGCGGGAGCGTAAGGACCGCGAGGAGCGCGAGAAGCGCGACCGAGGCGGCCGCACTGATAGCAACGGCAACGGCGGCGTCTCCGAAGTCATCGCCGTGCCGCCTCAGATCGGCTATGCGGCCGAGTGGCCCGCGGAACTGACCGAGGCGCGGCTCCTGCAGGAAGATCAGAACGGCACGACCTCGACCGCCGGGGCCACCGGCGAGAGCGGCACGGTCAACGGCCAGCCACGCGGCAACGGGATCGTGGACGCCGCCCCGGCCGCCTCCACCGGCCCAGGAGCGCCCTTGGCCCCCGCCGAGGTGATCCTCCCGCCCGCGGTTCCGGGCGTCGTCGATCCCGGCGCTTCACTCGACCCGGCATTGGCCGCCGGCGTCTCGCAGACGACCGAGTTGGCCTTCGACGCCATCGCCGACGCCACCGTGTTCGGCGCCGCCCCGGATGCGCCGCAGACAGCGGAAAGCACGCCGCTGCTCGGTCTCGGCGGTTCCCAGGGTGCGGTGTCGCTGATCAGCTTCGAGGTCAGCGGCGTCGGCGAGGGCACGGTGCTCAGTGCATTACTGACATTCACCGGCGCCGGGGATACGGGCGCCCCCGGCGGCGGCGTCGGGGTCATCTACGACTACGTCGTGCCCGAGGGCGCGACCGCGAACAGCATCCCTGGCGGCGAGACGGCCCTCAACGTCCACGGCGTCCCGGCCTGGTTCGAAGAGGTCGAGCCCGGCGGCGTCACCTCCATCGACGTCACCGGCTCGGTCTACGGCGACGGGGTGATCACCTTCGTCATCCAGGGCCAGCCTGAAACGGCCGGCGCCTTCTACGCCATGGAGAGCGGCATCGTGCCGCAGCTCGCGCTGACGGTGGCCGTGCCGGCATAGGCGAGCTATCGGCTATCAGCTCTGCAGGGAGTGTCAACCGCGTAGGCTGATAGCTGATAGCTGATAGCATGGTCGTGATGCAGACACCGGCCGCGCGCGGGCGCGCTGCGCCGGAGGCCACGGCCGCTCGACATGACGCGCCCCACAATCCGGCTCCTGGCCGGCGTCCACTCCCGGAGGGGCTGCGGGCGTTCGGGCATCGCGACTATCGCGTTTTCTGGGTCGCGCAGCTCTTTTCGCTGACCGGGACCTGGGTGCAGAGCCTGGCCCAGAGCTGGCTGGTGCTGACGCTGACCGACTCCCCGGCGGCGCTGGGGCTGATCGGCGTCTGCCAGTTCGGGCCGACGTTGCTGCTGGGCATCCCCGCCGGCGTCCTGGTCGACCGGCTGCCGAAGCGGCGGCTGCTGCTGGGGACGCAGCTCGCGGCGGCGACCGTCACCGCCGTGCTGGCGGCGCTGGTGGCCACCGGGCAGGTGCAGCTCTGGCACATCTACGCGGCCGCCATCGCCCTGGGGGTCGTCTCCGCGGTCGACATGCCGACGCGGCAGTCCTTCGTCGTCGACCTCGTCGGCACGGAGGATCTCATGAACGCCATCGCGCTCAACTCGGCGCTGTTCAACACCACTCGCGTGGCGGGCCCTGCGCTGGCCGGGGTACTGCTGGCCGCCTTCGGACCCGCGGTCTGCTTCGTGCTCAACGCGGTTTCCTACCTGCCCGTTATCGTCGGCTTGGGCGTCATGCGCACGCTCGGCCGGCCGCAAGGCGAAGGGCAGATCGGCTCGGTCGTCGAGCGCCTGCGGGAAGGGCTGGCGTACGTGCGCCAGTCGGCGGAGGTGCGGCTGCCGATCGTGCTGGCCGGGCTGATGGCGATCTTCGGCATGAACTTCGGGGTCTGGGCCCCGCTGCTGGCGCGCGACGCGCTCGACATCGGGGCCAGCGGGTTCGGTCTGCTGATGTCGTCTGTGGGTGTCGGGTCGCTGGCGGGGGCCTTGACGCTGGCGTTCAGGGGTCGCCGGCCCGCCCCGCGCGTGATGCTCGCTGCCGCGCTGCTGTTCGGCGTCCTGGAGATCGCACTCGGGTTCGTCGCCGGGCTGGGGCTACCCGCCGTGCTGGCGATGGCCCTGATGGCGGGGATCGGGTTCGCCATGAGCACCACCATGGCCCAGGCGAACACAACGGTGCAGACGAACTCGCCCGACCACCTGCGCGGCCGCGTGATGAGCATCTATCTGACCGTTTTCGCGGGGTCAACGCCGATAGGCGCCGCCCTGGCCGGTTTCATCGCCGGCATCTGGGGGGCGCCGGCGGCCGTCGCCATCGGGGGCGCGGTCGTCGCGGCCGTGGCGCTGGCGCTGGGAGGGCGGTTGGCGCGGCTCGATCGGGGCGTCGCGGAGGACGTGGCGGCGCCATGAATGAGGCGTCGTGTGCCAGACTTCGCCGCATGATGCCGTCCGTCGTCGGAGTTGCCGCATGGGATTAGGCCCGTTCACCCTGATCAGCGTGTTCTACGTGCTGATCGGCGTTCGCGTTGTGTATCAGCTGGCCCGGAACTTTCGCCAGACGTTCGACCGCCGGTTCACGCCCCAGGACCGCGCGCTGGTTGGGCAGGCGGCCTTCTTCGTCTTGTTGCCGATCGCGGTGGCGCTGCACGAGCTGGGGCACGCCGTCGCCATCTGGCTCTATGGCGGGCAGGTGCTCGACTGGGGGTTCTACGGGTTCGCCGGCTACGTCGCCTACGACCCGCGGGAGTTCACCGAGGCGCAGCAGATCGTCATCGCGGCGGCGGGGACGATCGTCAACCTGGCATTGGCCGGCATCGCGCTGGCCCTCGTCTTCCTGAAACGGCCGCCATTGCGAGCGGCGCTCAACGAGCTGCTGATCCAGTTCGTCTGGATTTCCCTGCTCAACGCCCTCATCGTCTACCCCGTGCTCGACCTCGCCCTGGGGATCAACGGCGACTGGTCGCAGATGTACAGCGGCACGGCTCCCCTCTTGAATGGCGCCATCCTCGTCGCCCACATCGCGACTCTGGCGCTGCTCTTCTGGGGCTGGAAGAGCCCGGCGGCGCAAGCCCGGATCGCCAAACTGACGGGGGCGCCGCCGGCGCCGCGCCGCATTCCGACTTCTCAACGCCCCGGTGGCGAACCCGCCGCGTCCACGCCGACCGAGCAGGCGATGCGCGACGCCGCAACGCGGGTGGCCGGCGGCTGGCCCGTTCCGGTCGAAGCCGCCACCCAACAGGCAGCGAACGGGCTCGCGCTGCTCCTTTCCTGGAACGACGGGGGGCTGCGCCGCTCCGTCCTGGCGGTCGCCCCGGAGAGCGGCGGCATGGAGTACTCCGGCGTTTTGCAGACCAACGGGACGGCGCCTGAGCGACGGCCGCTCGGCCGGGACACGGGAGCCGTCGACGCCGATCGCTTGACCATGATGCTGCGCCTGGCCATGGAGACGGTCTCCGGTTGGGAGCCTGACGGAGTCGGAAGTCGGAGGTCGGAAGTCGGAAGGACGGACGACGGGGCTTAGGGGTGACGGAGTATCAGGGAAGAGAATCGTAGGAACGCCCGGTGCGATTCACCCCCCCCCCCCCCCCCCCCCCCCCCCCCCCCCCCCGCCCCGCCCCCCCCCCCCGCCCCCCCCCCCCCCCCCCCCCCCCCCCCCCCCCGCCCCCCCCCCCCCC
>CALMZR010000206.1 GCA_937870845.1 uncultured Chloroflexota bacterium
CCCGGTCGTGACCCAGCGCAGCGCCGGAGAGTACTGTGGGGAGACCCCACGGGAGGCGAGGCCGCCGCGGACGCCCCTCACCCTCGGGGTCGATGGTAGGACGCCGAAGCAGGTATACTCATGTGCGCGACGCGGGGTGGAGCAGCGGCAGCTCGTTGGGCTCATAACCCAAAGGTCGGGGGTTCGAATCCCCCCCCCGCTACCACGATCGAAAAGGGCCGAGCAGTATTGCTCGGCCCTTTTCGCATTCAAGATGGTGTCTCATCTTCGACCGCGGCGAGGACTGTCGCCCTCCCCACTATGAGCATGGCTACGCGAACATACTGAGTTGTTCGGCCGCTTCTTGCTTCCGGGCCGCGTCCATGTCCGTGCGCATCGTGATGGCCGGGAAAAACGCGTCGAATTCGCTGTCGCTCCCGAATAGGTCGCGGAACCGCTCGGCGACGTCGCGCAGCCGGCGCAGCAAGTAGACCGTGTTCTCGTCGTGGTCCCATTCATCGATGAGCCCGAGCTCGCCGTCCTGGCGCTCGTAAAACTCGAGCCGTCCTCCCTGGCGGCCGAGCGCCGGGTTGGGCAGGCGCGCCAGCAGCCGTTGCAGGCGCGGGAACTTGGCCAGCGTCTGGTCGTTGATCATGCCCCACTGCACGATCTCGTCCGGGCGCACCTGCCGTTGCCGCATCCGCTCGGCCAGCGCAAAGTAATCCTCCCGCACCGCCTCCCGCTCGTCGCGCAGGAAACGACGCGCGGCATCCACCAGGAAGCGGCGCAGGACTGGCTCCATACGGCGGCTGCGCAGCGCGCTCCCCTTCAGCGTCATCGCGCCGTCGTGCGACAGCAGCGCGTAGGTCTTGAGGCGCAGCGAAAGCATGCCGGCAAAGCGGCCGTCGTGGCTGAGGCGGATGCCGGCCGGCAGATCGCTGGCCACCTCAGAGATGAACTGCTCCTCCGCCCCCGGCACGTCCACGTCGGCGGGCGGGACGAAGTAGACCCCGTCCGTGTCGACCTCGATTGGCGTGGCCCCGTGGGCCTGGAGGTTCTCGACCACCTGCTTGACGATGCGCTGGCCGGCCAGGGTCACCCGCTCGGCGGCATCGAAGTCGTTGAAGTGGCCGCCGCCGTAGCCGAGGTAGCCGTAGAATGAGTTGATGAGCACCTTGAACGAGCCCTGCATCCCTTCCCACATCGCCCGCTCGGCTTCCTGCCCGGCCTGGATCGCGCGGCGGCTTTCGCGCTTCGCCTCCAGCCGTCGCCGCGTAAGATCGGCCAGCATCGGCAGGTAGGCGCCGAGCGTGTCGCGGCCGGAGGTGATGCCCTCGGTGAGCATGATCGAGGGGTAGAGGCTTTCCACGTCGCACTTGACCACCGGCCGGAAGACGCCGGTGGCCAGCAGCTCGGCGTGCCCGCCGGGGTAGCCGCGGGAGGGCTGCGCGGTCGGGATGCTGTGCCCGTGCATCAGGTAGGCGCGCAGCATCAGGTCGTTTAGCTTCTCCCCCGGGCCGCCGGTGGCCACCGCCTGAAACGGCCGGGGCAGGATTTGCGTCTGGTAGAACTCGGTCGGCGTGGCGAGGTTGGAAAGGACTTCCACGTCGCGCACGTCGTCGAGGGCGTAGCGAAGGAGGCGATCTCGATCGTGTCGCCAGACCGCGGCGATCTCCGCTCCCGGCACGAACTCCCGGCTCGGGCGTGTTAGCCCCAGCTCCTCCACCGCCTGCTTCAATCCGTAGGAGGAAAGGTGGCCGCCGATGTCGTAGCGCTGGATCTGCTGGTAGGTATCGACAACGTGGCGGCCGTGGATGTACGCGGGCGTGTAGGGCATCGTCAGCGGCCCGGCCTTGAAGCGGGCGCTGCCCGCGCCGATGCGCACCGGCGAGCCGTCCCGGCCCCAGCGCAGGGGAACGCCCAGCCGCTCCGCCCTGGCCACCAGGAACGGCAGGTCGAAATTGAACAGGTTGTGGCCCTCGATCACGTCGGGATCGAGCTCCAGCAGCCGCTCGGAGACGCGCGCCAGCAGCTCCGCCTCGCTCTCCTCCAGCCAGTACAGCTCTTCGACGTCGTTTCCCAATTTCATGGCGACGACGATGATCTGGCTTTCCGGATCGCGGGCATCGAGCCCCAGGGTTTCGATATCGATTTGGAGCCGCCGTGGTTCCGCGAAGACCATGCCCTTGAAGAGGGTGCGGCCGGTGCGCACGAGATACTGCTCCACCGGCGAGCGCAGGCGGAAGAACCGCTCCCCAGTCTCCTGCGCCGTCTGCGCGGCATCGAGGAAACTCGGCCAGTCGGAGAACGCGACGAGGTAGCGCAACTCGTGCTCGCCCGCGAGCAGCTCCACGTCGGCAACGCCTCGTTGGCTCCGCCACGGCTCCGGACGCTCGGCAAGGAGCCACGGCCGCAGGGCATCCTCTTCCGCGCTGACCACTCCATCGCGCCGGTAGAGCCGCACGCGGTCCCCGCCGAGCCGCTCGACGGCGACGATGCCCGGCAACGGATCGTGACCGTACAGGAGCTCCGCGGTCTCGCGGAGGGCGATGGAGGGGGAAGACGCGCCAGGATGATTCACGCGCCAAGTGTACTGTTTGCGTGCAGGGCGCCTTTGGACGTGATGGAGCGAGGTGGTGGCGCAGGTGAGGACGGAGCGGCTGACGGTGCGCGAGTTTGCGTCGGGCGATTGGGAGGCGCTGCACGCCATCGAATCCTTGCCCGAGGTGGCCCGATACCAATCGTTCGCGCCGCGCACGCCCGATGAGAGCCGGCGGTACGTGCTGGCCGCGATCGAGGACGCGGCGCACGATCCTCGGCTCACCTTCGACCTGGCCGTGATCCTGACCGCCGAAGACCGGCTCATCGGCCGTTGCGGACTCGGCATCAGCGAGGAAGAGCCGCACGAAGCGGTCCTCTGGTACACACTGCACCCGGACGCATGGGGCCGCGGCTACGCCACCGAGGCCGCTCGGGCGATGGTCGATTTCGGCTTCCGCACGCTGGGGCTGCATCGCATCTGGGCCGATTGCGACCCCGCCAACGTCGCTTCCTGGCGCGTGCTGGAGAAGATCGGCATGCGCCGCGAAGGGCATCTGGTCGAGAACGCCTGGGTCAAGGGGGAGTGGGCCGATTCGCTAATCTACGCCATCCTCGACCGCGAATGGGCGGCGCTAATGGACGGATAGCGCGGGGTCCGGGTGACGGCTGGCGATTGGCCGCGGTGGCGAAGTGTGCGAAGTGTGCGAAGGCTACGGGAGGTAGAGGGTTTGCACCCTTCGGCCGGCGGGGCGTCGGCGCCAATTCCGGCGGCGCCCGTTCGGATTCCGGATACGGGGTCGGTCCCGGACGTCACTCCCGTCGATCCGCTGCTTATTCTCGACGCGCTTGGCCGCGCCGGTCCCGCTGAGGCATTCCCCGTCGGCGGCGGCGCGGATACGGCCATGTGGCGGATCGAGCACGGCGATGCCCGCTTCGCGCTGCGCGTGTTTCGCCCCGAGCAGGCGGCCGTAGCGCGCCGTGAGGTGGCGGCGATGCGGCTTGCCGGCAATGCTGGCATCCCTGTTCCCGAGCTTCATGCCGAAGGAGCGTGGCGGGACCGCCCAGCCCTGCTCCTGGACTGGATGCCGGGAGAACCCCTCATGCATGCGCTGATCGCCCGTCCGTGGCGAACGTGGTCCCTCGGCGTCGCCCTGGGGCGTGCGCAGGCCACGATCCACGCGATCGCTGTCCCGCCGGGACGCCTTGGCCAAGCGTCCACCTGGGTCGACTGGGGAGCCCCGGACGATGCTTTGCGGCGCCTGCTCCTGCTGCACGCGGTCGACGGCGATGCCTTGCTCCATCTGGACCTGCACCCGATGAACGTGCTGGTTCAGGGCCGTGAGGTGACCGCCGTGCTCGACTGGGCCAATGCCCGGCCGGGAGACCCGCGGGCGGACCTGGCCCGCACGGCGTCCATCCTGCGTTTCGCTCCACTCCCCGCGGGAACGCTCCCCCCGATCGTCCGCCGGCTTCTGGCGGCCGGCTGGCGGCGCGGCTACCGGGAGGCGGCGGGCCCGATCCGCGGCATGGCCCCGTTCTACGCCTGGGCGGCGGCGGCCATGGTGAACGACCTGTCGCCACGATTGGGGCGACGCGATCTGCCGTGGTTGACGCCGGCCTCTCTCGAGCGGGTGCGGGCGTGGGGAGCCATCTGGAGAGCCCGCGCCGGTATTGCGGCCCTGGACAGTTAGCGACTCGCCGTCGCGACGACCGCCTCACTGGGAACGCGGATGATTTCGCCATCGCGGAAGGATTCGAACGCGGCGATGGCTTCGGCGTGCAGGCGGCGCTGCTCGCCGGCCGGGAGTTGGCGCAACCCCTGGGCGATCGGCGAGGCGAGGTCGGCGCTCCAGCGCTGCCACTCGGCTTCGGCATCGGCGATCTCGTAATGCCGCGTCACCAGATGAACGCTGACGTCGCGGAATCCGGCATCGGTCACCAGTCCGTCCAGCAAACCCGGCGCGCCCATGCCCAGCGGAGAGGGAGACGGCTCACCCTCGGCCGGGGGCACCGCCGGCGCCACGATGCGCGTAATGAGGAAGATGCCGACCTTCTCGGGCACGCTCCAGACCGCGACGCCGAGCCGGCCGCCGGGGCGCAGCACCCGCCGCATCTCGCGCAGCGCGGCATCCGGATCGGGCATGAACATCAGCCCGAATTGGCAGTAGACGACGTCGAACGCCGCGTCGGGCACTGCCAGGGCGTCGGCCGGCATCGTCGCGAAGCGGATGTTCGCGACGCCGGCCTGCGCCGCCGTTGAGCGCACGTGCGGCTCCCACTCGGCGATGAAATCGCTGGCCACCACCGACCCGTGCGGCCCGGCGCGCCGCGCCGCTTCCACGGCGACGATGCCCGTCCCCGTCGCCACGTCGAGCACGCTCCCGTCGCGCGGCGGAGGGACGAGGTCGACCAACGCCGCGGCGAACGGCCGCAGCCGGGGCGCGGCATCGCGGGCGAACCCTTCCACCCGCGCGATCCAATCGGCGCGCTGCTGTTGACTCGCCATCTGCGGTTAGATCTCCTCCAGCGGCACGGCCTCGTCAGCGCGGTGCAGCGTTTCGATCAGCATGTCGCTTGGTCCTCGCTCGAAGTGGATGTCGTCGATCGCCGCAATCGGCTGACCGGCGGTGATGGAGCTCATCAGCGCCGCGGCCTGGTACGAGCCAAGCCGGGTGAGGTGAACCGGTTCCGTGCGCGTGGGGATTCCCAGCCGTTCCAGCCCGTGCTGCGCTGCCAACTTGGCGATGCCCGGCAGGGCCGGCGCCGCCGGCCAGACGACCTCGTTCCCATCCAGGAACGCGATGTTCCAGGTCGACCCCTCGGAGACGAATCCGTCACGGTCGACGAACAGCGCGTCGTCGAACCCGGCCTGACGCGCCTGGCGCGTGTGGCGCCAGAGACCCATCGTGGCGACGTTCTTGAGGTGGGGCAGGCAGCGCTCGAAGGCGACGGACGTCACCCGCAGCGGGGTCGCATCGGCCGGGATCGGCGGGCTGACCCGGATCAGGACGTCGGGCTCGACCGCGGCGCCCGACCAGAGCCCGCGCGTATCGAACGAGAAGACGTTGATGCGCACCGAAACGTCCCCGGGTGTCTCGGCGATGGCGTGGCGCAGATAGGCGCGCACCCGTTCCCCGTCCAGCGGTCGGCCGAACAGCTCCTGTGCGCTGTCGCGCAAGCGGCTCAGGTGGAGGCCGAGACCGCGCACCTTGTGGCCGCGCACTTCCAGCGAGGAGTAATGGCCGTAGCCGGCGAATGCCAGCGCGGCGAGTTGGTCGCTCGTGGCGGGCCGGCCGTTGATCTCGGCCTTGAGCACGATTCCTCCTCGGCTCAGGTTATCCGAGGCGGCGCCGCCTCAGGGGGTGGTTGCTGAGCATGTCGGCTCACCGCTCCCGTCCGGGGCGTTCGGTCCCCGCGCGGGCCAGCCGGAATACGCGCCGAACCGAGTGTGATGCATCGTACCCTACCGGAGGTGGCGAAGCCGTCGACTCATGCGACTTTACGCCAGGCCGAATCCGCGCCGCCACGCTGGTCTGAGCCGCCCAAAACCGGGTACACTTAAGCGCTATTCGCCGCCCTGCGCGCCCGCGTTCTTGTGGGTCTGGTTCGGTGCGGCGGCCTGCCCGACCACCGTTCCCGACTCCCTCATCGCCACCGACGCGGGTTACCGCGTTCGGACGGAAGCTGGAAAGATTGCCTCATGTCGCCTCGTTCCTCCAACCGGTCCTCGGCCGCGCTCGAAGAAGAGAGCGCCGCCCCGGCCGCGCCGCCCGCCGAGAGCGCGGCGCCGGCCAAGCCACGCGCCACCCGCAAACCGCGCGTCAAGAAGGGCTCGGTGCGCAAGCCGCCGCACGTCCTGCTCCCCGTCCTCGTCGTCGACGAGACGCTGCTGCTGCCGCATATGTCGATCCCGTTCCCGATCGAGGACGAGGAAGCCGCCCGCGTCGTCGACCGCGCCACCCGCGGCGAGCACCGCCACGTCCTGGTGCTGACCGAGCGGCCGGTCTTCCCCGAGCCGGACCCCAACGGGGTGGACGAGGACGACAGCGAGCTGCGGGCGCTGCTGGCCGACGCCATCATCGAGGCCGCCGCCCACACCGGGCTCGACGGCGAGCCGGAGTGGATCCCCGATCCGGAACCGCCGCCGCAGGAGTACGAGCTGTGCGGCGTCGGCGTCATCGCCGAGATCGCCCAGTTCCGCCCCAGCGGCAACCGCCACGTGGTGCTGCAAGGGCTGGCGCGCGGGCTGGTCACCGATCTGGTGCAGCAGGACCCGTATCTGGTCGCCCGCGTCATCCGCCACGACGACCCCGTCGATTCGACCGACGAGGCGGAAGCGGCGATGACGGCGGTGATGGAGCAGGTCGAAAGCTACATCAGCATGCTGCCGAATGTTCCGGAGGAAGTGCTCACCATGGTGCGCGGGGTCGAGGAGCCGGGCTGGCTCGCCGACCTGATCGCTTTTTCCCCGGAGTTCACCTCCGATCAGCGGCAGGAACTCCTGGAGCTGCTCGATCCGATCGAGCGGCTGCGCCGTTTGAGCATCCTCATCCAGAAGCGGCTCGACGTCCTCAATCTGCGCCAGCAGATTCAGACCGAAGCGCAGGCGGGGATGGACAAGCAGCAGCGCGAGTACTACCTGCGCGAGCAGCTCCGCGCCATCCAGAAGGAGCTGGGCGAAGCCGGCACGGAGGCGGCCGCCGCCACCGAGCTGCGCGACAAGATCGACGCCGCCGGGATGCCGGAGGAGGTCAAGGCCAAGGCGCTGGTCCAGGTGGAGCGGCTGGAGCAGCAGCACCCCTTCTCGCCGGAGATCGGCGTCATCCGCGGCTATCTCGACTGGTTGATCGAGCTGCCCTGGGCGGTCGAGACCGAGGACCGGCTGGAGCTGCTGGAGGCCGCCCGCGTCCTGGACGAGGACCACTACGGGCTGGAGAAGGTCAAGGAGCGCATCATCGAGTTCATCGCCGTGCGCAAGCTGGCGGGGGACAAGCTGCGCGCCCCGATCCTCTGCTTCGTCGGCCCGCCCGGCGTGGGCAAGACGAGCCTGGGCAAGTCGATCGCCCGCGCCATCGGCCGCAACTACGTGCGCATGTCGCTCGGCGGCGTGCGCGACGAGGCGGAGATCCGCGGCCACCGCCGCACGTACGTCGGGGCCATGCCGGGCCGCGTCATCAAGGCGCTGAAAGACGCCAAGAGCCGCAACCCGGTGCTGGTGCTGGACGAGATCGACAAGGTCGGCTCCGACGCCTTCCGCGGCGATCCGTCGTCGGCGCTGCTCGAAGTCCTCGACCCGGAGCAGAACACCACCTTCTCCGACCACTACCTGGAGGTGCCGTTCGACCTCTCCAAGGCGATCTTCATCACCACCGCCAATCTCATCGAACCGATCCCGCCGGCGCTGCGCGACCGCATGGAGATCATCGAGGTCTCCGGTTACACGGAAGTCGAGAAGATGGCCATCGGGCGGCAGTTCCTGATCCCGAAGGCGCTGGAGGCGCACGGGCTCACGGCCGAGCAGCTCGTCGTTACCGAGGACGCGCTGCGCCGCCTGATCCGCGAGTACACGGAAGAGTCGGGCGTGCGCAACCTGGAGCGGGAGATCGGCTCGCTCTGCCGCAAGGTGGCGCGCATCCTGGCCGGCGATGATCCGCCCGCTTCCGTCGAGGTCGACGCGCCGCAGGTCAGCGACTACCTGGGCGTGCCGAAGTACGAGTACGGGCTGGCCGAGGAGCAGGACGAGGTCGGCGTGGCCACCGGGGCCGCCGTGACCAGCGTCGGCGGCGACCTGCTCGGCATCGAGGTGCTGATCATGCCCGGCAAGGGGGATCTCATCCTCACCGGGCAGCTTGGCGACGTGATGCAGGAGTCGGCGCGCGCCGCCCTCTCCTACGCCCGCGCCCGCACGGGAGACTATGGGCTGGCCGCCGACTTTTTTGACCGGCACAACATCCACGTCCACGTCCCGGCCGGAGCCATCCCCAAGGACGGCCCCTCGGCCGGCATCACCATGGCCACCGCCCTCATCTCGGCCCTCACCGGGCGCCAGGTGCGCAAGGACGTGGCCATGACCGGCGAGATCACGCTGCGCGGCCGGGTGCTGCCGATTGGCGGGTTGCGGGAGAAGACGGTGGCCGCCCACCGCGGCGGCATCAAGACGTTCATCCTCCCCCGCCGCAACGCCAAGGATTTGGCCGAGCTGCCGGCCGTCGTCCGCGAGGGGATGGATCTCATCCAGGTCGATTCGCTGGATCAGGTGCTCGCTGCCGCCTTGCTGCCCAAGGCGGCGGGCGTGGGGGCGCCGGCGCCGGCGCCGATGGCGTAGGGAAGTCGGGCAGCGTCGGAGCGGAACACGATGGCTGGCTCAGACCATCCTGACGAGCAACTGCCCTCGGCGGCGGCAATCGCCGTCGAGGAACGCGCCCAACCGGTCGTCCACAGCGACCCGGAGATCATGGGCGGCACGCCGGTCTTCGTGGGGACGCGGGTTCCGGTGGACGCGATGTTCGACTACCTCGTTGCCGGCGACAGCCTAGACCGCTTCTTGCGCCACTTCCCGAGCGTCGATCGCCAGCAGGCCATTGAGGCCCTTGAGCGTTCTCGCGACGTTTTGCTAAACGCGGTTCGTGCGCGTCCTCTTTGACGAATCGATGCCGCTGCCCTTCGCGCGGGACATCGTCGGCCATGAGGTGCAAACGGTTCGACGCCTGGGATGGATGGGCACGCACAACGGGGAATTGTTGCGGCGGGCGGCAGCGGCCGGATTCGATGCCATCGTGACGATGGACCGCAATATGCCCTACCAGCAAAACCTTGGCGCCATCGAACTCGGGATCGTAGTCGTGCGGGCGCCGAGCAATCGGCTGGAAGCTCTGCAACCGTTGGCCGGCGAAATCGCGGCCGCTTTGGATATGCTGGATCGTGGGCAGGTCGTGCAGGTAGGCCGGTCACCTCGGCAGCGACGCCAGAGCGGAGCAGAGCAACGATGAATGCGTTCGAGCGTCCTGAAGAGGAGTCGACCACGGGCGCCGCGTCGGCGGCCGTGGCCGAGGAGTCGTCTCGGCCGGTCGTCCACAGCGATCCAGAGATCATGAGCGGGGAACCGGTCTTCGTCGGGACGCGGGTCCCGGTGAACGCGTTGTTCGACTACCTCGAAGGGAACCACTCGCTGGACGAGTTTCTCGACGATTTCCCTAGCGTTGATCAGGCGCAAGCACTGGCTGCTCTCCAGATCGCCCGGTGGGCCGTGCTGATGGCCAGCGCTCGTTCTCATTGATGAGGCGCTCCGAGTTTCCAGGTTCGCGCTGCATCTGCTCCAGTCCGATCTGGTACACATCAACACCCGACTGCTCCGGGCCGTAATCGAAGCGCCCCACGTCCACGACAGCATTGGCGACGACAAAAGCCGCGCCCTACTCCCCCGGAAGTTCCCGAAGTTCCCGAAATTCACCGTGCCCCAGCGGTTCCGCTGAACCTGCACGAGAACTCAGCACGCTCTCGGATGTCGAGAATGTTGCGCCGGCTCCGTCCCAGGGACACGAGTGGCCACGACGGGCCGCGCGAAGAGAAAGGAGAATCACCATGACGATTCGGCGGATGGACAACGTCCTCATCGTTGTCGACGATCTCGAGGCCGCCACCGCGTTCTTTGCCGAACTTGGCATGGAGCTGGAGGGCAAGACGACCGTCGAGGGAGAATGGGCGGGCCGCGTCGTCGGGCTCGACGGCGTC
>CALMZR010000207.1 GCA_937870845.1 uncultured Chloroflexota bacterium
CTGCTGGCCAGCCTCCCCATCGTCACCTGGCCCGCCGCCACCGCCGGCCTCTATGCCCTCGTCCGCCGCATCGTCGCCGAAGAGCTCGACGACGCCGCGGTCGATGCGCGCCTTGGCGATTTCTGGGATGGCTTCCGGGCGCATTGGCAGCGCGCCACGCTCGTCACGCTCCTCGACCTGGCCGGGGCAGCGATCATCGTCGTCGCTTTCGTCTCCTACGGCCGCAGCCCCGTCGAGCCGTTGCGCTGGCTGGTTGGCCCCATCGCCCTGGTGCTCATGGCGTGGCTCGCCGCCAGTCTCTACGTCTACCCGCTCCTCCTTCATCGCCTCGATGCGTCGGCATGGCAGGTCATGCGCCAGGCGCTGCTGATCGTCCTCGCCTACCCGCTGACCAGCGGTTCGCTGCTCGTCACGTCGCTCGTGCTGGCCGTGCCCGCCTTCGTCCTGGCCGGGCCGATCCTCTTCGTCTTCTTCTCGGCCATGGCCACCGTGCAGACCGTCGCCCTCCGCCACATCCTCGCCGACCGCGCCGAGCTGCCCGAGGCTGCCCCATGACGGAGACGCGACCCCTCGCCATCGTCTGCGGCAGCGACAGCCTGGCCGGCGGCGCGATCGTCTCCCGGCTGACCGCGATGGGCTGGGACGTTGCCGCCATCGACCCCGTCGACGCCGCATTCCACCCGGACGCGACGTTCGCCGTGCATGGGCATCTCCGGGACGATGCCCTGTGGGCGTCTCTTCTGATGGACCTCGACGCCGCGGGCCGACGGCCAGGGGCGTTCGTCCATGCCGTGAGCGAATCCCCCGCCGATTCGGCCGCGCCTTTCTCCAGCATCGTGCAGGGCGCCGAGCTGGGCTGCCGGCATCTGCTCCCGCTGTTGCCGCCAGGTGGAGCTATCCTCTTCATCACCTCAGTCCTCGGCACGTGGGACTCCTGCGGCGCCGCCGCGAACTTCGCCGCCAGCCAGGCAGGGCTGCTCGGCTTGATGCGCGCTCAGGCGCTCCTGGGAGCCCCGAACGGCGTTCGCGTCAACGCCGTCTGCGCCGGCCTCGTCGCGGACCCCGCAACCGAAGTCGCACCAGACGTTCTCGCCCGCATCCCCCTCGGCCGCCCCGCCGCGCCCGACGACATCGCCGCCGCCGCCCTCTTCCTCCTCTCCCCCGACGCCCGCCACATCACCGGCAGCACCCTCGTCGTCGACGGCGGCCAGTCCCTCCAAAGCTGGAGCAACGCCCCCCGCGAAGGCGGATACCGGCCCCCATCTACACAAGCCCCGAAGACCGCCCCACTCCCAGGTGTCATTCCGAACGACGTGAGAAATCTCGGCTCAGAGTCGCCGCGCTCGGCCCTCACCCCCAACCGCCGCCCGGAGGGCGCCCGGCTCATTGCGATGGGAGAGGGGGGAACGGCTCGCTTCCATGGCCGCACCGTCCTCATCACCGGCGCCGCCGGCGGCCTCGGCAGCGCCGCCGCCCGCCGCTTCGCCGCCGAAGGGGCCGCCCTCGCCCTCCTCGATCGAGATGGGACCGCGGCCGAGCAATTGGCGCACGAACTGACGACCCAGGGCGCCAGCGCGCTAGCCATCCAAGCCGACGTCACCGACGAACGAGCCGTCGAAACGGCAATCGCCCGCGTCGAGAACCACTTCGGCCGCCTCGACGTCCTCTTCAACAACGCCGGCGTCGGCGGCGGCAGCTTCGCCATCGCCGACATGCCCCCCGACGAGTGGGACCGCGTCATCGCCATCAATCTGCGCGGCGTCTTCCTCGGCTGCAAATACGGCGTCCCCGCCCTGGCCCGCTCCGGCGGCGGCGCCATCGTCACCATGGGCTCCTCCACCGGCCGCCACGACACCATCACCGGCGGCGCCGCCTACATGGCCAGCAAAGCCGCAGTCGAAGCGATGACCAAATCGCTGGCCCTGCAAGCCGCCCCGCTCGGTATCCGCGCCAACACCATCTGCCCCGGCATCATCCAGACCCAACTGAGCTTTCGCCAGCAAGAACGCGGCAGTGAGGAGCAGTTCTTCGCCGAGTTCGCCGCGCGCATCCCCCTCGGGCGCGTCGGCCAGCCGGAGGACGTCGCCGCCGCCGTCGCCTTCCTCGCCTCGGATCAGGCCCGGCACATCACCGGCGCCTCGCTCCTCATCGACGGCGGCCAGACCCTGCGCAAATGGATCAACGCCCCCGATCTGCTATTCGACATGGAGGGCACCCCAACGTGAGCGACGTCATGACCGTCCTCGGCCCCATCCCCCCGGAGCAGCTCGGCGTCACCCTCATGCACGAGCACCTCCTTCTCGACGCCACCCCCTGGCACCGCCCCTCCGAGCTCGCCTCGCTGCGCCCCATCGCCTCCCAACCCGTCTCCATCGAGATCCTCGGCCTGCTCCACAACGACCCGTTCATGTGCCGCGACAACTGCGAGCTTTTCGACGAAGCCACCGCCATCGACGAGGTCCGCCGCTTCCACTGCGCCGGCGGAAACACCATCGTCGACCCCACCTGCCGCGGCATTGGCCGCGACCACCGCGCCCTGCAGCGCATCTCCCGCGCCACGGGCCTGCACGTCGTCATGGGTACGGGCTACTACCTCCACCCTGCCCACCCGCCCCACGTCAAGCAGATGAGTCTCGATGCCATCGCCGCCGAGATCGAGCGAGACGTGACCGAGGGCGTCGACGGCGTCCGCGCCGGCATCATCGGCGAGATCGGCATCTCCAAGGACTTCACCGCCGAAGAAGAAAAGGTCCTGCGCGCCGCCGCCCGCGCGCAGCATGCGACCGGCGTCCCCCTCGAGGTCCACCTCCCCGGCTGGGAGCGCCACGGCGGCCGCGTCCTCGACGTCGTCGCCGCAGAAGGCGGCGACCTGCGCAAAACCATCCTCTGCCACATGAACCCGTCCGGCAAGGACTTCGACTACCAAGCCGGCCTCGCGAACCGCGGCGCCTGGCTCGAATACGACATGATCGGCATGGACTACTTCTACGCCGACCAGCAGGCCCAATCCCCCTCCGACCAGGAGAACGCCGAAGCCCTCGCCCGCCTCCGCGACGCCGGCCTCCTCGGCAGCGTCCTCATCTCCCAGGACGTCTTCATCAAGATCCAGCTCGTCCGCTACGGCGGGACCGGCTACGCCCACATCCTCGACCACTTCGTCCCCCGCCTCCGCCGCCACGGCTTCACGGAACAGGACATTCAGATGCTGCTTGTCGACAATCCGCGACGCGTGTTCGCGGGGTGAAAATAACCCCTCTCCCCGCGCGCGGGGAGAGGGGTTGGGGTGAGGGGCACGAGGGGAGAAGGGTTCAGAGAATGAATACAAACGCCGCACTCACGGATCTCATCACATCCACCGCCACCGACCACCACGAATCCACCATCGCCCTCCTCCAATCCCTCATCCGCGTCCCCAGCGTCAACCCCTACTTCACTAACTATCGCGAACCTTCCCGCGAAGGCGATGTCCAGGACATCCTCGCCGCCTGCCTCGAACCGCTCGGCGCCACGCTCGACCGCTGGGAACCGAGCGCCGCCGAGCTGGCGAAGCACGCGGGCGGCCCCGGCTACTACCCCGACCGCGACTTCCGCGGCAGGCCAAACCTCGTCGCCACGCTTCCCGGCTCAGGCGGCGGCCAATCCCTGATGCTCCTCGGCCACGCCGATGTCGTCAGCCCCGGCGACGGCTGGACCGGCGACCCCTTCGCCGCCGAGCGCCGCGACGGGAAGATTTACGGCCGAGGCGCCGCGGACATGAAAGCCGGCATGGCCGCCGCCGTTTCCGCCTTGGAGGTTCTGCGCGCCGCCGGCGTGCGCCTCCGCGGCGACGTCCTCCTCGCCTCCGTCGTCGACGAGGAAGCCGGCGGCCTGGGCACGCTCGCCGTGGTCGACCGCGGCTACCGCGCCGCCGGCGCCATCATCCCCGAACCGACCGATCTCAACGTCGCGCCGTTATGTCGTGGCATCCTCTGGGGCAGAGTAACCATCCCCGGACGCGCCAGCCACATCGAGATGCCCCAGCCGCACTGGCGCGACGGCGGCGCCGTCGACGCCATCCCCCTCGGCCGTATGGTGCTCGACGCCATCGACGCCCTCAACGCCCGCTGGGCCGCCGACCCCGCCAAGCGCCACCCGCTCCTCCCCCTCCCCTGCCAGGTCTGCGTCTCCATGCTCGACGCCGGCGAGTTCCCCACCGCCTACGCCGGCCAGATGCGCATCACCTTCGACGCCCAATACCTGCCTCCGGAAAAGGACGAGCGCCAGCTCGGCGGCCGCGTCAAAGCCGAGCTGGAATCGTTCTTCCACGAGGTCGCGCAAAGCAACGACTGGCTCCGCGAGAACCCGCCCACCCTGGAATGGCTCGTCGACGCCGACTGCGGCGAAACCCCCGCCGACCACCCCCTCCCCCAGCTCCTGCACCGCGCCGCCCAAATCGCCGGCGCCCTGAGCCGCATGGAAGGGATGTCCAGCCACACCGACATGGGTCTCCTCGTCAACGCCGGCATCCCCACCGTCAACTTCGGTCCCGGCGCCCCCAGCGTCGCCCACCAACCCGACGAGCACGTCGCCGAGCGCGACCTGCACCAAGCAACGGTCGCCCTCGCCCTCACCATCGCCGAGTGGTGCGGCTTCGATCTCGCCTCTCAGCCGTAGGGGCGCTGCTTGCCGCGCCCGTCGGCCGCATCTCCCCAGGCAACCTCGCGTAACCAACAAGTCGAGCCGCGCGTCATGGTGACAGACCGGCACAAAACACAAACCCTGCCGGCGCTGAAGGGAGCCATCCCGCCTCGCGGCCACCCGCATGGCCGCCCCGCGAAGCGAGGCCGACGATGTTCCGTCGCGGTCAGCCACCTCGTTCAGGCAGTGCTTCCAATATCCCGATTCTGATCATCCCAGCGCTTGTCGCCGCGGGCCTCCTCGTCTCGGCGCCCGGCATCCGGGCTGAGTCCTACCCCGGCGCCCCCACCGAGTACATCGCCCCCGTCTGCGTCGATGGCACGGCCCCGGCTACTGTCGCCATCTACGGCGGCGATATCACGAACACCACCTCCATCGACCTCAGCGCCGATGGCGGAACCGCCATCGGCGACGCTTCCGGCGGCGACGACAACCTCGCCGCCATCGGCGGCGACAGGAAAGACAACAAGAAGCGCAACAGCAACGACAACAAGCGCAACCGCAACGACCGCGACCGAGACAACGCCGAAACCGCCGTCGCCGGCAACGGCGGCATCGCCAGCGCCTCGGCCGACGGCGGCGCAATCGCTGTCGAAAACGTCAACTCCGGCGGCAACGTCGGGGGCGCCATCGCCGTCGGCGACACGTACGGCGGCTACGACGCCTGCGGCAACACGCTTGGCGGCGTCGTCATCGACGGCGGCGCGGTCACCAACGAAACCATCATCACCGTCAGCGCCGATGGCGGCACGGCCATCGCCGACGCCTCCGGGGGCGACGGCAACATCGCCATCAACGGCGGCCGCGCCGGAAACGGCGGGGCCATCACCAGTAGCGCCGGCAATGGCGGCGTTTCCACCGCCTCCGCCGACGGCGGCGCCATCTCCCTGGGCGACATCAACTCCGGCGGCAACGCCGGCAACGCCATCGGCGTCGGTGACACCGTCGCCACCCCCGGCATCGTCCCCATCTGCTGCGAGCCGCCGTACAAGCCGGTCCCGGTCTACCCGGTTCCGGTGTACCGCGAAAAGCCCAAACCTGCCCCGGTCGCGCCGCCCGGCAAAGTCGTCGTCACGCGGCTGCCCGACACGGGCATCGGAATGCCGGCCGGCATCGTCGCGGCCTCGGCAACGTTCGTGGCCCTGGCCACCGGCGCGGCCAGCCTCGCACTCCGCCGCCGCATGATCTGACCCCCAAGCCTACCCCCGGGCCAACCGCGCACACCGACCCTTGCGCGGGAGGGAAGCGGAACGGCGCCTTCTCCAGTCACGGAGCAGGCGCCGTTTCGTGTTTGAACCCCCGCGCGGCGAGCGCCCCTCATCCCCGGCCCTGCCCCCCGCGAGCACCCTAGGACAGAGGGGGGAGTCTCCCCGCACACGGGGACAAGGGAGAACGATTTGGACTCAACGCCGCCCGCAAGAGCCCCCCTCCCTTCGCGAAGGGCCGGGGACTCTCTGGGTGGCGGTTGGGGTGAGGTCAAATCACGAGAGCGGCCGCGCGGCGGGATGGAGCCGCGCGGCCGACGCCTCGGGAGGGAAGAATGCCTCGCGTCGTGGCTGGCGACGCGGGTGGCGGGTCGGCTCCATCGTCCGCACGATCGCCTCGGTGCGGCGCGGGGGCGGAGCCTTCGGTCGCCCGGAGCGCGGCCATGTCGGCCTCGCTCCACCCCCGCATTGTAGGAACCCGCAACCACCCGTCACTGCCCCGAACGGATACGGTTATCCGCACGTTCGGGTCGGGCTATCAGCTATCGGCTATCGGCTATCAGTTTTCGACCGGAGTAGGTGATCCGCGAGCAAGCGAGTTTGTGTTCGGTTCAGGAATCCGGCGGCCACTGACTGATAGCTGATAGCCTTAGATGAGTCCCCGCCGGATCGACTCGGCCACGGCGTGGGCGCGATCGACGGCGCCTAATTTCTGGAAGATCACCTGCAGCCGCTTCTTGACCGCCACCTCGGTACGGCCGGTGGCCAGGCCGATCTCGCGGTTGGTGGCGCCTTTGCTGGCGCGGCGCAGGATTTCGAGGTCGTCGGCGGAGAGATCCGTCGTACGTTGCGTCTGCTCCCGCGCCAGGCCGCCGAACTCGATCAGCACCCCGTCCAGCAGCTCCGGGCTGAGTTGGCGCCGGCCGCGAGCGGCGGAGCGGATGCCGGCGATCAGTTGCTCCGGCGGCGTGCTCTTGAGCAGATAGCCGTCCGCGCCGGCTTCCAGCGCCTGGCGGACGTACGCTTGGTCGCCATAGGAGGTGAGGATGATGATGGCGACGTCGTCGTCCACCTCGCGCAGCCGGCGCGTCGCCTGCACCCCGCTCGCCCCCGGCATGCGCAGATCGAGCAGCACCACGTCGGGGTGCAACGCCCGCGTCTTCTCGATCGCCCCGGAGGCGTCGTGCGCCTCGCCGGTCACGGTCAGGTCGCCCGCCGTGGCCAGCACCTTGCGCAACCCCTCGATCACCACGGGATGGTCGTCGACCAGCAACACCGAGATCATGCCGGAATCCGTTTCGCCGTACCGTTCGCCAATTCTGGCAACTCCTCGACCGGGGCCAGCTCAGGCACGCTCGTCATCTCCGGTTCCAGCCGTCGCTCGATGGTGACGGTCGTGCCGTCCCCCGGCCGCGACATCACCGCGAACGTCGCCCCGATCGCCGCCGCCCGCTCGCGCATGCTCAGCAGCCCCAGCGCCGTCGGCCGCGCCGCCGCCTGCGGGTTGAACCCCGCGCCGTTGTCGCGGATCGTCACCCGCAACATGTCGTCCACCGTCTCGAGGCGGACCACTGCCTCGTCGGCCGAGGCGTGCCGCAGTGCATTATGCAGCGCCTCCTGTACGATGCGGTAGATCGCCAGGCGCACCTCCGGCGTCAGCGCCGGCGGATCCGCCTCCGCCTCCAGGTGGACGGTCAGCCCCGATCGTTGCATCTGCGCGATGTAGCGATCGATCGCCGCCACCACGCCGATGTCGTCCAGATCGGGCGGCCGCAGGGCGAAGATGACCCCGTGCAGCTCCTCCATTGCTTTGGAGAGGAGATCGCTGATGCTGTCCAGCGTCGAGTCGCGCCGCACGAGGGAGCGGCCCGGCTCGTCCGGCGTCCCCAGCCGCAGCGCCCGCGCCTGGTAGAGCGCGCCGGTGATCAGCGGCGAAACCGCGTCGTGGATGTCGCCGGCGATGCGCCGCCGCTCGTCCTCCTGCAGACGCACCGTGCGCCGGTTCAAATCCCGCAGTTGCCCCGCCTGCGTCGCGCCGGCCTCGCGCGCCTCGTCCAACGCCAGCACCTGCTCGCGAAGCCGGCTCGCCACCGTTCCCAAGGCAGCTCCAAGAGCGGCAATATCGGCGCCGCCGCCCTGCACCGCCTCGCGGGGCGTGTAGTCGCCCACGGCCAGCGCCTCGGCCTGGGCCCCGGCCTCGCGCAGCGGCCGCGCCAGCAGCTCGGCTGCCAGCGCCCCGAGGGCCAGCGTCACCAACGCCGCGGCGGCGACCGCCGCGATGGAGCGAGCGATCATGGCTCGGTTCGCCGCGTACGCGGCCGGGGAGGGATTCGTCACCAGTACGCCCCACGTCGACCCCGGCACCGGCGTATAGACGGCGACCCGCTTCATCCCGGTCTCGTCGACGTAGGAGAGCGTTCCCGGCGTGGTCATTTCCACCGGCGGCACGGTCGATGACGCTAGCGCCGCCACCGCGGGATCGGCCCCCTGCGTGGCGATCACCTGCCCTTCCGCGACCACCGCGATCAGCGTCTCGCCGCGGGCGAACGGCGTCACCGCCGCGCCCAGGCGCTCCACGGAGAGCAGCGAGCCGACGACCCCGATCGGATCCCCTTCCGCCTGGTCCCTGGCTCGCACCGGCACGGTCAACGCAATCGCGCGCGTCTCGTCGTCGGCCGTCAGGGTGGTGGAGACGCCGGGCTCACCCAGCTTCAACGACCGGTCGACCGCGGCGGCAAACGAGGAGTGGAGCTGAAACTGGGCCGGGTCGAGCCCGGTTTGCGCCACCAGATTCGCCTGCGAGTCGAGGACGAACATGCCGTACAGGTTCGGATGGGCGCGGCTGAACTGGTCGATGACGTCGGTTGCGTCAGCCGCCGCCATGCGGCGCAACCGGTCGATGCTGGCCAGCTCCTGCAACACCCGCTGGTTGTCCGCCAGCGTCGCCGCCAGCACGCTGGCCACCACCTCCGAGGTGGCGGCCTGGGCATCGAGGACCTGCTCGCGCCCCGCATCGGCCGACTCGGCCAGGATCACCGCGATCACCACCAGCAGCGGCAGCAGGCAGGCCGCCGCGAACAGGATCAGGCGGTTCCTCAACGACAGGCGTCGCGGCAAGTCCGTCACTCCCGTGGGCGGTCGGCGGTGAGGGCGACGGTTAATGATCGTTTACTCCAGTGGCGAGACGTGTACCCATTCGAACCCTGCATCGGTCCCATCCGTGCCCAGCCGTCACGCCCACGTCAGGCGCTTTGCCCAAATTTACGTCGGTTTTCGGCGTTTGGGTTGCCGGATGACCGCCCATTTCCGCGGCGCGCCGCCACCCAGTCGACGAACCGCTCCGTGTACGTCCCCGCCCGCGGGTCGAAATGTCGCCCGGCGCGCCCGACGTACGGCGTCGCCGCCCGCCGCAGAAATCTTAGCAACCCCTCCTCCCGGATCGCCCCCAGCGCCTCCCGGTAGAAGTCGAAGATGTGGACGTTGCCCATCTGCATGCCGGCCCGCGCCGCCGCCAGCGTCAGCGCCGCCGAGACATCCCGCACCGACCGCCCCTCCGCCTGCGCCACCGCCTGCATCTCATGGAGAAGCGCCGCCAGATCGTCGCTCGACGGCAGATCGCTCGCCTGCCGCCGCAACGTCTCGAACGACGCGCGCGCGTCCTGCACCGTCATCGGCGGCACGTCAATGGCGTCGGCCAGCACCCCGGATCCCGTCTCCAACCGCCCGAGCAGATCCTCGAACGAGGCGACGTCAGTGTCCGGCGGCAGATGTCCTTCCGCCTTCAGCTCCTCCACCAGCGCCCGCAGGTACGCCTTCGAGCCGCCCAGGATGTCCGAGGCCGCCGCCAGCAGCCACAGCGGTGAAAACCCGACGGCGAAGATGCTGGCGAACTCCACGATGTTGCCGGTGAACTTGCGCGCCGCCAGCTCTCCAGCCGACATCTCCTCGTCGGCATAGACGTTGCGCACGTCGCCCACCCACTCGATAGTGATGCGCAGCAGCCGGTCGATCGTCGCCTGATAGAGCTTCGATCCGCGCACGAACTGGGGCAGCGCCACCTGGCTCGTCTCGTACAACGCCCCGCCGGCGAGCGCGGCCCCGGCGCGCGCGATCCGCTCCGGCAGCGATACCAGGTAGCGCGGAATGCGACGGCGCAAGGGAGGCTTCCCAATAGGGGCTTCCGCTACGTCGAGTTCTGGGGCCATTCCCCCAACGTCGGCGTCCGTCATATGCTTCCTTGCTCGCCCGATTGGGCTACCGCATCTCCTCGCGGATGCCGGGCACAGCGTAGCCGAGAGTCGAAGTCGGAGGACGAAATGTGAACGACGACGATCCGCCACGCATCCAGCGCGTTCCCCCCGGCCCGGAGCGCGAACGCTTCCTGCCGCTCCTCCTGCTGGCCGACGAGCCGGAGCCATTGCGCGGCTACCTCCAGGAAGGCGACCTGTACGTGTTCTGGGGAAAGGTCGGGCGGTACCGCGAACCGCTCGGCGCGACGCACGTCTTGCCCGTACCGGACGATGCGGCGACGGCCGAATTGAAAGCCGTCGCCATCGCCCAAGACCAGCACAACAAGGGCTTGGGACAGAAGATGCTCGTCGCGGTGCTCGCCGATCTCCACGAACGAGGAACCCGCCGCGTCATCGTCGGCACGAGCAACGCCGGCATCGGACAGATCGCCTTCTACCAAAAGGCCGGCTTCCGCCTCTGGCGCATCGAGCGCGACTACTTCACCCCCGAAAAGGGCTACGACCCCGCCGAGCGCGAAAACGGCCTCCCCCACCGCGACATGGTCTGGTTCGACCGAGCGCTCGAAGCGGACGAGGCGTCGCGCGAGTCGGCGCAAGAACGCTGAACTTGGGCGATGATGACGACCTCCGCGTCATCACCACCGGAGCGTAGAACCGGATACGCCAACGAGGGAGCCAGAATCGATGAGCATCGAAGCGCGCGAACCCAGAACGGGCGTCGAGCCCGTCGTCCAGCACGGCCGCTGGCCCGCCATGCAGCACAACCGCCCCATGAGCCTCGGCCTCATGCTCCCCATCGCCGAGCAGAACGCCGTCGCCAACGACTCCCCCCGCGACGGTTTCTGGGACACCGTCGCCATGGCGCAACTCGCCATCGACATCGGCTTCGACATGCTGTGGCTCCCCGACCACTTCATATTGAATTGAAGCTCGACCGCCACGGCGGCGAGGCCCGTGGCGTCTGGGAGTGCTGGACCACCGTCGCCGGCATCGCCGCGGCGCTTCCGGGGACACCGATCGGCACGATGGTCGCCGCCACCTCGTTCCACAACCCCGGCTCCATCGCCAAGATGGCCGAGAATATCGACGAGATCAGCCAGGGCAACTTCGTCCTCGGCCTGGGCTGCGGCTGGCACGAGGACGAGTACCGCATGTACGGCCTCCCCTACGACCACCGCGTCGACCGGTTCGAGGAGGCCTTGCACATCATCTCCCCCCTCGTCCGCACCGGCCGCGCTGACTTCGAGGGGCAGCACTACCAGGCCCGCGACGCGGTGAATTTCCCCCGCGGCCCGCGCTGGCGAGAGGGCGGGCCTCCCATCCTCTTTGGCGCGCAGCAACCGCGCATGATGCGCCTGACGGCGCTCTACGCCGATGCTTGGGACGCCGACTGGCAGAACGATCCGCGGATCGTCGTTGAGAAGATGCAGGCGCTCGACGAGGCTTGCCTCGCCGTCGGCCGTGACCCGCTAGGGCTGATCCGCACCGGAGGTACGCAGTTCGCCATGGGAGAGCATCCGTTTGACTGGAAGCCCTACAAGGGAACCGTCGACGAGATGGCAGCGACCATGCACGCCTTCGCCGCCCTCGGCCTGCGAAACTACCGGGCCACCCCAAGTCCTTGCACGTTGGAAACGCTGGAGCAGTTCGCGAAAGTCATCGAGGCGTACGATCGGGGCTGAGGCGGCATGTGGATGCTGGCAGACATCGCGCCGCGCCGGCAAAGATTGCCAAGATTGCCAAGATTGCCAACTCTGGCGCGGGGGTCGCGGTTGGCAACCTTGCGGCCGCGAAACAGCCGCGGCGCCACGTGTTGCAGCGGCCTCTGGACGCCGTCATGCCTCGACGCCGCCACTCATCTCAGGTGTCATGCTGAGCGAAGCGAAGCATCTCGACTCAATGGGACTCGCTGTCTCAGAAGCCAAGGCGGTTCGCCTGCGGGTTCAGCATGACACGGGTGCTGCGGCCCGCCGTTCAATCATCAGGGAGACGCAAGCGTGACCTACCGCTGTCTCATGCTCGGCGCCGGCAGCATGGGGGCCCGCTGGATCCGCGATATCTGGGCCCCCTTCCGTGCCCAGGGCCGCATGGAGTTCGCCGGCCTGGTCGAGCCCGACCCTTCCCGGCTCACCGAACACGGCGACTTTCTCAACCTGCCGCCGACCGCGCGCTTCACGACCGCACAAAAAGC
>CALMZR010000208.1 GCA_937870845.1 uncultured Chloroflexota bacterium
AGCAGGGGCGCGGCCAGCCCGCTGTAGACCGGGGCCTCGACGCCGGTCAGCTCGACCGTGTGCAGGGCGTTTTGCACGCCTTGCTCCAGTGGCACGTTCCCGGCCACGACGGTGATGGCTTCGACCTTGACGTCCGGGTACTTCAGGGCCATGACGAGGGCCACGGCATCGTCGGACGCGGTATCGGTATCGATCAGGAAACGGCGCATGCATCCTCCGGAGTCATGAGTCGTGAGTCGTGAGTCGTGAGTCGTGAGTCGTGGGTCGAATGTCGGTCGTCGTGGCGAGCCAGCGCGCCGACTCATTCACGACTTACGACTCACGACTTCGTTCGTGCCCAGGCGATCTCCGTCAACCCCTCGGCGATCCCGTCGATGTCCTCGCTGTTGACCGATTTGACCGTGGCGACGAGGTCGGCGGGGACGGCGGCGATGCCGCGCAACGCGCCGGCGAGGGAGCCGGCCATGGCGGCGATGGTGTCGGAGTCGTTGCCGATGTTCGTGCCGCCGACGACCGTCTCCAAGGGGTCGCCGCCGGCGGCGACGAAGATGCCGACGGCGGCCGGGACCGATTCGACAGTCATGACGGAGTTGCCGACGCTGGCTTCGATGCGGCGCAGGGCGTCTTCGAGGTCGCGGGCGCGAAGGGCCTCGTCGATGACGATCTCGATGCGGCGGGTCACGCTCGGCCCGGCCACGACGCGGCCTTCCGCGGCGCCGACCTCTTCGCCGCGGCGGGCGCCCCAGAGGCAGGCTTGCGTCACGGAGTAGACGTCCGCGCCGACGGTGAGGGCCTCGGCCACTCCAGCGGCAATGGCCCCGGCCCCGGAGGCGGCGATCTGGGTGTCGTGGGTGGGGCGGGAGGTGAGCCAGGCGAGTTGCACCGCGGCTTCGGGGTCGCCGGGGTGGACGAGGCCCGCGGGGGCGATGCGCATGGCGGCGCCGTTGGTCGTACCGAAGCTGGTCAGCTTGCGGGTGGAGGTCCCGACGCGGCCGATAGCGGTGGTGTCCTCGCCTTTGGCGATGGCTTCCAGGAGGGGGCGAGTGGTGGGGCCCATCATGCGGGCCATGGGGGAGGTTTGCGACCAGTAGAGGAGCTTTTGCACCCAGGCCTCTTCGGTGAGGTCGCCGTTCGCCTCGATGATGGCCTCGGCCATGGCGAACATCTGGCTGGTGTCGTCGGTGATCTGGCCGGGGAGGTTGCCGCCGGAAAAGGTGTCGCTGGAGGGAGCGAGCAGCTCGCGCAGCAGGCCGCCGTGTTCGGCGAGGATCTCGGGGATGGCGTGTTGCTCGGTGGCGGCGCCCATGGCGTCGCCGAGGGCGGCGGCCGCGAGACTGCCGAGGATGTGGTCGTGCAGTCGTTCGCGATCTCCTACGTCGGGCATGAATCCTCCCTGTTCCCAATCGTTCGCTGCGTTACGCACCGGACATCATACGGGTTGGCGATTGCCTGGGAGCCTTTACAGTCGCACGTTGTGCCGCTCCATCACCTCGGCCAACCGATCCATATGCAGCGTTAGACCATACCGCGCCGCAATCTCCATGATTCTCGTGAAGTCAGGCGATCCTCCCCCGGCAACAACCCCGGCGATCTCGCGGAAATAGTCCTCGAACCCAGCCGGAGTGATGATCTCCTGGACCCTGGCGGGCTCGGTCCCGGCGTTCCAGAACGTATGCGGCACGCCCCGCGGCTTGACTACGTATGCGCCCGGCAACGCGTTCAGTATCTCGCCCCCAATCTGCACGCCGATCTCGCCCTCGAGCACAAGTGATACCTCGTCCTCGTGCGCGTGGGTGTGGGGCGGACCGGCGAGGGCGCCGGGTTGGAGTGGATGCTCGACGATGGCAAACGCACCGCCCGTCTCCTCCCCGGAAAGCTTGAAGACAACGCCCAAGCCGCCGATGGCCACGGACTCGCCAACACTTGGCGGAATCACGTGCGATCGCGTTCCGTCCATTGCCTTGCCTCCTGTCCGCGATGTCAAAACGTCATGCCCCGGTGGCGCGACGCAAACCGTTGTCGATGGGGCACGCGACGGGCCGAGGGATCGCGCTATGGCTCACCAACCAGTGCAGCGACCTCATCCCGCGACGGCAGGGCGGATCGCGTACCCCATCCCCGGCACGCCAGCGCCGCCGCGGCGGCCGCCACCCTCCCGGCCAAATCCGCCGGCCGCTCGCCGAGCAGCCACTCCGCCACCAGCGCCGCGTGGAGGACGTCGCCCGCTCCGGTAGTATCGACCACCTGGACGGGAAACGCCGGCAGACGATGGTGTTCTCCGCGACCATCGTGGACCTCGAACAAGTGCACGCCCTGCGCGCCGTCGCTGACGGCCGCGCGCCGGATACCCCCGGCGCGCAGGTACGCCAAGCCGTGCTCGATGGTGGCCGCGCCGGCGTACGACAAGAGACTCTCCCGGCTGGTCAGGAAAAGGTCGATGCTCGGCAGCAGCGCCTCCATGTGCTCCGGCAGGAAACCCCGCCCTTCGAGGTCGTCGAATTCGCCGGGCAGATCGAATGAGAGCAGGGGGCCGCCGGGTTCCGCGCAGACGCCGGCCACCCGTTGCAGGAGCGGCCAGGGGAGGTAGCCGGAGGTGGAGACGGCGCGGGCGCGACGGATGTAGGCGTCGTCGTCCTCATCCAGTTTCAGGCCGCGGACGCCCTTGCCGCCGGTCATCATCATGCGGTCGCCGCGGGGGTCGACGAAGGCATAGGTGTAGGCGGTGTCGCCGGGGGCGCCGACCTGCAAGCGGGAGACATCCACCCCACGCTCGCGGAAATCGGCCAGGATCATCTCGCCGGCGTCGTCGGCGCCGACGTAGCCGATCATGCCGACGGAAAGCCCGAGGCTGGCGGCGGCGGCGGCGATGTTCCCCTCGACGCCGCCGGGGCCTGAGCGGCGGTCGAGGATGGCGACTCCCGCATCGCGTTTCGGCAGGACGGTGACGCGGTGGATGTGGTCGATGGCCAGGCTGCCGACGGCGACCAGATCGAACTCGCGCGCCGGCGGGGCCATTGCTGAGCTACAGGCCCAGCTCGGCCGCGGCGCGGCGGGCGTTCGCGACGAAGGCGCGGACGCGATCCGGATCCTTGCGGCGGCTGTTGGCGGGGTCGTTGGTCCAACTGAAGGAGTCGACGCCCGCGGGGCGGACGTGCCGGATGGCTTCGGCGACGTTGTCCGGGCTGAGGCCGCCGGCGAGGATGACGGGGACGTCCTGGCCGACGCGCCGCACGATCTCGGCGCTGATGTCCCAGTCGTGGACCGTGCCGGCGGCGCCGATGCCGGGGATCGCCGGGTCGTCGGTGTCGAGGATGTAGAAATCGCTGACGGGGGCGAAGCGCTCGGCGGCGGCGATGGCGCGCTCGGCCGTCTCCGGGCCGCCGACCTCGATGGCCTTCATCAGCTTCGCGCCCTCAGGGAGCATCTCGCGCAGACGACGCTGATCCTCGACGCCGACGTCGTCGGTCCCATAGCAGACGTGGACGATCGCTGGCTGCACGTCCTCGGCCATGGCCACGATGGCGTCGAGATCGGTGCGCACCGTCAGCGCGACGCTTTGCGAGACCCGCGGTATCAGCGCGAACAGCTCCTTGACCTGCTCGTGCTCCAGCTCGGAGCGCAAGCCCTGTCCGCTCGGGGCGACGCCGATGTGCTCGACGCCGAGCTCAACCAGCAGCCGGACGTCGTCGGGATGGGTCAGCGAATAGATTTGAACGATCATGGTCTCCTCTCTGTGGGTGTCGGGGTGTTAGGGTGACGGGGTGTCAGGGGTCGGTTCTCCCTGTCACCCTGACACCCCGTCACCCCGTAAGCGCCAGAGCCTCCGGGCGATCCTTCAGCATATCGAGCAGCCGTTCGCGCGGGGGGATGCGGGCGCCGGCGCCGCGCTGGGTGACGGCGAGGGCGCCCATGGCGTTGCCGAGCGTGGCGCAGGCGCGGAGGTCGCCGCCGCGGATCCAGCCGGCGATGAAGGCGGGGGCGAACGAGTCGCCCGCGCCGACGGTGTCGACGACCTCGACCGGGAAGGCGGGGACGTGGATGGTCTCGGTTTGGTTTGCGACCAGGCAGCCGTTGGCGCCGAGTTTCAGCACGACCGTGGTTGCGCCGAGGGCGAGGAGGGCGCGGGCCGTTGCCTCTCGGTCCTGCTCACCGACGAGCCAGGCCGCTTCCGGTTCGGTGAGGAGGAGGACGTCGGAGGCGCCGAGGGCGCGGACCACGGTTTCGCGCGGGATGAACTCGACGCTGGGGCCGGGGTCGAAGAAGCTCGGGACGCCGGCGGCACGGGCGGCGGCGAAGGCGGCGAAGACGTCGTCGGGGGCGAGGATGTCGCGCAGGGTGTAGCCGTCGGTGTAGAGCGCGCGGGAGGCGGCGATGACATCCCGCCAGTGTGCGGGGAACGGCCAGAGGCCGAGATCGTCCTTGATGCCGAGGTAGACGTGCTGGCCGAGCGTGTCGGCCAGGACCATGCAGAGGACGGTGGCGCGCTCGGGGAGGATGGCGGTTTCGTTCAGGGAGACGCCTTGGGCGTCGAGCGCGTCGAGCATCTCCTGCCCATAGCGGTCGGCCCCGACGTGGCCGAGGGCGGCCACACAGAGATTGAGCCGGCGCGCGGCGACGAGGACGTTGCCGGCGCCGCCTGGCTCGACGAAGATGCCCTCGGCCCAGCCGTGGTTGTTCGCCTCCAAAGGGAGGCGTTCGATTGGCACGACCAGATCGGCGACCAGATCCCCGAGCACGACGAGGTCGTACACCACGGCCGATCCTTAGCTCTCGGCGGCGCGGGGCATTTTCACACGGCCCTGGCGGCGGGTGATGACCAGCGCGCCGAGGACGAGCGGCAGGGCGGAGAGGACGAAGAGGCGGGAGACGGGCGGGTCGGCCGGGACGCGCACCTCGCGCAGGCTGCCGGCCATGGGCTGGCCGTCGTCGCCGATAAGGCGGACCTCGTACCGCGCGCCGATCGCGGCCAGGGGGAGGGGGTACGCCTCGAAGTCCGGCGCTCCGGCGTCTTCCGGGTCGTGCGGGACGACGTCGTAGCCGAGCTGGCGGCCGGGGACCTGGTCGACGTCGTAGGCGGTGAGGGGCTCCTCGGCGATGACCTGGCCGCCCTGCAGGATTTGGAGGGTGGCGTCGATGAGCAGCTCGCCATTGACCCAGACCCAGTCGCCGGCGTCGGCGGCGGCTCGCTGCGGGTTTTGCAGGAGCGCCCAGGAGCGGGCGGGCAGCTCCCGCGCCACGCGCGGCTCCAGGTAGAGGTTGCTGTCGGCGGCTCCGAAGATGACGTCGGTCGGGGCGGGGGACTCGTCGGGGGTGGTCCAGCGGGTCTGCGGCACGACAGTGTAGCCGACGCCGACGCGGCGGGCAGCGAAGACCTGCACGGCGCGCTCGCTGCCGGGGGTGATGGTCCCGTCAGCGGCGCGGAGGCGGATGGCGTAGCTCCCCGGCGGCAGATCGATCGGCATCCCCTGGTTGAGGCCGTTGCTGTGGATGCCGATGGGGTCGGGTCGTTGCGGCGCCGGCGGGATCTCGACGGGTTCGCCCGCTTGGCGACGGGCATTCGCCTCCTCGACGGCGGCTTGCCATTCACGCTCGGCCGCGAAGTAGGCCGTGGAGGCCTCCTGGAACGCTTCCTGCCGCGCCCGAAAACGCTCGTCTGCCGCCACCGCCTCGTCGCCCAGGAAGAGCTCGGCGGTGGTGACGCCCTCGCTCTGCTCGAAGTGGATGGTGTACTCGGTCGGGGCGGCCTCGGCGATGACGGCGCCGTTCTGCAGGATCTCCAGCGTCCCCGGGGCCGGTTCGTTGAGCATGGTCCAGTCGGGCTGGTACTCGTTGGTGATGGGCCAGAAGGCGACCTCGGTGTAGCGGGGGGAGACCATGCTCGGCTGGCCGGCCAGCAGGTAGATCGTCTCGGCCGAGGGCGGGGCGAAGGTGCCGACGAAGTTGTCGGGGATGGCCGCGTTGACGCCGTAGACGAAGGCGCGCTCGCCCCGCTCGAACTGCGCCGCGGCGCGATCCGTCACGGTCGAGAGCACGCCGGCGAAGGAGAGGATGAGGGCGATGACGAGAAACGGCGATCGGTTCATGGCAAGACTCCACGGCGCCGCAGCGCCCAGCCGGCCAGCGCCAGCCAGACGGCGCCGCCGGCGAAACCGGCGATGACGTAGCGGCCCAGCTCGCGCCAGTTCGCGCGCAGCGCCGCGTCGAGCCCTTCGCCGACCAGGGCCAGCGGCGAGATCCAGCGCAGCGCGTCGCGGGCCGTGCGCAGCACGTCGCGCAGGAAGAGCAGCGCGTCGTAGTAGGGGCTGTCCGGCGGCGACTGCACCAGGGCGGTGTAGCCGAACTGGATCGCTAGCGCGACAACGACGACCACCCCGAACGTGAACATGGCCCCGCGCGCGGTCCCAGCGATGGCGGAGAGGAACAGCCCGATGCCGACCGCGGGCGCGACGAAGGCCGGCGAGACGAGCACACCGAGCAGCAGCAGCGGCGAAAACGGCAGATTGACGAGCCACGCCAGCAACGCCAGCGCGGGCACGGTCAGGAGCATGAGCAGTGCATACATGGCCAGCGCCGCCAGCGCGTGGGCGGCGAGGAGGCTGACGGCATCGACGGGGGCGAAGAAGAGGACGCGCAGGGCGCCCTGATCGCGGGAGCGCGCGATGGAGAGCGCCGCCCATCCCATCAGAAAGACCGCGGCGAGGGAGGCGACGACCACCACCGAGCCGTAGAGCGGGCGGCCGACGATCTGCAAGCCGCTCTCGCCGACCGCCTGCAAGACGTTGTAGACGAGCAGCGTGCCGATGAGCACCCCGACGGCGGCGGTGAGGTAGAGCGGCCAGCCGAAAACGGCGTCGCGGATCTCCTGGCGGGCGATGGTTGCCGTGACGCGCCGGCGGAGGGACGAGGGTGTCGGGCGTCGGGCGCCGGGTGTCGGGGGGATGGGGTGATCGGCGACGCCGTTGGGGACGGGCGCCCCGCTCCCGCCTTCCGCCTTCCGCCTTCCGCCTCGGCTCGCCGTCTTCACGCGTTTGCGCCTGCCAGGCGGGTGACGTTCTGGTTGGTGATGGTCACGAAGGCTTCTTCCAGGCTCATCTCTTCGCTGCGCATGCCGAGGATCGTGGCGCCGGTGGCGGTGATGATGCCCGAGATGGCGGCGCGGCCGTCGCTGTCCCCGTCAAGGATCATGTGCAGCTCCTGGCTATCGGCGGGCACGGTCACCTCCAGGACGAGGGGTTCGGCGCGCAGGCTGGCTTC
>CALMZR010000209.1 GCA_937870845.1 uncultured Chloroflexota bacterium
CCCTGGACGGGGCCCTAGCCCCGGTTGCGCCGGTTGCGCGGCGGCTTGCGCCGGTTGCGGCGGCAGCGGCGGTGGCCACCCGTCAGCCGCCCGCCCACGCAACTGTACCCCCGCGCGCACTCGTTGTCGCTGTCGCAGTGGGTGTCCTTCTCGCCACACCGGCCCCGGTAGCAGATCGACTGCGCGCAGCAGCCGGGATCCTGCGAACACGCCTTGCCGGCGCCGGCGCAGCGCTCCTTCTTCTTCGGCTTGCGCTTGCGCCCGCAGCGGCCGCCCTGGCAGACAAGCTGCCCGCAGCACTCGGTGGAGGCATTGCAGAGCCCCCCGGCGCCGAGACACTCGCCGCATGCGCCAACCGGCGCCGGGCCTTCGGCGTTGACCGCCGCCGCGACATCGATCTCGGCGCCAAGGAAGCAAACGCAATTGTCCTGGCCCTGCGCGGTGCAGTCGCTACTGCTGGAGCATGCGCCGGGGCAGGTTCGCGTGACACAGGAACCAGGATCGATCCCTTCCGCGCCAATCCGCGCGGGGTTGACGTTGATCGTGCAGGAGCAGTTCTCCAGTTCCGGGCAATCGGCGTCCTTGAAGCAGACGCCGGCGCAGGTGATCGTAATCGTCACGCACTGGCCCGTGCTCTCATCGCAGATGCAGCCGGGAGCATCCGCGCAATCGTCGTCCTTGACGCAGGAGCCGCCGCACGTGTCGGTGATGCAGAAGTCGTCGTTGCCACAGCTGCAGCCAGACAAGAACCGGCAGTCGCTTTGGGTCGAGCAGTTGCCGCCGCAAATCTGCGTCACGCAGCGGCCCGAACTCTCGTCGCAAATGCAGTCCGGCGCACGCGACCGCAAAGCGCCGGGGCAGTCTGCATCTTTTGTGCAGAAGCCACCGCACGTCACCGTGACGCACTGGTTGGCGTCCGTATCGCAGACGCAGCCCAGGGTGTCGGCAAAGCAGTCGTCGTCGTTCTCGCAGAAGCCCGTGCAGATATCGCTGCAGGCTTCGTCGCAGAGGCACTGACCGCCGGCTTCGGCCACGCACGTGCAATTCCCGGGAAGCTCGCTGCAGTCCCCGTCGGTTGCGCATCTCACGCCGCACGAGCTCAGGCACTCGTTCCCGTTCCCAACGTCGAAGCAGACGGCATTGGGGCACCCCGTGCAATCCAGTTCCGTTTGGCACGCCGAACCGCACGTACCATTTGTTCCCTGTTGGCTGACACCGCCGCGGCCGCGCCGTTTGTGCTGCTTGCGCCGTCGGGACCCCTTGGCGGCGCCACCCTCGGCGCCGCCCGCCGCGGATACCGACGCGGTGATACCCGTGAGGAACGCCAGAAAGCGCTTACGACTCAGGGAGGCGCCAAGAAACCGGGTCAACTCGTCGAAACGCTGGCCGTCCATCCTGCTCTCCACCCGCGGGATGTCGCGCGAACCGATATGGGATACGGATCACCTCGGGAGCAAACAGGGATCGGGGCCCTGTTTCGGCATCATATATGAAATAGCCGCTTATGTCTACGTTTTGGTGTCGTATACGAAACTTGCTTCATGTTGATCCGCCTGCTTGCGTCTCCTGACCCGTCCCCCTGGCCGCCGCCAGGAACCGTTCGCTCAACACCGCTCGCTGCGCCTTCCCCGTCGCCGTGCGCGGCATCGAGTCCACAAACCAGATCCGCCGCGGCGCCCGCGACAGCGCCAGCCGGTCGAACAGCCACCGCCGCAACTCCCTGGCCGTCACCGCCATCCCCTGCCGCACCACGACCGCGGCCACGACCTCCTCCCCCAGCCGCTCGTCAGGCACGGCGAACGCCGCTGCCTCGGCGACGGCGGGGTGATCGAGCAGCACCCGATCGATCTCGGCGGGGGAAATCTGGGAGCCGCCGCGATTGATCAACTCCTTTGCGCGCCCGGTGACGAAGAGGAATCCGTCCTCGTCCAGATACCCAAGATCCCCGGTGCGAAACCAGCCGTCCGGCGTGAACGCCGCCGCGTTCGCCTCCGCGTCGTCGAGGTAGCCGTCCATCACCGTCGGCCCGCGCACGACGATCGCCCCCGCGACGCCGGCGGGCACGTCCTCATCACAGTCGTCGAGGATGCGCACGGCGATGGCGAGCGGCCTCCCGACCGATCCCTCACGGCGCTCCTCGGCGTTCGGCCCCGCCGCAGTGATGGAATGCGCCTCGCTCATGCCGTAGGTGTCCAGAATCGTGGCGCCCAGCATCCGCTCCGCCCGCTGCCGCGTCGAGGCCGGCAGCGGCTGCGTCCCGGCCCGCACGAGGCGCAACCGCGACCGCTCACCGGCGACCGCAACCCGTCCCATCCCCTCCGCCGCCTCAAGAAGAAGGCGCAAGTGCGTCGGAATCAGAAAAGTCCACGTCGGCCTCTCTTCCTCCAGCCAGCCCCCAAATGCCGTCGGGTCGAACCCCGGCGCGGCGACGCAGCTCCCCCCGCTCAGCACCGCGTTGAGCAGATTCCCCAGCCCGGAGATGTTGTGCAGCCCGGCAGCCAGCAGCAAGACATCGTCCGGCGTCAGCCCGGTGCGCCCAAACGCCGCCCGCGCCCCAACCGTCAGCGCCCGGTGCGTGCGCGGCGCCCGCTTCGGGGCCCCGGTTGTTCCCGAGGTGTGCAGGATGGCGGCGACGCTGTCCGGACCGGGGGCCACGTCCGCGATGCCCATCGACTCCCCGGTTGGCGTCGGCCAGCACAATTCCCCGGCGCCGACAGCGGCGACTCCCAGCCTCGCGGCCACATCGGAGACGCGCTCTGCCTCGGGGCCGTCAACCACGACCAGGCGCACCGGCAGCCTCCCCAGATCGCGCGCCAACTCGTGGTCCGTCGCCTCGGGCGGCAACGGGACCGCCGTCGCCCCCATCATGCCCCCCAGCATGGCGACACAGGCGTCGAACCCCGGCGGCAGCACGACGGCTACCCGATCCCCCGGCCCGACCCCCAGCGCCCGTAGCCGGTAGACGACCGCGCCCGCGGCCCGAAACAGCGTGCGATGCGTCAACGCGCGCCCGTCGAGCGAGCGCAGCGCGGGCGCGTCCGGCGTCCGCTCCGCCCAGTAGGCCAGCGTCTCGGGGAGGGTTTGCATCGAGTCGGGGAGGCGCGGCTCGTCGCTCACCGGAGAGCGACTCGCCAGCGCCGCGTGAGCTCGCCCCGCTGCACCTTCCCGGTCGCCGTGCGCGGCAGGTCGTCCACGAACCAGATGCGGCGGGGAACCTTGTGCGGCGCCAACCGCTCCAGCATCCACGTCCGCAACGCGCGCGCTGATGCCGTCTGGCCCGGCTCCAGCGCCACGGCGACGACGATGTCCTGTCCATACCGCTCGTCGGGCGCCGGGAAGGCCGCCGCCTCGCGCACGGCGGGGTGCGCCAGGAGCGCCGCATCGACCTCGGCCGGCGCGATCTTGTCCCCGCCGCGGTTGATCAATTCGTTGCGGCGGCCGGTGAGGAACAGGAACCCATCCTCGTCGAGGAAGCCCGTGTCGCCGGTGCGGAACCAGCCGCCGGGGGCCAGCGCCGCCGCGGTCGCTTCCGGGTCGTCCAGGTAGCCGGCGAAGACGCGGGGGTTGTCGAGCCAGATTTCTCCCTCGACGCCGGTTCCGACCCGATTCCCCGCGTCGTCGACGATCGCGAGCGGCTGCACGGGCCGACCGGCCGAACCGGGCTTGCTCTTCGCTGGGGGCGGGAAGGCCATGGAGATGCGGCCTGCCTCGCTGGAGCTGTAACTGGGGAGGACCGGCCCGCCGAGCCGCCGCGCCAGTTCATGGCACATCTCCGGCGAAATCGCCGCCGACGTGGCGCGGACGAATCGGAGCGACACCGATTCCGTCGCTGGTCGGTTACGAAGCTCGCGCGCCAGCAGCTCCAGGAACCCCGCCGACGCCTGCGTCCAGGTCGGCCGCTCCGCCAGCATCGCCGCCCAGACCCGGCTCGGCTCCAGCGCGGCCGGGAAAAGAAGCGCCGCGCCGGCGACGAGGCTGTGCAGCAGCATCGAGGCGCCGAGGGATGCGGTCAGCGGCGAGACCACAATCCCGATGTCGCGGCAATCGAGCCCGTAGGCGTCGCGGTGCTCGCGTCCCGAGATCAGGAGTCCGCCGTGGAAGTACGGCACGCGCTTCGGCTTGCCGGTCGTGCCGGACGACTGGCTGACGGCCGCGATGTCCCCCGGCATCGGTCTGGGGCATGGCCCTCGCCGCCGGGCGCCGTCCACGGGCGCGAGGGTCGGTGCATCGCCGCCCCGGAGTTCCAGAAGCGGGATCCCGAGCTCCGCAAGGCGCGCCCGCGCCGGCGCCGGCAGCGTCGGGTCGGCAACCGCCGCCGCCGCGTTCACCCCGGCCAGCACCGCTGCCAACTCCGCGGACGGGAGGGCGGCGCCGAGCGGCAGCGCGATCGCCGCGCACGCCGTTCCCAGCAGAGCTGCCGCCAACCGCGGTCCCTCGGGCAGGAGCAACACCACGCGATCCGCTCGCCTCACGCCCAGGGCGTGAAGCGTTTCCGCCAAACCACCGGCGCTCCGCCAGAGGGCGTCATAGGAGATCGCCGGCCTCCCATGCGGGACGACGGCAGGGGCGTCCGGCGTCGCCGCCGCCCAGAACGCCAGCGCGTCCGGGATCGTGGCGACCGCATCGGGGAGCCGCGTCTGGCCGCTCATGCCTGCTCCGCGGCCCAGCGGCGGCTCAGCTCCCCGCGCCGCACCTTGCCCGACGTCGTGCGCGGCAAGTCGGCGACGAACCAGATGCGGCGCGGCGCCTTGTGCGGGGCCAGCCGGTCCAGCATCCAGGCCCGGAGCTCGCGCGGCGTCGGCGCCGCGCGTTCTTCGACGACCACGGCGGCCACGATGTCTTCGCCCAAACGATCGTCGGGGACGGCGAAGGCCGCGCCTTCGCGCACCGCCGGGTGCGCCAGCAGCACGGCGTCGACTTCGGCGGGGGAAATCTTCGCGCCGCCCCGGTTGATCAGCTCCTTGAGACGTCCCGTCAGGAAGAGGAAACCGTCGTCGTCGAGGTAGCCGACGTCGCCCATGCGCAGCCAGCCGTCCGGGGTGAACGCCGCCGCGTCCAGCTCCGGGTCGTCGAAGTAGCCGCGCAGCACCTGCGGGCCGCGCACCCAGATCTCGCCTTCGACGTTGGGCGGCGCATCATCGCCGCCATCGACGATCCTGATCTCCTGGACCGGCTGCCCGGTCGACCCCGGCTTGTAGGGCGCGGGCGGGGGCATCGCCGTGGCGATCAGCCCCGTCTCGCTCGTGCTGTACCCCGGCAGGATGCGGGCGTCGAGCCGCGCGGCCAACTCCTCGCAGACCTCCGGCGCGATGGCCGCGGCGGTGACGCGCACGAACCGCAGCGAAGTCGGAGCCGTAGCGGGACACTCCCTGAGCCACCGGGCGAACAGCTCGAGAAATCCGGCCGAGGCGTGCATCCAGGTCGGGCGTTCCGTTTCGATGGCGGCCCACACGTCGCCAATGGCAGGAGAGGCCGGGAAGATCAGCGACGATCCGGCGGCGATGCCGTGCATGAGCGCCGTGCGGCCCAGCGACAGCGTCAGCGGCGCCACGGCAAGCGCCCGATCCTCCTGACGCAATCCGAAGCGATCGCGATGCCGCCGGCCGCTCTCGACGAAGTTCCCGTGCATGCGCGGAATCCGCTTGGGTCGCCCGGTCGTGCCGGACGTCTGGCTGACGGCCGCGACAGCGCCCGGCTCCGGCCACGAAAACAGCCCGGGCGCTGGCGCGGCGCGGCCGCATCCCCGCGTCGGATCGGCCGCATCCAGCTCAAAAACGGCCACTCCGTGGCGATCCAGACTGTTGGCGACCTCGTCCGGCAGCTTCGGGCTGGCGATCACCCCGGCGGGTCGCAAGTCATCGAGCGCGGCGGTGAGTTCCGCGGAAGTCGAGTCCGCCGCGACCGGGATCGCGATCGCCGCCGACATCGCCCCGAGCAGCGAAACGGCCAGCGCCGGCCCCTCCGGCACGAGCAACACGATCCGGTCATCGCGGCGGATGCCGGCCTCG
>CALMZR010000210.1 GCA_937870845.1 uncultured Chloroflexota bacterium
CATATCAATACGAAGACTTCGTCGAAGGATTCGTCCCTGACGAGGAGGGGGAAGGATTTGAACTCAGACCAAAGCATCTGCTAGAGATGTGCGATCAAGCTGCACAGATTGGCGAAGATCCGTGTTTTCTAGTCATTGATGAACTGAGCCGCAGTGATCCAGCGAGGGTGTTTGGCGAGGCGCTCACCTACATCGAGAGTACAAAGCGTGGCATTGCTTTTCGACTTGCGTCTGGGACAGAAGTTGCGATCCCGGCCAATCTTTTCATTCTCGCGACCATGAATGAGTTCGACCGAGGAGTTGATGAGGTAGATGCTGCATTTGAACGACGCTTTGCACGGATTCAGATGGACCCGAACCCGGCGTATCTCGATACAATCCTCACACGAAGCGGAATGCCCGATCAGCTCCGCGCTCGAGTTCGTCGTTTCTTCATGAGTTTGAGTAATCATCGAGAGGAGCGAGCAAGGATTGGCCACGCATATTTCGATGGAATACGTGACGAAGAGGGACTCCAGCGACTTTGGGATCACCAGTTGCGATTTCAGCTTTCTAAGGCGTTCCGTTTGAACCCTGATACATTCGACAAGGTGGAAAGGGACTGGAAGAAAGTGTTCAAGAGCAGCGGAGACTCCGAGTCTGCCGCCGACCAAAGCGAGGCGATTGGTGACGGTAACACCCCCTAGCGTCTCAAGCATGATGGATTCCGGCTTTTCAGCGACTGGAGCTGACGAATCTTTGGTGGACGCAGTTCCAGCCGGCTATATCCTTGAGGAACTTAGCCCTCATCACCGGCAGCGGCGCGTCTACTTTGCTGAAGAACATGCGACGATTCCTGTTCCGATTACCGAACTCATGGTGGGTAGTCGGCTAGAGCTCTATCCGGAGGTGACAAGCCGAGGCTATTTCCGTGTCGGGCTGAATGGAACGGATTTGGTTTTTCAGGCCGGCGGCTTCGTGGGAGTGATCCCGGTCAATGACCGCGTGACCATAGAAGTAAACCCGCGCGTACCCATCGATAATCTTGAGCGTCTTATCGCGATTTCCGAGGGACGGCCGGTATCACTCGCTCCCCACCTTCGTCACTATTCTCCAAGCGCCGTTCAGGTGCCAGCGTTACTTGATCTGTTGACCGAGGCATTTCTGGATTGTGTTTGGAGGATCAGGGAATTTGGGCTGCATCGGGAGTATCAACGGGTCGAACCAGATACGTCGTTTCCTCGTGGGCGGATTCAAGTCGGCAACACGCTGAGGCGCCACATTTCGCATGGGGTTCGGCACAAGGTAGCCGCTTCGTGGTTTGAGCAGACTGTTGACACTGCCCCCAACAGGTGCCTGAAATACACCCTCTGGTATCTTGCGGGGCGGTACCGCGAAATGCAAGCCCGCAAGGGGATGGCCCGCCTTCTGACGGAGCTCAACAGGGCATACGCTCTATTTGATGGGGTTGAGTTGGATGCATCTCGGCGGTTTCTGGCAGACCCTCTCGTTGCAAATCCATCTGCGCTGCCCTTGACCCGCAGCTACTACCTGGATGCTCTGCAACTTGCCCTAACAATCATTGAGCAACGGGGTGTCATACTGCGGGGACATGGCCAAACCGTTCGCATGGCCTCTTGGATTGTCGATCTGGCGAGCATCTTTGAGGATTACCTGCGCGTCGTTCTAAGAAATGGACTGCGGAGCCTCTCTCCTACGATTCGTGTTCTTAATGGCAATCTTGCTCCACCCGCAGGTGGGAGCAAGTTCCTCTTCGACGACCAGTCATCGAATGTAGCCACTCCAGATATTGTCGTTCGTCAGCAGTTGGAAGCAGAAGGCGAAGTACGCTTCCCCCTCATCATTGAAGTCAAGTACAAGAAGGTGAAATCGCCAGAACGTGAAGATCTTGAGCAGACAATCGTTTACGTCGCATCCTATCGGGCACCGATAGGCCTGATTGCCATTCCTTGTGTCGGTGGAGCGAAGCCTGGAATTAGCCAAATCGGCCGTATCGGTGATCAGAGTTTCTATCAGTACGCAGTAGATCTTGCTGCTCTTGAGCCAGAGGAGGAAGAAGCGCGGTTCGTATCGAGCATCAAGCAATTGCTGACCTCTGAATCGGGATTCTCAGAAAATTGAGTGGAAGCAGACGGACGGAGTCTTGACGCCGGTCATGCCGTTTGCGGAGAGCGCGGAGGCGTACCGGGCGATCGACGAGCGGCCGGAGGCGTCGATCAAGCTGGGGATTCGGTTTTGAGGGCGTCAGGGTGTTGGGGTGATCGGGTGATCGGGACGAGAGGCAGGAGCGGCGATGGGTGAGCGATCTTCGATCGGCCAGACCGCGCAACTCTTGCCGGCGGACGCCGCGGCGATGCTCAAAGCGGCGGGGGTAGCGATCCAGACGACAGTGGCGGCGATGCCGCCCGCGCTCCTGACCTGGCGCCCAGCGCCGGGCGAGTGGTGCGTGCTGGAGGTGCTGGGGCATCTGATCGAGACGGAGGAGCGGGGGTTCGCGGGGCGGGTGCGGGCGATCCTGGCCGAGGAGCGGCCGCGGTTATCCGGCTGGGACCCGGACGCCGTGGCCCGCGAGCGGCGGGATGCGGAGCGCGAGCCGGCGGAGGTGCTGGGAGAGTTTCTGCGGCGGCGGGCGGCGAGCGTGGCGCTGGTGGAGACGGTGACGGCCGCGGACCTGGAGCGGGGCGGAGATCATCCGGAGGTGGGGTTTCTGGCCATTGGCGATCTGCTGCATGAGTGGGTGCACCATGACGCCAATCATTTCCGGCAGATATTGGCGAACGTGCAGGGGTACGCGTGGCCGGGGATGGGCAACGCGCGGCGATTCAGCGATCCGAGCGGCCCCGGCGAACCCGAGCGGGAATGAAGAAGCGATCTCTTCCAGCGGCCAGACGGCGCCCGGTCAGGCGGTCGCCTCGGCGATGGCCGCGCTGAGGGGGAGACGCGCGCCAGCCTCCCACGCCGCGGCGAACGCCGCGTCGCCCAGAGTGGCGCGCAAACGTTCCATATCGACCGAGCCGCCGAGACGCTCCGCAGGCCACCGCCGCGCCCCGGCGGCGGCGAACAGCCCGTCCGCGGCGGCGTAGAGGCGCGCAGCGCGCCACGCGTCGCCGCGCGCCAGCGCCACGGCGGCCAATCCGCGCAGGCACGCGGGCGTGTTGAACCGGTCGTCGTGCTCGCGGCCAAACGTCAGGCTCTCGGCGAAGATGGACCGCGCGTGCTCGAGGTCATCCTGGGCAAGGGCGACGAACCCGAGGTTGGTGAGCGCCTGGGCCGTGTTGCGGCGGTCCTCCACCGCGCGGAAACAGGGGAGCGCCTCTTCGAACATGGCTCGCGCTTGCTCGTGATCTCCGGCCCGGGCGGCGATGGCGCCGAGGCTGTTGAGGGGGAGCGCGAGCAGCCAATCGTCCCCGATCGATCGAAACAACGCCGTCGCCTCCGTCAACGGCGTCGCGGCGGCGGCGGCGTGTCCCCAGGTGGCCTCGATGCGGCCGAGATTGGTCAATCCGATGGCGAGGTTCCACGCGTGCCCCGTACTCCGGCAGAGCGACACGCCCTCCTCGGCCAGGCGGCGGGCGGCGGCCTGGTCGTCGTCGATGGCGAGCCCGAGAAACGGGAGCGCGAGCCCCAGGCCGGACGCGTCACCCAGCTCACGACGAATCGCCACACACTCCTCGAGGCGCGCGCGCATGGCGGGGACGTCGCCCTGCAGCCAGGCGAAATGCCCGGCGGCGAAAAGGGCGCTCGCTCGCGCAGCCGAGCGCGGCCTCGCCCCGGGCAGCGCGAGGAGGCCCTCTGCCCACTGGCGACCTTCGACGAGTAACCGGCGCAGGAACCACATCCAGAGGGCGCCGACCAATCTGAGCCCGAGCGCGGGATCGTCCTGGCGCAGCGCCCAGCTCAGGGCCGCGCGGATATTGTCCTGGTCGTCGCTGAGCCGTCGCAGCCACCCGGGGCGCTCCGCGGCGAACAGGCGCGGCTCGGCCTCCTCGGCAAGGGCCAGCACGTCGGCGGCGTGCCGCTGCTGGAGCATGCCGCGTTCGCCGGCCTCATCGAGCAGCTCCAGCGCGTACTCGCGCAAGGTTTCCAGCATGACAAAGCGGGGGTCGCCGCCGGCGCCGTCGCGCTGCTGGACGAGGCTCTGATCGACCAGGGCCGCGATCCCGGCGAGCATGTCAAGATCGAGATCCCCATCGACATCGCAGACCCGCTCGGCGGCGGCGAGGGTGCAGCCACCGACGAAGACGCCGAGCCGGCGGAAGAGGACGCGTTCCCGCGGCGTGAGGAGGTCGGCGCTCCAGGCGATGGCCGCGCGCAGCGTGCGTTGTCGTTCCGGCGCATCCCTGGCGCCGTCGGTCAGCAACCGCAGCCGGTGGTCGAGGCGCCCCAGCATCGCCCGCGGGCTGAGGACCTTGCAGCGCACGGCAGCCAACTCGATCGCCAGCGGCAATCCGTCCAGGCGTCGGCAGATTTCGACCACCGCGGGGGCGTTTTCCGCCGTGAGCGCGAAGCTGGGCCTCGCCGCCCGCGCTCGCGCGACGAAGAGCGCGACCGCGGAGAACTCGCCCAGCTCGTCGAGCCGGGTCTGGTCCGTCGCATCGGCGTCGGGCTCGGGAAGGGTCAAAGGCGGGACGGGAAACTCGTGTTCGCCACGCAGGTGCAATGCGAGACGACTGGTGACGAGGACGGAGAGACCGGGGCAGGATTCGAGCAGGGCGCCGATCAGGGGGGCGGCGGGGATCACCTGCTCGAAGTTGTCGAGCACGAGGAGCGTCCGTTTCTGGCGCAGCAGCTGCTTCAACCGGTCTGCCGGCGACGCGCCGCCGACCTCGTGGACGTCGAGCGCCTGCAGGATGGTGATGGCGACCAGTCCTGGATCGGCGATCGGCGCGAGACCGACGAAGACGACGCCATCCGCGAAATCGTTGGCGAGCGCCCTCGCCGCGGCCAGGGCGAGTCGCGTCTTGCCGATGCCGGGGGTACCGAGGATCATCAGCAGGTTCAGGTGTCCCGCGGCGAAGGCGCGGACGTACTGTTCCAACTGGGAATAGGTCCGCAGGCGGACGGCGTGTTGCGGCGGGTTCTTGGG
>CALMZR010000211.1 GCA_937870845.1 uncultured Chloroflexota bacterium
ATTCGATGACCTCGCCGGTCTCGACGTTGATCAGGTGGTCGTGATGGGCGTCCGAAGCCGCTTCATAGCGCGAGCGGCCGTCGCCGAACTCGTGCCGCTCCAGGATGCCCGCCTCCTCGAACAGGCGGACGGTGCGATAGACGGTGGCGATCGAGATGTTGGGATCGATCGCTGCGGCGCGGGCATGAAGCGCAGGTAGTCGACCTGCTCGCCCTGTGCCGTGTGCACGGGGTGTCGTGGTACTTCGTCGCCCGACAGGCGCAGCGTCCAGACGGACTCGGTGACTTGCTGGAGGGTAGCCCGGCCGAACACAGCGCCGACGCGGCCGAGGCACTCGCGCTCCTCCGTGAGGCGAGGACGGAGCTTCCCCGGCACCGTGAGGTGGTGGAGGCGATGCTCCACGATCTCCCCTTGAGGTCGTTGTGAGGGATGATTAACCCTTGACACTACCAGCGGTGAGACCTGCCACCATAAAGCGTTGGCCCCACATATAGAAGATCACCACAGGAATCGAAATGACCAGCGAAGCCGCCATCAGCAGGCCCCAGAAGTGGACGTCGGCCCGGATGAAGTCGGAGACGACGCCGACGGGGACGGTTTTCATCTCGCCCGAGCCCATGAAGACCAGGGCGTAGAGGAACTCGTTCCAGGCCAGGGTAAAGCAGAAGATCCCCGCGGAGAGGATGCCCGGCACCGCCAACGGCAGCACGATGCGGGTCATGGCCTGCAGTCGCGTGGCGCCGTCCACCAACGCCGCGTCTTCGAGCTCGCCCGAGATGGTGCGGAAGTACCCCATCAGCAGCCACGACGCGAACGGGATCAGGAATGTGGGATAGACCAGGATCAGCGCCCAGTAGCTGTTGTAGAGCCCGAAGCGGGAGATGATCTGCGACAGTGGGATGAACAACAGGGTCGGCGGCACCAGATAGAGCAGGAAGATGGCGATGCCCATGGTGTTGCCGCCGCGGAAACGGAAGCGCCCCAGCGCGTAGCCGATGAGGATGCTGCAGAAGAGCGAGAGCGCGGTGGCCCCCACGGTCACCACCAGGGTATTCCAGATCCAGCGCGGAAACTCGGTCTCGGTCAGGAGAAAGCGGTAGTTCTCCAGGGTCGGGCTGACGATGGCGAACGGGTTCAGCCGGGTGTCGAGCAGCACCTGATCCGGCTTGATCGAGACGATCAGCATCCAGGCGAACGGGAACAGGAGGAACACGGAATAGAGCAGCAGCGGCAACCAGAGCTTGAACAACCGCTGAGTCAGGACATTGCTGCCGACCATGTCTGCTCCTAGTCCTCTTTGCGGATGTAATAGAGGAGGATGCCAGCGAACAGCGCCAGGAACGGGAACATCGAGAGCGCCACGGACGCGGCCTGCCCCAGCGCCGAGAAACCCATCATCTGGTAGGCGTAGGTGCCGAAGATGTGGGTGGAGCTGGCCGGGCCGCCTTTGGTCAGCACGTAGATCAGTTGAAAATCGGAAAAGGTGAAGATGATCGAGAAGAGGGTGGTGATCAGGAGGATGACGCGGATCGTCGGCAAGGTGACGGTTCGGAAACGCTGGAGGGCGTTCGCCCCGTCGAGCGCCGCCGCCTCATGCAGCTCGGGGGAGACCGCCTGCAACCCGGCCAGGATCGAGATGGCGAAGAACGGCAGACCCCGCCAGATATTGGCGACACAAACCGAGGCGATGGCGTTCCAGCGGTCGCCGAGGAAATTGATGTTCTGCTCGATGACGCCCCAGCTCTGAAGCACCCAGGAGATGGGGCTCAGCACGCTGTCGAAGAGCATCAGCCAGGCGAGGCTGCTGATGGCCGTCGGCACGATGAACGGCAAGAGCAACCCCGCTCGGATGTATCGGCTGAAGCGAAACGTCTGGTTCAGCACCAGCGCCAGACCCAGCCCGAGAAACAGTTTGAACGGCACGGTGACGAAACTATAGATGAGCGTGTTGGCGACGGTGCGGTGAAAAATCTGATCCCGCAGCAGCAACTCGAAATTCTCGAAGCCGACGAAGCTGAAATCGGCGAATCCGACCATCTTGTCGGTCATGGATAAGTAGATGCCCAGGAAGAACGGGTAGGCCATGAACAAGACGAGCAGCAGCAGGCCGGGAATCATGAACAGGTAGGCCAGCGGCGCCTCGCGGTCCCAGAAGCGCGCCTTGCCGCGGGGGGATAGCGCGACCCCGGTGTCGGCCCTGGTTTCGGCGGTGACGACGCTCATGGGCTGCTCCGCGCTGGTGGCGCCGCGCCAGCGTGGGTCGCGAATGCGCCAGCGGGGGATGACTGCCCTTCGCGGCAGTCATCCCATTGGGCCAGGAGCGTTAGCTCCCGTAGACCCGTTGCAACTGCGCTTCGGCCTGCTGCACCGCGCCCGCGGCGTCGCCGGACTGGATCGCCTGCGCGAGCGTGTTGACGACGATGTAGCGAGAGAACGATTCCGCGGACGCCTGGTTGGCGGGGCCGGCGTAGCCCTTGTTGCGGCTGTAATCCGACACCTCGGGATACGGCGCGAGGCTGGGATTGCCGGTGTACATCTCGTGCTCGGCGTAGCCCGGCGCCATCGGGATGATGTACCCGCCCTGCGCCTCCAGCCACGGGATGAAGACCTCCGGCGTGTAGAAGTACTCGAGGAACTCGACGCCTGCCTCGGTGTTCGCCGAGTAATTCATGACCGCCATCGAACGGCTACCCAAGACGTTGAAGCGGCCGGCGGGGCCTTCCGGATAGCCGGCGTGCCAGATATCGTCCGGGTCAACCAGCACCTCGTAGTCAAGGGTGGAAGCCCCTTCGGCCGCCTGCACCGCGGCGAGGTAGATGCTGCTGCCGTTGAGGGTGCCGGAGATCTGGTCGGAGAGGAAGGCGCGGTTGTTGGCGCCGTCGTCCCAGGAGAGCCCGGTCTCGTCGTAGGCGTCGGCCCAGTGCCCGATAAACGCCTGCAGCGCCTCGACAAACTCAGGCGTGTTGATGGCGACGGTCGTGCCGTCCTCCTCGACCTCCATCGCGCCGTAGCTCCACATGAAGGGGTAGGCGAAGCTCGGCGGGTCGCCCAGGCTCTGCCCCAGCGCCTGCCCGAACGGCTTGCCCATCTCCTTCAGCGTCTTGCCGACGGCAAACAGATCCTCCCAGGTCTCCGGGAAGTTGTTCTGCGGGTCTTCGATGCCGGCTTCCTCGAAGAGGCTGATGCGGTAGGCGAACGCGGAGCTGGAGGAGCCGTGCGGGATGCTGTACCAGGCGCCGTCGACGGAGGCGGTGGCGGTCACCCACTCGTAGAAGCCGCCGTACTCCTCGCTGACGGCCATGGCCTGCTCTTCCATGGGGACCATATTCTCGTAGTAGAGATAGGGCCAGGTGTCCCACATCTCGATGACGTCGGCCCCGGAGCCGCCCTCGACGGCGGCCGCAATGCGTGGCTGCAGGTCCGGCCAGCCGATGTAGTCGGTGGTGACGGTAACGCCGTTCTGCTCGCCCCACTCCTGCGCGGCCTGGGTGAAGAACTCCTGGCCTTCCGGCACGAAGTAGGTGGCCTGCAGGGTGTTGAGGGTGCGCTCCTGGATGAAGGCCGGGGCTCGTCGCGCGGGCGCCGCGCGACCGGTGGTGGCGAGCACGCCGGAGACGGCCGCCGTGGACAGACCGAGCGCGGCGCCGCGGCGCATGATGCTGCGCCGGGAGAGCCGCAGCCGCATCGCTTCGTCGGTCAGGGTATCGATACGGGGATCGCTCACGTGGTTCCTCCTCGTCGTCGAGCGGCCTGACCACCGCGGTCGGATAGGCCAGGGCTCGCCTGCCGCGCCGAGCCGGCGCCCCGGGGCGCCGCTGCCCCGGTAAGGCGGTCAGCCTAGACGCCATGGCGGAATCCGTCAACAGGGTCGCCCGATCCGAGCTGCAAAGATGCCAATCGCGTCGCATGCTGCCGCCGCGCCCTGCCATTTTCGACTATGCAGGTAGACAGGGCCGCGGTTACAACTGGAGAATTGGCCTGGTTGTCGAAAGATGACGAAGATACCGAAGATCCTGGGACCCGGCCCGACGCCTCGTCCCCGGCCCCGCGACAACCGGGTCCAGGGGCGAGAAGCTATCGGAACTCCGGTCTACGAACATGGCGTGACGCAGCGCCCGATGAACTGGCGGCTCGGGTTGCAGCAGGTAATGTCGGCACACACGTCGCCCGTGGCGCAGCCCTCGCCGTTCCGATCGCATTCGCTCCCTTCGCCTGGACAGCAGTGCCCATCCGGGAGGAGCGCGCAGAGATGGGAGCCGTCGCTCAGCGTGAAGCAGCCGCATGTGCCCAACGTGCCGCTCCCGCAGAAGGCGAACTCGTTATGGCACATGTCGTTTCCGGTTCCGCAAGTTTGCGTGTGACAGCGGCAGACTCCGCCGTCGAAGCACTCGATGGGCGCGACGCACGCATCGGTCGCCAGACAACAGCCGCCACTGTCGCAGACGGCATCGCCTGCCGGGCACGAGCATTCGACGTCGGAGCCGAGGCAGCGGCAGTAGTCCTCGCAGCAGGGGGGTTGTCGGCCTTCACGCGCGCGGGACGACCCGCGGCCTCACTCCTGCTCCAGGTAGGCGAACGCGCACTCCAGCGTTTCGGCTGCCTGACATTCCTCGAGGGGATCGCAGCAGGGAAAGGTCGCCGCGGCGCACGTGCGGTCGTCCTGGCGGAACGCGCGGAACAGCTCGCGGCAGACGGCGACCTGCTTCTGGCACTTCGCCCTGGCCTTGTTCCTGGTCCGTCTCCGGTTCTTGCTCTTCCTGGCCGCCTCCGCTGGCGACCGACGACCTGAGCCGGCCAGAGCCACCCGGCGAGCGCCAGGAGCGACGCGCGGCGAGAGGCGACAGCGGCCGTTCTGCGTGGGACGCGCGAGGATGGGGCTTCCATCGCATTGCCTCCCGTGGCCGAGAGCGGGACGGGTGTCGCCATCACCGCGTCGGGGCCGGGGCTCGGTCGGGGAGCGGTTTGGCGAGGGCAGACCGCAAGCGAACCCGCTGCGACAGGAGGAGCGCCGCGGTGAGGCCGCGGCGCCAACTGCCGAGGGGCCCCTGGCTGGTCGTGGCTGAAGACGAGGGGGATGGCGTCGTGGCCGGCCCGAAGCGGGCCTCGGCCAACCACTCGAGGCGGACCACGTCGGCGGCGAGGCGTTCGCGCTCGGTGATGCCCGGAACCATGGGGTGATCTCCTTTCACAGGCGGTGAACGCTCCAGCTCCACCATGGAAACCGCCTTTCATCACTCGGCGGGCCTCCCCGATCCATCTCCACCCGCGGGGAAGGCATGAGCGCAGACTGCCAGCCGCGACCGCCAACCTCCACGAAAACAACCGGCAACACCGCCGGCAATCGAGGTTGGCGAATGCGGCTACCCATGAAGCCGGCGTGATAGGATCGAAAGACTCGCGGCCAGGAACGACCGCCACAGAGGTAGGGTCATGGGCGCAAGCGACGGCGACGAGCGCCAGGCGGCGCTGCACGCCCTCGGCCACCTGTTGAAGCGGCTGCGCACCGCGGACGATCTCACGCAGGAGGACTATCCGCGCGCGGTCTCCTGCTACGAGCAGGCGCTGGCGCTCTTCCGCGAGCTCGACGACGCGACCTACATCGGCTTCATGCTGCACAACCTCGGCCTGATCGCCTATTTCCAGGGTGACTACGGCCGCGCCCGGTCGCTCTACGAGGAATCGCTGTCGCTGGCGCGCGGCCTGAAGGACGACAACAGCGTCGCCATGGTGCTGGGCAATCTCGGTCTGGCGGCGTTCGCCGAAAGCGCCTACGAGCAGGCCCTGGCGTACCAGCGGCAGGCGCTGGCGGACTGGCGCTCCGTGAACAACAAGCCCTGGCTGGCGCGCGGGGTCGAGCACGTCGCCCTGATCGCCGCCGCCGCCGGAGAAGGGGAGCGCGCCGCGCGCCTCTTCGGCGCGGCGGCGGCGCTGCGCGAGGCCTTCGGCACATCCCAGCAGGCCAACGACCGCGAGCTGAACGAGCGCGCCATCGCGAAAGCCCGCGAGGCCATTGGCGAGCCGGCGTATTCCAACGCCTGGGACGAAGGCGGCCGCATGTCGCTCGCCGAGGCGCTCCAGCACGCCTTGGGCGAGGAGCGCCAGCAGGACGCCGTCCACGCCGGTCCCCCGGGTGATACGGTGGCGCGCGCAACGTCTCGATGAGACGGCATTCGAGTTGTTGCCGGGGCCGGGCCCGGGCCGGCTAAGGGGGCTAAGGGGGCTAAGGGGGCTAAGGGGACGAGAGGCAGGGCGGGGCGCCCTTCGGCCGCCCCTGGGTCGCCCACAGCCGCATCTCCGCAGATCCTGGATGAGAGGAGCGCGCGTGACGACCTCGGACGCAACCCTGGTGATTTCGGGCTACGACTCGCCGGAGGGACCGGCGTTCGACCGGGACGGCAACCTCTACTTCGTCAACTGGCTCAGCAGCTCGATCGTCCGCCTGACGCCGGAGGGTGAAGCCGGCGAGTTTTTCAACACCGGCGGCATCCCGGCCGGTCTCGCCTTCCATAGAGACGGTTCGTTGTATGTCGCCGACGAGGGCGACGACATCCACGGCATCATGCGCATCGCCGATGGGCGGGCCGCGATCCTGGTCAACGAATACCAGGGCAAGCCGCTCAACGGGGCCAACGACCTCGTCTTCGACCGCGACGGCGTCCTCTACCTCTCCGATCCCTGGCGCTCCTCGCGCGCCAACCCCATCGGCAGCTTCTATCGCCTTTTCCCCGACGGCGCGCTGGAGCAGATCGATACCGGTCTGGCCTTCCCCAACGGCGTCGCGCTCGCCGCCGACGGTTCGGCCGCCTATCTGGCCGAAACCGGGGAGCACCGCATCCTCCGCTACTCCATCGCCGCGGACGGCGGCATCGGCCCGCGCCAGGAGTTCGCCCAGCTCCCCGGCGGCGAGGGGCCGGACGGTATGGCCTTCGACGAGGCCGGCAACCTCTACGTGGCGCACTACGGCGGGGGCCGCGTCGCGATCCTCGACCCTAGCGGGAGCCTCACCGACGAGATCCGAATCCCCGGCGCGAACGTGACGAACGTCGCCTTCGGCGGCCCCGATCGCCGCCGGTTGGTCATCACCGACGTTGAGACCGCCTCGCTCTACGAAACGACCGTCGATGTGCCGGGGTTGGCGCTGTTTGGGGACGCGCGCTGACCGGTCGTCGTGCCCGGCGATGCGCCCCGTACGTTGCGACGCACCGCCCTGCATTGACAGTCTCGGCGCGCCTTCATAGACTCGCGCGCAAGCTCGGCTGAAGACCGCCCCTGCTGCCGCCCCGATCGCCGATCGGGCGCCGGCGCCAGAATGCGCCCTTCGCTCGCGAGCATCGAGACGATCGTGCCGAGGTGAGACGCCATGGCCGTGCCGACCACGCGGGAGAGCGACCGGGCGCTGGCCAACGTCCCCGCGTTGCTGACGGTGCGCGACCTCGTCGTGCATTACCACACCTCGCGCGGCGCGGTGCAGGCCGTCAACGGCGTCAGCTTCGCCATCCGCCCAGGGGAGCGGCTGGGACTCGTCGGGGAATCCGGCTCCGGGAAATCGACCATCGCCCTCGCCCTCCTGCGCCTCATCCGGCCGCCGGGGCGGATCGAGGGCGGCGAGATGATCCTCGACG
>CALMZR010000212.1 GCA_937870845.1 uncultured Chloroflexota bacterium
TCTTCGGCACCCGGCGCCAGACCAACTTACGATCAAATCTTGGTGCCCTGGAGGTCAACCTGTCGGCCGAAGAACTGGCCCGCATCGACGAGATCGCCCCGAAGGGCGTGGCCGCAGGAGACGCCTGGCCGGCGGCCTTCATGGACCAGCTCAACCGCTAGGACCCTGCTGATCTAGTCGCCGGGGGGATCCACCACCGTGGGACGATCAGGCCCGAGAATTCGCCATGGCGATCGGGGCTGCGGTGAAGCAGGGCCAGTTCGAAGACGCTGCGCTGGTGCTCGGCGACCGGCTGAAGGTCGGCTCGCTCTATCGCCTGCTGGCCGATGAGGGTCATCGGCTGTTCCCCGACAGCTATTTCGCCGACCTGTTCGTGGCCACGCCCCGGGGCCGGCCGACCATCCCGGCCCGCACCGTGGCCACGGTCATGCTGTTGCAGAGCTTCGAGGGCCTGTCGGACCGCGAAGCCTGTGACCGCCTGGCCTTCGACCTGCGCTGGCAGGCGGCAGCCGGGCTGACGACCGGGGCCGAGTCGTTCCATCCCACCGTGCTGGTGGGCATGCGCAACCGCCTGCGGGCTTCCGAACGCCCCAAGCGCCTGCATGAGGACACCCTGGTGCCGGCCCGGGAGGCGGGGGTGCTCAAGGGCCGGGCTCGGGTGCTGGACTCCACCGCCCTGTATGACGCGGTGGCCACCCAGGACACCGTGACCCAGCTGCGAGCCGCCATCCGCAAGGTGCTGGCCACGGTCGCGCCCGCCCTGGCGGCGGAGATCCGCTCGGCCCTGCGCCGCGACGACGACTACGCCACCATCGGCAAGCCCCCGTGCGACTGGGACGACGCCGCCGCCCGTGACGCCCTGGTCGACGCCCTGGTGCGCGACGCCCACGCCGCTCTGGCCGTCCTCGACGGCCAGGTCCTCGAAGGGGCGGCGGCCGAGGCCGCAGCCCTGCTCGCCCTCGTGGCCGGCCAGGACGTGGCCGCCGGAGAGGATGGCACCTTCGGCATCGTGCGGGGCGTGGCCAAGGACCGGACGATCTCCACCGTCGACCCCGAGGCCCGCCACGGGCACAAGAGCTCCAATCGCCGCTTCGACGGCTACAAGACCCACGTCTCGGTCGACCCCGACTCCGAGCTCATCGCCGCAGCCACCGCCACGCCGGGCAACACCCCCGACCGGGACGCCATCGACGAGCTGCTGGCCGAGCCCGGCGCCGATCCCGCCGAAGCCAAGCCCGAGGTGGTGGGCGACTCCGCCTACGCCGATGGCGCCACCCTCGATGCCCTCGGCGAGCAGGGCTATGAGGTGGTGGCCAAGGTCCCTCCCGCCCGCAACGGCACCGGCGGCTTCACCAAGGACCGCTTCAGCATCGACCTCGAAGCCTCCACCGTCACATGCCCGGCGGCGCAGACGGTGCCCATCACCTTCGGTCGCCGGGGCGGGCGGGCCAGCTTCGCCGCCCACTGCGCCACCTGCCCGCTGCGCAGCGACTGCACCGCCTCAGCGGCCGGCCGCTCCATCACCATCCATCCCCACGAAGCGGCGTTGCAGCGGGCCAAGACGGCCCAGCGCAGCGAGGAGTGGAAGGACCAATACCGAACCGACCGCCCCATCGTGGAGCGCAAGATCGCCCACTTCACCCGCCGGCCCTGGGGTGGCCGAAGGGCTCGGGTGCGGGGGCTGGAGCGGATCAAGACCGATGTCGCCACCCGGGCCGGCGTCCTCAACTGGGCTCGCCTGGCCGTGCTGGGCCTGCACTCCACCGAGGCCGGCTGGGCCATCGGCTGACAGGCCGGACACGGAGCAATTGACCTGGCCGTCCTCCGGAGCTGGCCCTGAATCCCATCAGCACAGGCGCAAAGCTCCCCTCCCGGATCCGGCGACCTCCCGGAGGGACTTCGAGGTGACGTCGCGTCTCGCGCCGCGATCACCCTTCCGAGCGGCCAGAGAGGTCGTTAGAACAGCAGGGTCCTAGGTCCCTGTCGGGCAGCGGGGGGTTCTCGGGCTTGCTCTCGATGGATTCAGGCATGTCGAATCGGTACCCGGACGGCTCCCGCCGCTACCCGCTCGGAGCAGCGCGACATGGTCGCCTAAGCTGCAGAGTGCTTTGCCTGTCCGGAGATGAAGCGGCTGGCGCACGTGAGCGGGAAGTGCCTGACTGCATCGGTAGGGCTGGGCGCCGGGCCGGCCGGAGACGAGGGCCCCACGGGGCCAGCCGGCGAGCCGGGCGACCCAGGCCAGCGCGGCCCGACCGGGCCAGCCGGCGACCCGGGCCCGACGGGCGCCGCGGGCGAGGAAGGACCGGCAGGGCAGGCGGGTCCCACCGGGCCCACCGGCGAGCCAGGGCCGACCGGGCCCGAAGGCGCCGCGGGCGAACCGGGGCCAACAGGACCGGAAGGAGCGCCGGGGCCCGCTGGGGAGATGGGGCCGGCCGGAGAAATCGGCCCAACCGGCGCGGCCGGGCCCCGAGGGGAGGCCGGCGAGCAGGGGCCGGCCGGTCCCACCGGCCCGCAAGGCGAACCGGGTCCCCCGGGCGCCGATTCCACCGTGGCGGGCCCCGCCGGTCCCGCCGGCGAGACGGGCCCCACCGGCGCCGCCGGCGAGCCCGGGCCGCAGGGCGACCCAGGCCCGCAGGGCGCGACCGGTCCCCAGGGCGAGCTCGGCCCGACGGGCCCAGCCGGCGCCGCGCCGGCGGCGCGGGTCAGGATCGGCGCAGCAGCCTCCGGCCCCGGCCTGCAGATATCCGACGCCGCCTGCGCCGATGGCGAGCGCGCCGTCAGCGGCGGCTACGTGGTGCGCCGCGCCAACTTCGGCACGGTGACGGATCTGTGGAGCCTGGCGACGCCGTTCGAGGAGGACGGCTCGCCAACCGGCTGGCAAGCCGGCATCGACGACGGCGGTTCCGAGAAGCAGATCACCGCCCACGTCGTCTGCGTGCCGGAGTAGCGCGGCGGCCAGACTCGGCGTCGTTCCGACGGCAGCAGGAATCTCGGCGCCCAGGGGAAATCGTTCCCCCGGGGCCGAGATGATGCTTGGGAGCCCTCGCGGCCCGAAAAGACGGCGTCGCCTCGGTCAATCGTCCTCGCCGAGCAGCACCGGACTCACCACGAGCCCGCCGTCGTCGAGCTGGCAGATGGTGAACCCGCAGCCCGGCACGGGGACATAGTCCTCGCTGGCGAAGAAGTCGAGCTGCGCCAGCACGGCCGGCGCCGTGGCGTGCAGCGTGCCGGCGAACGGGGCGGCGTTCGCCTGGTGGGAATGCCCGGCCAGCACGCCGCCGACGTGGCCCCGATGGCGCGCCACGATCGCTTCCAGCGCCGCCGCATCGCGCACGATGAAGTCGGGGTAGTGGTGCGCCGGCCCGGCCAAACGGCACGGGTGGTGCAGCACGATCAGCGCGCCGCGCGGGGCCGGAGACCGCAGCTCCTCCTCCAGCCAGGCCAGCTGCGCCCCGCCCAGCTCCCCCGCGGTCTCCCCCGGAATGACCGAGTCGAGCACGACGACGCGCACCCCGGCGATGGTCTGGCCGTGGCAATACCGCTCCCGGCCGTCGCCCTCCACCTGCCCCAGCGCCACCCGGCGAAAAGCGCCCCGGTCGTCGTGGTTGCCCAGGGCGAGCAGGACGGGGATATCGCCGTCGCCCATCTTGCCCATCAGGTCCTGAAGCACCTCGTAGCTTTCCGGTGAGCCGTCCTCACTCAGGTCGCCGCTGACGACGACGAAGGCCGGGGCGACGGAGAGGGCGCGGATGCGCTCGATCACCCGCCGTATCTGGGCCAGGGAATCGATCCCGTGCACCAATTGGCCCGGCGGCGCGACGTGCAGATCGCTCAGGTGCAGAAACGTGATCGGCTCGGCCAAGAACGGCTCCTCTCGCATGAACTGGGTCGCTGGGGCGCGATTGTAAGCGATGGTTCGCACCGACCCTCGCGCAGCGAAGCGCGTATTGCGCCGAGAAACCCCATCTCCGAAGATGAAGCAGCCATCCACGCGCCGCCGCTCGATGCCCTTGGCGGCCTACTGACGGCCAGGAGTATGCTTGGGAGCGAGTCGTGAACGTCGATTGGGATCCAGCGAAGGACCGGGCGAACCAGAGAAAGCATGGCATCAGATTCGAACTTGCTCGGGCCGTCTTTGATGATCCTGACCGCGTCGAACTCTTCGACGATCGCGACTACGGCGAGGAGAGATGGGTGGCGATCGGCGCCGTAGGGCGAAGCATCTTGTTCGTGGTCTACACCATGCGCCACGGCGGCATTCGACTAATCTCGGCACGAAAGGCGGATCGCGATGACGAGGACGACTACTACGAAAGCAAAGCCTGGCGCTGACGCCAACCTCATGGACGAGCATGTGGACAATCTCGCCGTGCCCGAGACGGATTGGACGCGCATCGAGGCGATGACCGACGAGGAGGTCCTTCGGAACGCGCTCGACGACCCGGACGCCCAGCCGCTCACGGCCGAGCAGCGGGCGCGCTTGCGCCGCTACCCCGACCCCAAGCGCATCCGCCTCGGCCTGGACCTCACCCAGGAGCAGTTCGCCCGCCGCTTCGAAATCGCGCTCGGCACGCTGCGCGACTGGGAGCAGAACGTGCGCCTCCCCGACAGCGCCGCCAAGGCCTATCTGCGCGTCATCGCCAACGACCCCGAGGGGGTGGACCGCGCCCTTGCCAGGAGCTACCGCCAGCGGTAGACCCGCGTAGCCGCCAGCGCGGCTAGCGCATGGCCTGCTCCAGGAGCTGGATCAGGATCTGGATGAGAAAAAAGGCGACGATGAAGGAGATGTCGAACATGCCGATGGGCGGGATCACCCGCCGCAGCGGGGCGACGATCGGCTCGGTGACGTCGGCCAGGAGGCGCGAGATCGTCCATTGCCCGGTCGGATCGACCCAGGAGAGGACGGCGCGCCCGAGCAGCGCGAAGGTGAGGGCGCGCAACAGCCACAGGATGATATCGAACACCGCGTTTGCCATGCAGTCCCTTCCTTAACGCGGCCGCGTCTACGGTTTCGCCGCCGCATCCGGCCGGCAGTATAGGGGTCGACCAGTCGCGCTCGCCCGATGGATACGGCGAAATCGGCGTCGCCGCCAGAGTTCCCGCGGCTCAGTAGACGTAGTCCTCGACCGGGGCGCTGGCGGCGCGGGCGAGGCGGCGCACGTAGTCCGGGGGCAGCTCCCAGTAGCGGGCGGCGGCGAGGACGGCGGCAGGGTCGGCGTCGTCGGGGGCCGGAACGATGGCGGCGAAGATGCGGCCGTCGTCCGCGACGGCGGTTCGCGTTTCCCCATTTTGCGCGTGGGACGGCGTGTCGATGAGGATGCCCCAGGTTTCGTAGCGGGTTCCCCGTGGGGGAGGAACGGCGCCGCGGGGGCGCGGTTGCAGACGCGCGCGGGCCACGAAGCGGGCGCCGGGCCACGCCGCGCGCACCCGTTCCGGCTCCATCTCCGCTCCGCTCAGGAACACGATCACGCGCCTCGCCCCTTCCCTTGCTCACGTGTCTTCCTTTTCTATGGTACAGAGGAATGGCCGTAAGCCGCTCGCCGTAGCGGAGACGAGACGTGACGCCTTCGATACCTATCGTCATCGACACCGATGTCGGCGCGGACCCGGACGACGCACTGGCGATCGTCCTGGCGCTGTCCTCCCCCGAGGTCGAGCTGCGCGGGCTGACGATCGTCAGCGGCGACGTGGCCTGGCGCGGGCGGATCGCGGCGCGGCTGCTGGGGATGGCGGGGCAAGCGGACATCCCGGTGTTTCTCGGCTTGGGCGAGCCGGGGCGGATGTCGGGCGCCGAGGGGGTGGGCGTGCTCGACGAGTCCTGGGACGGGCCCGAGGCGAGGGTCGCTCCCACGCCGGCGGTCGATTGGCTGCTGGACGAATCGCGGCGGCGGCCGTTTCATCTCGTCGCCATCGGACCGCTGACGAACGTGGCTGCCGCGATCGCGCGCGACACGGGGTTCGCCAGACGGCTGCGGGGATTGACGGTGATGGGCGGGCTGCTCGACGTGGCGACGATGCCGGCGGCCTGGCGACGCGCCATCCGGGAGCGCGGGGCGGCGGGCTGGCCCGACTACAACACGATGTGCGACCCGGAAGCCGCGCTGACGGTGGCCCGCTGCGGCATCCCCGTGACCTGGGTTCCGCTGGACGTCACGATGCGGGCGCCGCTGCGGCGGGCGGCGCGGGATGCGCTGCCGGAAGGGCATCCGCTCGGGGCCGCCCTGGGCCGGGCCATCGACGCCTGGCAAGCGAGTTGGTTTGCGGCTGCGCTGCCGCCTCCGGATGACCCGTATCCGGTTCCCCACGATGCGGTGGCGATTCTGCACGACCCATTGGCGGTGGCGGCGCTCTTCGCGGGCGCCTGGTTGCGCCTGCGGCCGGCCCGGCTGGCGGCCGAGGTCGCGGGTGGCGTCTTTCGCCTGCATGAGCGGCCCGATGGGCCCCCGATGCGCCTCGCCGTAGAGGTCGACGGCGTGGCGTTCGAGCGATTCATCCTGGAGCGGGTGGCGAGATTGGCTGCGTCGTCGGCTTGACAGCGGGGCGGGCGCGGGCATACAGTCCAGCACCCCTGCAAACGTTTGCAGGATGCGGCCGGATCGGCTTCCGGCCGCTCGACGAGGAGGTCGAGGTGGTTCGCACGGCGCCGGCGCCGGACCTCACCGCTCACCGCGCGGGCGACATCGACGATGCCGTTGTCTACGGGGTCGTGCCTGCCTTCTACGATCCGCCCGGATGGGCCGGCGTGGCCGCCAGGCTCGACGGCCTGGCCGATCTGGGCGTTTCGGACCTGTGGCTGTCTCCCATCACGAGGACGCGGCCCGGCGATTTCGGGTATGCGGTGACCGATTACCTCGACCTGCGGCCCGAGTACGGGACCAAGGACGAGTTTCGCGCCCTCGTTCAGGCGGCGCATGAGCGCGGGATGCGGGTGCTGATGGACGTCGTGCCGAACCACAGCTCGGCCGAGCATCCCTGGTTTCGGGACGCCGTCGCGAACGGCAGGTCTTCGCCCTATTGGGATTTCTACGACCGGGATGCAGACGGGAATCCGACCCACTACTTCTCCTGGGACCATCTGCCGAACCTCAACTACGACAACCCGGATGTTCAGCGTGTCATGCTGGAGACGTTCGCCTTCTGGGTGCGCGAGTTCGCAGTCGATGGGTTTCGCATCGACGCGATCTGGGGGATCCGGGAGCGCGCCCCGGGGTGGCTGGCGCTCTTGGTCCGGGAGTTGCGGCGGCTCGAGCCGGAGATGGTGCTGATCGCCGAGGCGAGCGCACGCGACCCGTTCTACGCCGAGCAGGGGTTCGACGCGGCGTACGACTGGACCGATCGGCTCGGGCACTGGGCGTGGGCGGGGGTCTTCGGGGGAGACGCGCCGATCGGGCAGGCAATGACCGCGGCGCTGACCGACGGAGGACGAGGCTATCACGCGGACGCGCTGCCGCTCCGCTTTCTCAACAACAACGATACCGGGTCTCGCTTTCTCCCCACGCACGGCATCGGCTGCTACCGTGTGGCGCTGGCGATGCTGCTCACGCTGCCGGGGCTGCCGTGCCTCTTCACCGGCGACGAGGTTGGGGCCGAGTACCGGCCGTACGAGCAGCGGGGAGCGATCGACTGGACGGATCGGGCCGGCCTGCGCGATTTCACCAGGCGGCTCATCGCGTTGCGGCGGGGGACGCCGGCCCTCCACTCCCGGCATTGGGAGGCGCTGGAGGTAGAGCCGGCCGAGCCGGTGTTCGCCTATTTGCGGACGGATGACGGGGCATCCCCGGTTCTGGTGCTCCTGAACTTCGCGGCGGACGATCTGGAGGTGAGCGTCGCGCTGCCGGCGGCCGTGGCCGGGGCGTTTGGCGGCGAGGTGACCGATCTGTGGAGCGGGGCGTCGATTTCAGCGGTCTCGGGTGGGCGGGTGACGGCGCCGGTTCGTGGTTGGGAGTTCCGATTGTTGGCGCCTGGCGCGCACCCCGTCTCCCCTTGCGCCCCTCACCCCAACCGCCACCCAGAGGGTTCCCGGCCCCGTGCGCGGGGCGAGGGGCTATGCCCCCCTCTCCCGGCTCGACGGGAGAGGGGGGCAGGGGGGTGAGGGTATGCGCCACGAGGAGCGGTCCCCCACCCTCCAGGACGTCGCCGCGCGGGCCGGCGTCTCCGTCTCGACCGTGTCGCGGGTGGTGACGGGGTCGGTGGCGGTGGAGGCGGGGACGGCGGAGCGCGTGCGGGAGGCGATCGCGGCGCTCGAGTATCGGCCGAATCTGCTGGCGCGCTCGTTCCGGCGGCGGGTGACGCACACGATCGGGTTGCTGGTCCCGGATACGTCGAATCCGTTTTTCGCCGAGCTGGCGCGGACGATCGAGGACGCGGGGTTCGCGGAAGGGTACAGCGTCATCCTGGGCAACTCGGATCTGTCGCCGGTCAAGCAGGAGACGTACATCGACGTGCTGCTGGCCAAGCGGGTGGACGGGGTCATCCTGGCGTCGTCGGGGTTGATCCCGCGCGCGGACGGGCACGATGCGGTGGAGCGGATTCTGGAGGCCGGGGTCCCCTGCGTGGTGGTCGACCGCGATCTGGGGGAGATGCCGGTCGATCAGGTGCTGGTCGACAACGAGCGGGGCGGCTACCTGGCCGGGGAGCACTTGCTCGGGCTGGGCCACCGGCGCATCGCGTGCCTGGTCGGCCCGAACGACCTCACGCCCAGTGCGGGGCGCATCGCCGGGTTGCGGCGCGCATTGGCGGAGGCCGGGGTGGCAGTGGCGGAGGAGCATCTGGTTCGGGGCAACGGGCGGCCGGACGGCGGCGCGGCGGCGGCGCGGACGTTGCTGGGGCACGGGCTCGACGTCACCGCGATCTTCGCCTTCAACGACCAGATGGCGACCGGGGCGGTCGGAGCGTTGCAGCGGGCGGGCTGCCGCGTGCCGGAGGACGTCTCGGTGGTCGGGTTCGACGACATCCCGTTGGCGGCGGCGATCTACCCGGCGCTGACGACGGTGGCGCAGCCGATCGCGGAGATGGGAGCCTTGGGGGTCCGGCTCTTGCTGGACCGGATCGCGCGGCGCGATGCGCCGTGGCGGCGGGAGCTGCTGGAGACGCGGCTGGTGGTGCGGGAGAGCACGGGGCCGGTGACGAGGCGGGAGGCGGAAATAGAGGTCGCACGAGGGTCGTGCGAGGAGTGACGAAGGAGGTCGTCGTGGCGAAGCAGCAACATGGGTTGGAGGCGATGGTCCGGGGCGCGGCGGCGCGGTTGAGCCGGCGGCGGTTGGCGCAGGGCGGCGTAGCGTTGGGAATCTCTGCCGCCGGAGCGGGGGTGCTGCGCGGCGGGGGCGCGTTGGCGCGGCAGGAGGGGACGCCGGCGGCGGAGTTCACGCCGATCGGGGAAGAGCTCGACCTGGCCAACCTCAGCCCGGGCATCCCGGAGCCGACGGAGCCGGTGACGATCACGTTCCAGTCGTGGGTCAACGAGACCGAGATGATGCCGATGCTGCGGGACCGCTTCCAGGAGCTGCACCCGAACATCACCGTCGAGTTCACGGGCGTGCCGGCCGAGGAGATGGACACCCGGCTGACCACCCAGATCGCCGGCGGCAACCCGCCCGACTCGGTCTTCGTCGACATGAGCTCGGTCGTCGACTACGCCTCCCGCAACGCCTTGCTCGACCTCTCGCCGTACATCGCGGAGAGCGCGGCGGTCGTGCGCGACGATTACGTCGGCGCCTTCCTCGACTCGGTCCTGTGGGAGGACCGCATGTACGGCTTGCCGATCGACGGCGAGTCGACCGGCCTGTTCTACCGCACCGATCTGTTCGAGGCGGCGGGCATCGCCGCCCCGCCCGCCAACTGGGAGGAGCTGGAGGCCGCGGCGCAGGCGCTGACCGGCGACGGGCAGTACGGCTACATCATGTTCGCGCCGGAGGCGGCCTACTACTGGTATCCCTACCTGTGGCAGAACGGGGGCGAGCTGCTGTCGCCGGATGGCCAGACGATCCTGTTCAACAGCGACGCCGGCAAGGAGGCGGCCGAGTTCTACGTCGGCCTGGCCCAGTACTCGCCGCCCGACTACCTGAACTCGAACTCGTACGACGGGCGCGTCGCCTTCGCCACCGGGCAGGTCGGGATGTACGTGGCCGGGGCGTGGTTCGCCTCGGTCATCCAGAGCGAGTACCCCGACATCGACGGTCTGTGGGCCGCCGCGCCACTGCCCGTCAAGGAGCGGTGCGCCACCACCATCGCCGGCGACGCGCTGATCATCCCGGCGCAGGCGCAGAACCCGGACGCGGCCTGGAAGTGGATCGAGTTCCTGTCCGCGCCGCAGAACATGGCGCTGTGGACGCTGGGCACGCCGGAGTCGCCCGGCTCGCTGCTGCCGCCGCGCACCTCGCTGCTGGAAGACCCGAACGTCTTCGCGCTCAACCCAATCCTGGAGGGCTTCGCGCAGCAGATGGAGTGCGGCGTCACCGGCGGGGCCCCGAACGAGCGCTACGGGGAGGTGGAAACCGTCCTCAACGACAACCTCGGCCGCGCCATCTACGGTGAGATCGACGCCGCGACGGCGCTGGACGAGGCGGCGCTGGAGGGCTCGGACATCCTGAGCCGGTAGGGGCGAGGGTGACGGGGTGTTCGGGTGACAGGGTGACAGGAGGTGCGACATGGCCGTAGGCCGCGCGACGGTTGAGTCGCCGCCCGTCGTCCCGTCACCCAGACACCCTGTCACCCCGTCACCCTCCGTCTGGCGGCAGATGCGCAAGCAGTGGTCGGCGTATCTCTTTCTGGCCCCGACGATGGCGCTGTTCGCCGTTTTCACGGTGCTGGCCGTCGTCTACGCCTTCTACCTCAGCTTCCACGAGTGGAACATCCTGGAGCCGGAGAAGCCGTACGTGGGGCTGGACAACTACGCGCGGCTCCTGGGGGATGGGCGGTTCGGCGGGGCCATTCTCAACACGCTCTACTACACGGCGGTTTCCGTGCCGCTGACGATGGGGATCGGGCTGGCGATCGCGCTGCTGCTGAATGCGCAAATCCGGGCGCGAGGGTTTTTCCGCACCCTCTTCTACTTGCCGGTGGTGACGCCGCTGGTCATCGCCGCCATCATCTGGAAATGGCTGTATGCCGGTGATTTCGGGCTGCTCAACTACTACCTGATCCAGCTTCGCATCATCGACGAGCCGCTGCTGTGGCTGTCGGATCCGAACCTGGCGATGCCGGCGGTGATCATCACCAGCGTCTGGAAGAGCGTTGGCTTCTCGATGGTCGTCTACCTGGCCGGGTTGCAATCGATCCCGGAGGACTACTACGACGCGGCGAAGGTCGACGGGGCGTCGGCGCAGCAGCGGCTGAAGGACATCACCATCCCGCTGCTGAGCTCGACCACGCTCTTCCTGGCCGTCATCTCGGTGCTGGGGGCGCTGCAGGTCTTCACCGAGATCTTCATCATGACCAACGGCGGCCCGCTGCGGCGGACGACGACGATGGTCTATCACATCTACCAGACCGCCTTCGAAAACTTCGACATGGGGTACGCCTCGGCGATGGCCTTCGGGATGTTCGCCATGATGTTCGCCTTCACCCTGGTGCAGCTGCGGGTGATGCGGGGGGAGGTGGAGTATTGACGGGTGTCGGGTGTCGGGTGTCGGGTGTCGGGTTTCAGGTGCCAGGGAGATTGTGATGGCGGTTGCGGAATCTCATGTGGGGGAAACGGGTCGCGGGCGAATCCGTCCGTTCCCCGTCACCCGTCACCCGTCACCCGACACCCTTTCGTGGGTTGGCAAGCTGCTCATCTACGCCGTCCTCGTCGTGGGCGGGGTGATCTTCGTCGCGCCGTTCGTGTGGATGGTCTCGGGGTCGGTGCAGAATATCGGGGATATCTTTCGCTGGCCGCCGCAGTGGATCCCGCGCAATCCGACGTTGGACAACTACGCGCGCTTTTTCGAGACGCAGCGGATCGGGCGCTTCTTTCTCAATAGCGCGTACGTGGCGATCGCGGTGACGTTTCTGCAGCTGTTGCTCGCCTCGCTGGCGGCGTACGCGTTCGCCAAGCGGCAGTTTCCGGGGCGGGACGCGCTCTTCCTGCTGACGCTGGGGACAATGATGATCCCCGGCCAGGTGACGCTGATCCCGACCTACATCATCCTCAAGCACGTCCCCTTTTTCGGCGGCAACGACTGGCTGGGGCAGGGGGGGCACGGCTGGCTCGATTCGTACTGGGGGCTGATCGTGCCGCAGGGGGCCAGCGCCTTCGCCATCTTCCTGCTGCGCCAGTACATGCGCACGATCCCGAACGATCTGCTCGACGCGGCGCGCATCGACGGGGCCTCGGAGCTGCGCATCTGGGCGCAGATCGTGATGCCGCTGTGCCGGCCGGCGCTGGCGGCGCTGGGCATCTTCACCTTCACCTACCAGTGGGACAACTTCTACTGGCCGCTGGTGATCGTCAGCAGTGAGGACTTGCGCACGCTGCCGCTGGGGCTGGCGCTCTTCGTGGTGCGGAACCGGACGGCGTGGGATCTGCTGATGGCGGGGTCGGTGGTGGCGACGCTGCCGGTGCTGATCGTGTTCCTCATCTTCCAGCGCCACTTTGTGCGCGGGATCGCCATGAGCGGGCTGAAGTAGTTTTCCCTCATCCCCCCAACCCCCTCTCTCCCGGACGGGTTGCAGAAAGGGGACCGACACGGGGATCCGGCGCCAGACTGGTGGGCGCAAATCGTCCGCCAGACCGTCTTGGAGGCGCCCCGTGTCGTGCCGCGTGGACGTGCTGCATGCGTGGATGGACCAGGTCGAAAGCGATCAGGATGCCCGCTGGGATGCCGAGAACTTCGGGAACTTCCGGGGGGGAGCCGCGCCGACGGCACCGCGCGTCGGGACATGCAAGGGGGCTTCTGAGGTGCATTGTCGGCGCCGGTAGCGGCGCCCGCGGCGGTGGACGCCGTTCCCGACCGCGGGCTGGATCGGTGGAAACCTCACCGCCGCCTGAAACGCGGCGTGATTGTGCGACGACGCCGAAGATGCCAGAGATGCTAAATGGCTGCTCTCGCGTCGCCGCGGCCTGCCCTCACCCCCAAGCGCCGCCGGCACCGGGCGCCGCTACCAAGTCGCCAAGAGAATCGCAAGGTCGGCCATCGGGTCGGCTCCCCCGATCACGGTAACGCGGAACAGGTCGCGGCCCCGCCGCAGATATGCCGTTGCCTCGATCCCTACGACAGTCTCCCCTTCGATGGCCCTCGCCTGGTCGGCCCGCGCCGGGGGCGAGACCGTCTCCTCGAGCCCCAGCACCTCCGCCCGGGCGCCGAGGAAGTACGGCAACGCCTGCTCCGCCGATGCGTCGTCCGCGAAGCGGAACACCGACGTCTCGAGCCGGTTCCCCCCGGACGGGGCGGTTCCGGTGAACACGCGCGCCGCGCTCTCGCGCCAGCCCCACTCCTGGAAGCGCCGCTCGGCTTCGGCAACGTCGGGGAACGTCGTGGCGATGGTGGCCGCGCTGCGGGCGTGCTCCTCCGTCGGCGCCAGTCCCTCCGGCGCGTCGGTCGCGTCGGGAAGGGCGGCGAACAGCGCCGGCGAGACCATGGAGGGGTCGTCGGCCAGCGGCGTCAGGCACAGTAGCAGCGCCTCGAACACATCGGGCGTCGGGTCCCCGTTCGGCGCGATGCCGCTGGCGCGGAAGACGAGGTTGCCACGGCGGGCGTAGACGATCAGTTCGTCGCCGTTGACCGCCCGCCCGGTTAGCGCCTCGGTCTGGTCGGCGAAGAGCCCGATATCGACCGACCGGTACCCGAGGCTGCCCCGCCGCGCGGCCGCGAAGTAGGACAGCGCCTTCGCCGCCCCGTCCGGCGATGCGAAGCGGTGTACGCCGATCGCGACCCACCCAGCCGCCCCCGGGGGCGGGTCGTCGGAGGCAAAGACGCGGTAGAAGTTTTCCTCCCACCCCCACGTGGGCAAGAGCCGACGGGTCTCCTCGGGCCGCGGCAGGTCTGCAACCATGTCGGCGAAGCTCGAGGCCCCTTCCGATTCGAGGCGGAACGGCTGCCCCTGCGACAGGGCCAGCGTCGCGGGGATACGCTCCGTGAGCGGCTCCGCAGCTCCGCGGGACAACGTCCCGGTCGGAGGCGTGGGATCGGTGACGATCGTGTCGGTGGGAAGGGTGGAGGTGGCCTTGGGGCTGTCCTGCGATTCGCCCGCGAAGATCACGCTGCAATCGGCGACGCCGTTGATGTAGCCGCGCATGAAGCTGGTCAGGCGCTCGTCCCCGCTCCCGTGCGCCCCGTGGTGATCGTTGGGGAGCCAGACGGGGTCGCCGGACGAACTCGACATCGCCACAGCCTCGGTGATGTCGCCGCTCTCCAGCAGCCCGCTGCCCGCGGCGTCCTGGGCGTAGGCCCCGGCCAGGCAGTCGGCCTGCAGCTCGAACGCGCTCCCCGGCCCGGGACGGATGCCCACCAGGAACTGGACGTGGTGGCCCCACTCGTGGGCGGCCACGGTCACCCAGGCGAAGTCGACCCCGTCGGCCATGAGCTGGTCGTACCAGGGAACCGACAGCACGATCGATTCGTCGAGCGGGCAGTAGGCGCCCGGCCCGGATTGCGGGTCGAAGGCGCCGCAGGCGTTGGGTTCCGGGATCTCGCGCCAGCGCACGGTCGGGGTGCGGTAGGCGAACCCCGAGCCGGCGAACTGGAGGCGCCAGTAGCGGTCGATGTCCTCTAGCGCCCCCTGGAACAGCTCGGCATAAGCCGACGCCTGGTAAGGGGCAGGCGTGCCCTGCGCCCTGCCGCTGCCCGGAAGCGAGCCCGCGGCAGCCGACGCGACAACGAGGAGAGCCAGGACGAGCCGCACGGAACCCCTCCGCGAACCCCGCCGACCGGTGACGGCGTCGATTGCGCGAGCATCGCAGAAGGGACGACGCCCCGCAAGGGCCGGTTCGGGCCGCCGCGACACGGGGCGCCTCCGGGGCGAACCACGGGACGTTCAGCACCCCGCAGTTTCGCACCGGAGCCCGTGTCGCTTCATCGCCTCCCCAACGTGTCCGGATCACACCCCAACCCCCCTCTCCCGTTGGAGACAGGAGAGGAGGACTTTTCGCGTCGGTAGCCAGAGAGCAGGAGTCTTCAACCTGATTTCGCGTTACCCGCCGGTGTAGGAGACGAGGTCGAGGGAGCCGTCGGCGCTCTCCTCGCGCACGAGGGCAACAGCAGGGTGGTAGCCATGCATTCGATCGCCTGGGCGTAGCGGTCGCCGGCGCAGGGCGGCGCGCATGAACGCGCCGGTCTGGCTGGCGCCGTCGAAGGCACGCCATGCCCCCCATTGCCGACAAGCTGTCCGTCCTCGTGCGGGTTTACCTCCTCGCCCATGTCGTAGACCGTGCCGTCCGGCGCTTGGGCGTGGAACTCGCTCGTCGCGTCGGTCAACAGGCCGTCTTTGAACTCCCGCACGGCGAGCACGCTCACCGGCGCACCGGCGACGTCACCGGTCACGGGGACACGCGCTCCCCCGCGATGGTCTCGACCGTATCTCCCGTGTCCGATCGGCCCCGCGCGCAACCGGACGCGAAGAGGCGCCGACTACAGCCGGCGCCTCGCCCGAAGCCACCCTCACAAGTTGGCGCTGTTGCCTCGGCGCAGCTCATGCTCCGCTGGCCGGGGCTGCGGCCGGGGCCGAGGCTGCCAGTCCCAGCGCCTCGCCATCACCGCGAAGACCCCGGTATTGGGCAGCACGCCGGTCAGCCGTCCCGCGCCGGGGCCCGTGGCCGTCAGCGGCACGGGAACGCCGGTGTGGTCGCCGGTGCTCCAATCCATGACGAAGCGGCGGTCGTCGCCGCAACCGGGAAGGGGCCATCCTCGCCGGATATACTGGGGGATTCGTCCGCGGCGACGCCCGATTCAGCCGGCTCCTCGGGATCGTCTTCCGCCTCGATAGGCAGACCGCCGGTTTCGCGATCGGCCGTGACGATGACCAACGTCTCGCCGTCCCGAGCGGCGTAGTCGACCGCGACGCCAACCGCGGCATCGAGGGCGGCGATGCCCTGCGGAACGATCTCGCCGAGGTTATCGTGGGCGACGGTGTCCAGTCCGCCGTCCTCCTCGACGACGAGAACGAATCCCTGCGGATTCCGGGAAAGCAGCTCGATGGCCTTGGCCGTGAGGTCCGCCAAGGGAACGATCGGCGCGTATTCCAGCCCCTCGCCAGACGGATCGGGTTGAAAGGCCAGACTCTCGTTGGCGAACAACCCCAGCACCGGAGCCGCCGTCGCCGCGGCGAGCCCTTCCGCGTCGGAGACGATCTGGCGCCCCGCGGCCTCGGCCTCCGCGGCCAGGTTGGCCGTCCCGACGCTCATCGATTTGGCCTCGGGAGCCGGGTCGACCGGGAAGACGCCAGCGGCGCCGTCCGGATAGAAGTAGTCCTCGCCACCGCCCAGCATCACGTCGGGCCGTGTCTCCTGCACGAGCTGGCGCCCGACCTCCAGGGCGTCGTCGCGGTCCGCCACGTGGGCGCCAAAGCCGGCCAGCGCCGCGGCGACCAGGGCGCTGGCCGCGCCC
>CALMZR010000213.1 GCA_937870845.1 uncultured Chloroflexota bacterium
TCGGCGTTCCTCTGGTGGAGGAAGAATGTGGATTCCGTCTCACGCTTGCGAATGGTGAGGGCACCAATACCCATGATGGCCGGCCGCTGGTCGAGGAGGAGCGGAGCACCGATCGCACGACGGATCGGGGTGCGTCTGGCCAGCGGCCTGCGCCGACGGGCTCGGTCGGCACTCGCCGCTTCGTGCGCGATCGCCTCGTGGACGTCGATGGCATCGAGAGGCCCTGCCGTCATCGAAGCGCGCGGCGCCGAGCTCCTGAATCGGCGGCTGCTGACGAAGGATCTCGCGTTCCCGGCGGCCGAGCGCGACGCGTTCGGGCTCCACGGACTGCTGCCCGCGCGCGTGCTCTCGATCGAGGACCAGGTCGCCCTCGAGCTCGAGCACCTGCGCCGAAAGGACGACGATCTGGAGCGGTACATCGGGTTGGCCGCGCTCCAGGACCGGAACGCGACGCTCTTCTACCGCCTCCTCACCGAGCACCTCGAGGAGTTCCTGCCGATCGTCTACACGCCCGTCGTCGGCCGGGCGACCCAGGAGTTCAGCCACATCCTCCGGCGGACCCGGGGGATCTGGATCACGCCCGCGGACCGCGACCGGATCCCGGAGGTGCTCCGCTCATCGCCGTTCGACGACGTCCGCCTGATCGTCGTCACCGACAACGAGCGGATCCTCGGGCTGGGCGACCAGGGGGCCGGAGGGATGGCGATCCCGATCGGCAAGCTTGCGCTGTACTCGGCAGCATGCGGGATCCATCCCGCCGTCACGCTCCCGGTGTCGCTCGACGTCGGGACGGACAACCAGCTGCTGCTCGCCGACCCGCTGTACGTCGGCCACCGAGCGCCGAGGTTGCGGGGCGAAGCGTACGACGAGCTCGTCGAGGCGTTCGTCCAGGGCGTGCAGGAGGTGTGGCCGGGCTGCCTCATCCAGTGGGAGGACTTCAAGCACCACAACGCCCTGCGACTGCTCGAGCGCTATCGCGAGCGGGTGCCGTCGTTCAACGACGACGTGCAGGGGACGTCCGCGGTGGTCGTCGGCGGCGTGCTGGCCGGCATGCGGGCGCTCGGGCAGGCATGGCGCGAGCAGCGCATCGTGCTCGCGGGCGCCGGCGCGGCGGGCATCGGCATCGCGCGGCTGCTCGCGCTCGCGATGCGCGAGGCCGGGCTGGATCGGGCGGAGGTCGCGCGTCGGCTCGTCCTCGTCGACTCCCGGGGACTCGTCCATGCCGCGCGCGAGGGCATCGACGACGCGAAGCGGCCGCTCGCGCTGCCGGTCGAGCTCGCGGCCGAGGTCGGGCTCGCGACCGAGCCGCTGCCGGATCTCGAGGCGGTCGTCGCGGCGTGGCGGCCGACGGTCCTCGTCGGTACGACCGGCGTGCCGGGCTCGTTCTCCGAACGCACGGTGCGGCTCATGGCCGCCACGACCGATCGGCCGATCGTGCTGCCGCTGTCCAACCCGACCGCGATGACCGAAGCCGTTCCGGCCGACATCCTCGACTGGACCGACGGCCGCGCGCTCGTCGCGACCGGGTCGCCGTTCGACGCGGTGGATCGGCCCGGGCAGCGGTGCGAGGTGGCCCAGGCGAACAACGCGTTCGTGTTCCCGGGCGTGGGGCTCGGGGCGGTGGCCGCGGAGGTCCGTCGGGTCACCGACCGGATGTTCCTGGTTGCGGCGCAGACGCTGGCCGGCGCGGTGTCGCCCGAGCGGCTCGAGGGCGGCTGCCTGTTCCCCGGGGTGGCCGAGCTGCGGGAGGTATCGCGGCGGATCGCGATCGCGGTGGCCCGCGAGGCGGTCCGCTCGGGAGACGCGGCGATCGACCCGGCGACCGACCTCGAGGTGCTGATCGACCGGGCGATGTGGTGGCCGGACTACGTGCCGTTCGTCCCGGGGCCCTCCGTGGCGGCGCCGGGCTGACCGTCGCGGCGGCGGGCTGACCGTCGCAGCGGCGGCCTCGCGGACCAGGGCAGCGGCAACCTCGCGGACCAGGGCAGCGGCCGCGTCGCTGGCCGACGTGCCGCGGGCGATATCCTCCCGCAGATGTTGCCCTCGAGCCTCCGGGCTCGGCCGATGCCGCTCCGGTTTCGCCGGCCGGCCGTCCGCAGTGCCCCTGCGGCCGCCGCCAGCCGCACCGGGCCGCTGCTCGAGGTCCGCAACCTATCGACCCACATCACGACCCAGGCGGGCATCCTTCGTGCGGTCGATGACGTGAGCCTCACCCTCGACCACGGCGAGACGCTTGGCCTCGTGGGCGAATCGGGCTGCGGCAAGAGCATGACCGGCCTCTCCATCATGCGCCTCATCCCCAGCCCCCCCGGCAAGATCGTCGCCGGCCAGATCCTCTTTCTCGGCGACGATGTCCTGAAGATGAGCGACGAGCAGGTCCGCTCCATCCGCGGCAACGACATCGCCATGATCTTCCAGGACCCCATGACCTCGCTCAACCCGGTCCTGACCATCAACCGCCAGATCAGCGAAGCCCTCCAGCTCCACATGCACATGAACAAGAACCAGGCCAAGCAGCGCACCATCGAGCTCCTCAAGATGGTCGGCATCCCCAACGCCGAGGAGCGCGTCGACCAATACCCCCACCAGTTCTCCGGCGGCATGCGCCAGCGCGTCATGATCGCCATGGCCCTCTCCTGCAACCCCAAGCTCCTCATCGCCGACGAGCCGACCACCGCCCTCGATGTCACCATCCAGGCCCAGATCCTCGACCTGATGCGCACCCTCCAGCACGAGCGCGACACCGGCGTCATCCTCATCACCCACTCCATGGGCGTCGTCGCCGGCATGGCCGACCGCATCCAGGTCATGTACGCCGGCCACATCGTCGAGACCGCCTCCACCGAGGAGATCTTCGCCAACCCCCGCCACCCCTACACCGTCGGTCTCCTCAAATCGATCCCCCGCCTCGACGCCCAGCGCAAGGAGAAGCTCGAGCCGATCCGCGGCCTCCCGCCCGACCTCATCGACCTCCCCGACATGTGCCCCTTCGTCCCCCGCTGCAACTATGCGCGCGAAAAGTGCGAGCAGAAGAACCCGCCCTTGCTCGAAGTCAATCCCGGCCACTGGTCCGCCTGCTGGTTCTGGGAAGAAGTCAGCAAGGAATCCGACCAGGACCTCGTCGCCCAGCGCTACGGCCACCCCGAACCGTCCAGCGTCGAGGACTACTCGTTCGAGACGGTCATCCCCGGCTCACACGGCGTAGCCGACCCCGACAACCCCCTGGCGCCGAGCGCGCCGCCGAATCTCGACACCAACTCGTCGGTCTGACAGGAGGCATCTCATGGCAGCAGCGAATCAGGGACCCGCCTCCAGCGTCGCCGACCGTCGCCATCAGCCCCAGCCGTCGAGCAATGGAAATGGGGCTGGAAAGCCCCTGCTCGAGGTCAACGACCTCGTCATGCACTTCCCGCTGACGCGCGGCATCATCTTCCAGCGCAAGGTCGGGGCGGTGCAGGCCGTCGACGGCGTCTCCTTCCACGTCATGCCGGGCGAGACGCTCGGTCTCGTTGGCGAGTCCGGCTGCGGCAAATCGACCACCGGCCGCGCCATCCTCCAGCTCTACAAGCCGACCGCCGGCGAGGTCGTCTTCCAGGGCAAGGATCTGACCAAGCTCAACGGCGGCGACATGCGCAAGATGCGCCGCCACCTTCAGATGATCTTCCAGGACCCCTACGCCTCCCTCAACCCGCGCATGACCGTCGGCAACATCGTCTCCGAGCCCATGCAGATCCATAACCTGGTGCCGAAGAAAGAGCGCACCCAGCGCGTCCAGGAGCTGCTCGAAACCGTCGGCCTCAACCCCTACTTCGCCAACCGCTACCCCCACGAGTTCTCCGGCGGCCAGCGCCAGCGCATCGGCATCGCCCGCGCCCTCGCCGCCAACCCCGACTTCATCGTCGCCGACGAGCCGGTCTCCGCCCTCGACGTCTCCATCCAGGCCCAGATCGTCAACCTCCTCGAAGACCTGCAATCCCGCTTCGGCCTTACCTACCTCTTCATCGCCCACGACCTCTCCGTGGTCAAGCACATCTCCGACCGCGTCGCCGTCATGTACCTCGGCAAAATCGTCGAGATGGCCGACCGCAACGAGCTCTACGACGATCCTCTGCACCCCTACACCAAGGCGCTCCTCTCCGCGGTTCCCATCCCCGACCCCACCATCGAGAAGCGCCGCGAGCGCATCATCCTCCCCGGCGACGTCCCCAGCCCCATCAACCCGCCCTCCGGCTGCCACTTCCACACCCGCTGCCCCTACGCCATGGAAGTCTGCCGCCAGGTCGACCCCATCTTCGCCGACCAGGGCAACGGCCACTACGTCGCCTGCCATCTCTTCGCCAACTCCGGAGCCGACCAGGCCACCGGCGGCGCGGAACGCTTTAGGGCGCTCTAAGCAGGTGGTCGTGGCGTGCTGGATCACGGCCATGCCCCGCCCGCTCGAAGGAGCGCTGCTTGCTGCGCCCGTCGGCCGCAAGCCGACAGCCAGCCCACCACAGAGCCAGGATCACCTACCTGGAAAGGTGCTCATGAGATCTCTGAGCGCAGCCCTTGCGAGCTCTTGTAGGGGCACGGCATGCCGTGCCCGGCTCCAAACCACGGCGCTACGCTCTCGCATCAACATTCGATGACCGTCAGTTCTGGCTCCTGACCCATGCCCGGCCTCGGCAACCTCGACCCCCAATACATCGCCATCATCATCGTCACCTTCATCATCGCCATCACCATCCACGAGTTCATGCACGCCTGGACCGCCTGGGCCCTCGGCGACGACACCGCCCGTCTCCTCGGCCGCATCACCCTCAACCCCGCCGCCCACTTCGACCCCGTCGGCGCCTTCATGTTCCTCCTCATCGCCCTCGGCTTCCCCGCCCTCGCCTGGGGCCGCCCCGTCCCCGTCAATGATTTTCGCCTCCGCCCCCTCGGCCGCTTCGGCCGTCAGGGCAGCATGGCCCTCGTCTCCCTCGCCGGCCCCCTCTCCAACGTCGTCCTCGGCGCCGCCTCCGCCGCCGCCCTTCGCTTGTCCGATGCGACCGGCGCCAACCTCGGCGTGTTCGGAGAGTTCCTCTGGATCTTCATCATCGTCAACTTCAGCCTCGCCGCCTTCAACATGATCCCCTTGCCGCCGTTGGATGGCTCCCGCATCCTCATGGCCATCCTCCCCCCCTTCTGGCGCCCCATCCTCGCCCCCCTGGAGCGCTACGGCATCATGATCCTCTTCCTCCTCATCCTCCTCGGCGGCTACCTCGGTGGCAGCGTCATCGGCGCCATCATCAACCCGGTTCGCGAACTGCTTCTCAGAATATTCGTCGGACAATAGAGCGCCGTGCTGACGATGTGTCATTCCGAGCGCAGCGAGGAATCTCGAAGCCACCAACACGCCGTCTCATGCGAACTGGGAACACCCTTTCTTCGATGACGCCCGTGACTTGCTCGCCGCTGAAGCCCCCCCCGTTGCGTCGCGCCATCGCGTAGACTCCGCCCATGGTCGCCGCGCCCCTCCACACCCGGCTCGACGGATACCAGCTCCGGCTCCCCGCCTTCGAGGGCCCGTTCGACGTGCTCATCCGCCTCATTGAGCGCGAGCAGCTCGAGATCAGCGAGATCTCCCTCGTCGCCGTCCTCGATCAGTTCCTTGTCTACATCGACCGCCTCGACTCCCCCCCGCCCGCCATCATCGCCGAGTTCGCCGCCGTCGCCGGCCGCCTCTCCGTCCTCAAATCCCGCGCCCTCCTGCCCAAACCCGCCAAACCCGTCGAGCAGCCCGAAGAACCCGATCTCGTCCACCAGCTCGAGGAATACCGCGCGGTGAAAGCCGCCGCCGAGCTCCTGGCCGACCGCCAACGCAGCGGCGCCGGCGCCTTCGGCCGCGGCGAGAGCATCCCTTGGCCCGATGCCGCGCCCGCGCCCGCCGCCCCGCAACCCTCGGCCGCTCTCGCCACCGCCGTCCGCCGCTGGGTCTCCCGCCTCCCCGCCAGACCCGTCCTCATCGCCGCCCAGCGCGCCGTCTCCCTGCGCGAGATGATCGCCCGCATCACCACCGCCCTCGCCCGGAAAGACACCGTCTCATTCGACGCCATCCGCGCCGGCTGCGCCACCCGCCAGGACGTCGCCGTCGCCTTCCTCGCCCTCCTTACCCTTCTCCGCCGCCGCGCCATCGACGTGGCCCAGCCTGACTTGTTCGGCCCCATCACGATCGAGCGCGCCGCCCCCAGCCCGCTCCACCCCGAAACGCCGGAATCCCGCGATCGACGCCACCCCCACCCCCCCGTGACATGCTGAGCGGAGCGAAGCATCTCGGCGCCACATCCCTACCTGATCCCGGCTCGAAACAATGCCCCCTGGACGAGGCCTCGGACCTTCCGGACCTCCCCCCGGAAGACCTCCCCGCCCTGCTCGAAGCCCTCCTCCTCGTCGCCCCCGAGCCAGCCGACCCCCGCGAACTCGCCGCCGCCGCCGGCGTTCCCGGCGCCCTGGTCGACGAAGCCTTGGAAACGCTGCAAGCCGATTCATCGCGCGGCTTGGTGATCGTCCGCCACCGCGGCACGGTCCACCTCGCCTCCGCCCCCCGCTTCGCCCCGTACGTCCGCCGCTTCCTGCGCCTGGAGCGCGAAGGCCGCCTCTCCGGCGCCGCCCTGGAGACCGTCGCCCTCATCGCCTACCGCCAACCCGTCACCCGCGCCGAGATCGAAGCGCTGCGCGGCGTCGACTCCTCCGGCGTCCTCGCCACCCTCCACGCCCGCGGCCTGATCGAAGTCGTCGGCCGCCTCCCCACCGTCGGCAACCCTAACCAGTACGCGACCACCGTCGAGTTCCTCCGCCAGTTCGGCCTCAGCTCCCTCGCCGACCTCCCTCCCCTCGACGACCTCGCCGGCCGCGCCGCCGGCCGCCTCTTCGAAGAGTTCCCCGCCGCTCGAGCCCAAGACGAGGCGATGGCGCCGAAGACCGAATCGAGCGACGCCAACGAAAAGCCCCCCTCTGGGCGGCGGTTGGGGGGTGAGGGAAAGGCCCCGCAGGTCCCGGAATCACACGGTTCGCAACACGTTTGAGCCCACCGCGCGCACCCGCTCGACCGCCCGCACAATCTCCTTTACGGCCCGATCGATCTGCCCCTCGGTATTGCTCCGCCCCACCGTAAACCGCAACGACGCCTTGCACAGCTCTGCCGTCAATCCCATCGCCAGCAGCACGTGGCCCGGCTCCGTATTCCCCGTCGTGCAGGCCGACCCCGCCGAAGCGGCGATGCCCGCCAGATCCAGATTGAACAGCACCGTCTCCCCATCCACCCCCGGGATGGCCACATTGAGATTGTTCGGCAAGCGCAACGCCGGATCGAGCGGCCCATTCACCCTGGCATCCGGGATCGCGGCCACTACCCCGCGCATCAGCCGATCCCTCAGCGATCGGCAATGCGCGATGTAGGCAACTCGCCGCTCCTCCGCCCGCTCCAGCGCCAGCCCGAGCCCGACGATACCGGCGACATTTTCCGTTCCCCCGCGCCGCCCCTGCTCCTGGCTCCCAGCCTGCTGCTGAAAGTCGATCGCCGTCCCCTTGCGCACGTACAGCAGCCCCACCCCCTTCGGCCCGTAGAACTTGTGCGCCGACAACGACAGCAGATCGACCCCCAGTTCGTCGACGCCAAGCGGCAGCATCCCCGCCGCCTGCACCGCGTCGGTATGCACCAGGATTCCGCGCTCGCACGCGATCTCCGCCACCTTGCGCACCGGCTGGATCGCCCCCGATTCATTGTTTGCATGCATCAAGGAAATGAGACACGTTTCCGGCCGCAGGGCCGCCTCGATTGCCGGGGCGCCGACGATCCCCCGCTCATCCGGCGCGAGATACGTCGCCGCAAACCCCTGCCGCTCCAACGACTGCGCGGTATGCAACACCGCATGGTGCTCGATGGCGGTTGTAACAATGTGCGGCGCGCCATCCCGCCCGGAACCGGCGATCCGCGCCGCCCAGGCCACCCCGCGCAGCGCCAGATTGTCGCTCTCCGTCGCCCCGCTCGTGAACACGATCTCGCTCGGTTGGCAGCCAAGCACCTCCGCGCACCGCAGCCGCGCCTGATCGAGCGCCTCTCGCGCCTCCCGCCCCAGCCCATAGATGCTCGACGCATTCCCATACCGCTCCGAAAAATACGGCAGCATCCCCTCCAGCACAGCCGGATCGACCGGCGTCGTTGCCGCATGATCGAGGTAGATGAGTTCGCCCATCGAAGCTGGCTGCATCACTCCACTGTTACCTCGTCGCGCCCCCGGGTCGTCGCCATGACCATGTCCTGGCAAGGTGGTCGTTGCGAGCGAAGCAATCATGAGATGGTGTCATTCCGAGCGAAGCGAGGGATCTCGGCCCATCCGAGACGGCGCCTCCTTCGCGGAGACGCATCACACCCCCAGCGTGACCCGGCAATTGCGCGACCTCATTGCATAACGAAGAAACTCAAAGAACCGAAGCAGCAACCAAACTGGCTCAGCCCACCGCTGCCGGCGATTTAGACTCCGCCGCAGCTACCGCGGCCGTATTCCGCGGCGACTGATTGATGAGATCGCCCAACGTGTTCGAATCGAGCGTCTGCACGATCGCGTCGCGCATCTGTAGCCAGACCGGCCGCGTCTCGCACCCCGGAATCAGCGGGCACGTCTGCTCGGAGGCATCCTCGGAGACGCACTCCATCGGCGCCACCGGCCCCTCCATCACCCGGTAGACCTCGCCCACGCGCACGTCATAGGGATCGCGCGAAAGCTGATACCCGCCGCGCGCGCCCCGGGTGCTCGTCACCAACCCGGCCCGCCGCAACGGCCCAATCAACTGCTCCAGGTACGGCATCGGCACCGCCGACGCCTTCGACATCGCGGCGATCGACATCGGCCCCTGACCATAATGCTTGGCCAGCGTGACCATCGCCCGAACACCATATTCGCCGCGAGAGGAGACTTTCATGGCAGTCCTGATAGCAGGGTGCAATGCCGGGTGCATACCAGATCGTACCCCCGACCGCCAATTTCTTCAAGGAAACCGCGAAATCGCGACAGTAACGCCCCCCTCTCCCGTGTCCCACGGGAGCCGGGGGCCCTCTGGGCGGCGGTTGGGGGGTGAGGGAAATCGCCTACACCCGCATCCGCTCCAACCGCCTCTGATCCACCACCTCCCGCACCATTCGCCACGGGTCCGGCGTCACCTGACGATACACGTGCAAGAACCGATCGCGCGTAAACACCCCCCGATACGTCCCGTCCTCCGTCACTGGAACCGCCGCCAATTCCTCTTCGATCATCAGCCGCTGCACCTCATAAATCGGCATATCGATATCGACCGTCCGCGGCGACCGCTCCATCACGTCCGCCACCATCCGCCCCGCCCCGGTCTTACCCAGTTCCGCAAGGAGGCTGTTGCGCCACAGCATGCCTACCACCCGCCCGTCTTGCGTCACCGCGATGTCGCGCGGCCCCCCTCGCAACGCATTCGCCAGCGGCTGACCCGGCGCAATCCCGCCCATGTCCCACAAGGCGAACTGGCCCACCCGCAGCCGCCGCATCGCCGATTCCACCCGCACTGCCCGATCCTCGGCGTACGCCACCACCATGATGAACAGCGCCAATAGCGCCAGGATGATGCTCTGAATCACGACCAGACTGAACACCAGGAGCGCGGTCGCAAACACCTCCCCGACGATGACCGCAATCCGCGTCGCCGCATCCCGCCCCACCACCGGCGACAGCGCCGCCCGGAACACCCTTCCCCCATCCATCGGAAACGCCGGCAGCATGTTGAACAGGATGATCAGCACGTTCGCGTACAGAAGCGTCGTGAATAACCCCACCAGAGAGGGGTTGAACACCGTCAGCGCGTAATCCTCCAGCGAGGCGAACCCGCTCACCACCCCCGCCAGCAGCACCAGCGGCGTCAACGCCGTCGCCACCGCCAGGTTCGCCGCCGGACCTGCCAGCGCGATCAGCATCTCCGCGCGGGAATCGCCCGGAAGCTGCTCGATCCGCGCCACCCCGCCCACCGCCGACAGCGACACGTCATGCACCCGCACCCCGAGCTGCCGCGCCATGAACGCGTGCCCGAGCTCGTGGATCAACACGCACCCGAAGACCAGCAGCACCAGCACCAGCGTGAAAATGACCGCCGCCGCGCCCTGCCCCGCCCCCAGCCGCCGCCAATCGATGACGACCCAGAGAAACACCAGCGCGATCGTCGGATGCAGCCGCACGTCGATGTCGTGGACGCGCGCCACCGTCAGCGACTTCATCATGCCGGGAGCCTAGCGGCCGCCGCGGACGCTCGCAATCCCCTTGCTCCTCCACGCGCGCCAATCATTGGTCCCAAATCCGACGCCCAGACGCCAATTGTACGCGGGGTGGGCTCCAGACCGCGCCCGCCAACCCGTGTCATGCCGAGCGGAGCGAAGCATCTCGGCCGCAGGCCGCGTCCGGTCCCCAAGGTCCCGCCCATCCAGCTCGAGACGCCTTCTCTACCTCGACGCGCTCCCCCACTGCCCCACCGACGAACCAAGCCGACCCGCCAGCCGTGCTACACTCCCGCACTCGATGATGGATGACCGCTTCGTACTTGCCATCCGATTGGCCACCCACCCCCTGCCATGAGCGACTCCGGACTGAGCGCGCGTCTCCGCCAGCAGTCGCGCCGGGCTGGCCTGATGGTCGGCTTTACCATGGTCCTGGCCATGATCATCCTCATCTTCGGCGCCGCCGGCCTCTTCGCCTGGCTCTCCCGCCCCTTCTCCGACCTCATCCCCATAGTCGCCCCCGCCGCGGGCATCCAGGCCACC
>CALMZR010000214.1 GCA_937870845.1 uncultured Chloroflexota bacterium
AGCGGTACCCGACGCCATACACTGTCTGCACGTACCGCGTCGTCCCCGGCTCCGGCTCGATCTTGCGGCGCAGGTTCTTCACGTGGGCGTCGATCGCCCGCTCGTACGATTCGAACGCCACCCCGTGCAGCACGTCGAGCAGTTGCCCGCGGGTGAAGACCCGCCCCGGCTCGCGCGCCATCGCCAGCAGCTGGAACTCGCTCGCCGTCAGCTCCACCGGGCGCCCGGCCACCGTCACCCGCATCCGCGGCACGTCGATCTCCAGATCGGCCACCCGGATCTGGTCGCCATCGTCTTCGCGGCCGTCCACGCGGCGGAACAGCGCCCGCACCCGCGCCACCAGCTCCTTGGGGCTGAACGGCTTCACCACGTAATCGTCCGCGCCCAGCTCCAGCCCCACGATGCGGTCGGCCTCGTCCCCCCGCGCCGTCACCACCACGATCGGCACGTCCGAGGTCCGCCGCAGCTCGCGGGTGACATCCAGCCCGTCCCGCCCCGGCAGCCCCAGGTCGAGCACCACCAGATCGGGCCGCGCCAGCCGCGCGCTCTGCAGCGCGCTCTCGCCATCCGCCGCCACGCTGACCGTGAACCCCGCCGCTTGCAGATAGTCGCGGATGACGCGCGCGATCTCCGGTTCGTCCTCGACCACAAGGATGCTTTTCATGGTTGCCATCCGGCCCGGCTCGTGGACGCGGCGCGGCAGCGTCCCGGCGCCGCGCCCGTCCCAGACGCCCGCGCTCACCTTACCACCGCTCGAGAGCAGGGCCGGTCGCCCCGCGCGCGGCATCCGGTTCCGCGTTCGGCGCCGGCGGCGCCGTCGCCGGAGCGCTCGCGGCTCCCCCGGCCGCGTCGGCCGGCCGAGCCATCGATGCCCAATAGTCCGGCGCGGGCGGCGGCGGCGGCGGGGTCGGCGCGTAGCCGCCCTCCGGCATGCCATTCCCCGACGGCTGTGCCGCCGGCTCACGTGGCGGCGCCGGCGGAGCGGGCGCGGCCGTCGCGGCGTACCGCGCCCGCTCCGCCTCGTGCGCCTCCCGGTGCCACTGCTCGAACACCGCCCGCGGCCCACGGAAGACCGGGAGACCGCCCTGACCGGCATCGCCGTACCGCTGCACCCCCCGCTCACCATTGCCGCTTGGCCCGAAGGGACCGCCGGGACCGCCCAGGCGGTCAAACGCCCCCTTGCGCCAGGCCACGAAGCCGATCCCGCCCAGGATCAGCAACTCCCAGGGGAAGTCGGGTCCGCCCCGGTAGAAGCGCGCGTTCGCCCCCTGCCCACTCTGGACCAGTGCGTCGCGAAACCCGTCGCTGTAAGCGTCGCTGATCGCCCAGAACCCGCCCAGAACCAGCAGGCCGATCAGCAGCCACCGTTTGCCGTTGCCATTGCCGTTGCTGCCGTTGCCATGGCGGAACCCATGGCCATTCCCGTGTTGCACCGTGCGTGCTCCTTCCTTCCGACGCGGCGGCGCTGTTCCGCCTTCTGGAGCACCACGATAGGCGGCAATTGTGGAGACACCGTGAACGCGGAGCGGAAATGTGAAGGAGGCGGCCCGTGGTCATTCGGAACGACCGCGGCCACGGTTGATGGCGGCGGCCGCTTCCCGGTATCATCGTCGCGCAGCCTTCAGGGCAGGGTGCGGGGGCAACCCCAATTCCCGACCGGTGGTACAGCCCACGAGCGCCGCACGCGGCGCAGATCCGGTGAGACTCCGGGGCCGACGGTAACAGTCCGGATGGGAGAAGGCGCGCCGACCGACGCGAGGAGCGGGTTGTGCCCGGATTGGGCATGACCTCCCGTACGTCGGTAGCCGTGTATCCCATGAACCCCCGAAGGCGAAAGCCCTCGGGGGTTTCGTGTTGCCCGCGAGCGCGGCGACGCGGATGGAAACGGCGGCGCGGATGGCGGACGAGGAACGGCAATCCATGGCAGCGGCGTTGGCGCTGGCCCAGCGTGCGCTCGGACGCACCGCGCCGAATCCCGCGGTCGGCGCGGTCGTCGTGCAAGCGGGCGAGATCGTCGGCAAGGGCGCCACGCGCCCGCCCGGCGGCCCGCACGCCGAGGTGGTGGCGCTGGCCGAGGCGGGCGCCGCCGCGCGGGGCGCGACCCTCTATGTCACGCTCGAGCCCTGCTGCCATTTCGGGCGGACGCCCCCTTGCACGGATGCGATCGTGGCCGCCGGGGTGGCCCGCTGCGTCGTCGCCGTCGCCGACCCGTTTCCCCTGGTGAACGGCGGCGGCATCACCCGCCTGCGGGACGCGGGCATCGCCGTCGACCTCGGTCTGATGGAACAGGAGGCCGTGGCTCTCAACGCCGGCTTCTTCGCGCGCGTACGAACCGGACGGCCCCTCGTCGTCGCCAAATACGCGATGACGCTCGACGGGCGAATCGCCACGCGCACGGGCCACAGCCGCTGGATCACGGGCGAGCCCGCGCGCCTCGCCGTCCACGTCCTCCGCGACCGGTCGGACGCGATCGTGGCCGGCGCCGGCACGATCGCCGCGGACGACCCGGCCCTGACCACCCGCCTGCCGGACGAGCTGGCGGGGGACGGCGGGCCGCATCCCCCACCGCGGACCGTCGTCGACGGGCGCGGGTCGTCGCCCCTGGCGGCCCGGGTTTTCGACCCGGCCCTGCCGGGGCAGACCCTCGTGGCGACCACCGCCGCCTCATCCCCCGGCTGGCGGTCGGCGCTGGCCGCGCGCGGCGTCGCGGTGGACATCCTTGGAGCGGATCCGGAGATCGACCTCGGCCTGCTCCTGGATCGGCTCGGGGAGCGCGGCGTCAATACCCTCCTCGTCGAGGGGGGCGGCCGATTGCACGGCGCGTTCTTCGACGCCGGTCTGGTCGATCGGGTCGCCGCGTTCGTGGCGCCCGTCATGGTCGGCGGGGAGGCGGCGCCGGGTCCGGTCGGCGGCGCCGGGGCGGCGACGATGGCGGAGGCGGTGCGGCTCACGGGCGTGCGGCTGCGCCGGTTCGGGGACGACCTCCTCATCGAGGGCGACGTGGTCAGACCCGTGCCGCGTGAGGCGGCCTGACGTGTTCACCGGGATCGTCGAGGAGATCGGCGCCGTCGCCCGCGTCGACCCGACCGGCCGAGCGCCGCTCGTCATCCACTGCGAGACGGTGCTGGAGGGGACGCGCCTCGGCGACAGCATCGCCGTCAACGGCGTCTGCCTCACGGTCGCGGCCCAGGATACCCGCGGCTTCGAAGCGAACGTGCAGCCGGTCACCCTGCGCCGCAGCGCCCTGGGCGCGCTGCGCGCCGGCGACCCGGTCAACCTGGGGCGGTCGGTTGCGGCCGGACAGAGGCTGGGCGGGCACTACGTCCAGGGCCACGTCGACGGGGTGGGGCGGGTGGTGAGCGCGATCGGGGAGGGGCCGTCGGTGGTGATCCGGCTGGCGATCCCGCCCGAGCTGCGGCGCTACCTCGTCGAACGAGGATTCGTGGCGGTCGACGGCGCGAGCCTGACCGTGATGCGGCTGCGGCCGGACGGCTGCGACGTGTCGCTCGTCCACCACACCCAGCAGGCGATCACGTTGCCGCGCAAACGGCCAGGAGCGCCGGTCAACATCGAGGTCGACGTCGTCGGCAAATACGTCGAGCGGCTCGTGGCGAGCAAGACAGATCGGGGCGTCACCCTCGATCTGCTCCGCCGCTCCGGATTCGCCTGATCGCATAAGAGGAGCACGGAACCATGCCGCCCATCTCGATCGAGCAGGCCATCGCCGATCTTCGGCAAGGCAAGTTCGTCATCGTCGTCGACGACGAGGAACGCGAGAACGAAGGCGACCTGACGATCGCCGCCGAGCGCGTCACGCCCGAGGCGGTCAACTTCATGGCCCATCACGGCCGGGGGCTCGTCTGCGTGGCGATGACGGGCGAGCGGCTGGACGCCCTGGACCTGCCCCTGATGACGCCCCCCGACCGGAACGCGTCGGGCTTCGGCACGGCGTTCACCGTCTCGGTCGAGGCCCGGCGCGGCGTCTCCACCGGCATCTCCGCCCCCGACCGCGCCCGCACCATCCGCCTCCTGGCCGACCCGGCGACGACCACCGCCGATCTGGCGCGCCCCGGGCACGTCTTCCCGCTGCGGGCCAGGGAAGGCGGCGTGCTCGCCCGCGCCGGCCACACCGAGGCCTCCGTCGACCTGGCGCGGCTGGCGGGGCTGGCGCCGGCGGCCGCCATCTGCGAGGTGCTGGCCGCGGATGGGAGCATGGCCCGCATGCCCGATCTGGAGCGATTGGCCAGCGACCACGGGATCGGCATCGTCGCCATCGCCGACCTTATCGGCTGGCGCCGCCGGCACGAGGTGACCGTCCGGCGCGGGGCTGCGACGCGGCTGCCAACCCCGCACGGCGAGTTCGTCATCACGGCCTACGACAACCCCCTTTCTCCCCATCCCGACTTGGCCCTGACGATGGGCGACGTGGCGGATGGGGAGCCGGTGCTCGTCCGGCTCCACTCCGAGTGCCTGACCGGCGACGTCTTCGGTTCGGCCCGCTGCGACTGCGGCGAGCAGCTTCAGCGCGCCTTGGCGCTGATCGCCGCCGAAGGCCGCGGCGTGTTGCTTTACGCGCGGCAGGAGGGACGCGGCATCGGCCTCCACAACAAGCTCCGCGCCTACCGCCTCCAGGACCAGGGTTTCGACACCGTCGAAGCCAACGCGCGCCTTGGCTTCCCACCCGACCCAAGAACCTACGGTCTGGCCGCGGAAATCTTGCGCGACCTCGGCGTGCGGCGCGTGCGGCTCCTGACGAACAACCCGCGCAAGGTCGCCGGCCTGGAACGGCACGGGGTGGAGGTCGTAGCCCGAACGCCGCTGGTCATTCCCGCCGGGCCCGACAATCGAGCGTATCTGGAGACCAAACAGCACAAACTGGGGCACCTGCTGCAGGCGGACGATGCGACGGCGGGCGGCGAGTTCGCCGCCCGCTGAGAGAGGAATCGAGCGACATGCACAAGGAATTCACGACCATCGAGGGGATGCTGACCGGGCGGGGACGGCGCTTCGGCATCGTCGCCGCCCGCTTCAACGAGTTCGTCGTCGGCAAGCTGCTCGACGGCGCGCTCGACGCGCTGCTGCGGCACGAGGTCGCGCCGGGCGACGTGACGGTCGTCTGGTGCCCCGGCTCCTTCGAGATCCCCCTGGCCGCCAAGCGGCTGGCCGGCAGCGGATCGTGCGACGCGGTGATCTGCCTCGGCGCGGTGATCCGGGGCGCGACGGCCCACTTCGACTACGTGGCCGCCGAGGTCTCCAAAGGGATCGCCAACGTCTCGCTCGATTCGGGGGTTCCGGTGATCTTCGGCGTGCTGACCACCGACACCATCGAGCAGGCGATCGAGCGCGCGGGCACGAAAGCCGGCAACAAGGGCTTCGAGGCGGCCATGACCGCCATCGAGATGGCCAATCTGCTCGCGGTGCTGGAGGAGACTGATCGAGGCGTGGCGCCTACTCATCACTGAGCTGGCAGCCGCTCGGTCCCTAGGTCACTCACTGACCACGTGGGACTTGTTGCCGCACCTTGGGGTAACAGTGATGCCAGGCGGCTCGCCTTCTGACAGGCAACAGTGCCGCGGCACGACCGCCTTGTGACAAATGTGAGTGTTCAGGCTTCGGTTGAAGGGGGCGGCGGGGCGGTCTGCCCCCCTCCCCCAGCCGCCTCAGGCGATGACCTCGGCGAGGGCGAAGCCCGCGCCATCCAAGGCGTTGCCCATCGCCGCGATCAGGCGGCTGACGTTGAGCACCGATTGCTCGCGCTTGTAGCCGCGCATCGTCCGGTACCGTTCCTTGACCCACCAGCCGATGGCCCGCTCGCAGGCGGTGGTGGTCCCGTCCAGGGTGTCGCCGTCCGGCCCCGCCCAGGTCCGGTAGCGCGTCAGGCGCGGCCAGAGGTTCCAGCGGTCGAGGCTGAACAGGCGCAGCCGGTAGGCCGCCGACATCGCCTCCCCCTTCGCCGGCTTGGCCGCGCCCACATAGCGGCGGTGGATGGCTTCCAGCGTGGCGGCCGCTTCCGGGGTCGGCTGCCGCTCGGTCACCAACCGCAGCAACGCGCGGCAGTCCGCGACGGCCTGGCTCGGCGCGACCCCGATGCGGGCCAAGGAGCCGTCGGCGTCCGTGGCCAGCGCCGGTTCGATGCCGTCCACCCACGCCTCGGTGTTGCGCTGCACGTGCGCCTTGCCGACCTGCTGGTCCACGCCGGTGGCGTCGGCGGCGATCTTGAACGGGTCGGCGTCGTCGCTGACCAGCACCTCGGCCCCCAGCGCGGTCGCCAACTGCTCCAGCCACGCCGTCAGCGTGGCGGCTTCGCCGTTGGGCAGCACGTCCAGGCTCAGCACCGTCCCGCGCACCGCGTCGACGCCGAGGCCGACGGTCAGCCACTGCCCCGCGCACCGGACGGTGGTCAGGTCCGCCCCCAAGGCGGCGACCCGGCCCCCGCCGCGGGCGACCGCCTCCCGCCGCAACCCCGCCACCGCCGCGCCGGCCCCTTGCACGGCGTAGGAGACGGCGACCTTGCTCAGGGGCCAGCCCAGCGCCCCCAGCGCCGCGCTCGCCGCCCCGTAGCTCATGCCGAGGACGGAGAACATCACCGCCACGCCCTTGAGGCGGGCGCTGGTCTGGTCGGGACCGACCCCGACCGGGGAGACGCGGAAGGTCCGCCCGCACCGGGCGCAGCGCTCGCGCCGGGCGACGACCTCGGTCAGCACCGTGTCGCGCAGCGGCTTGGGCACCGCTTGCCAGCGCTGGAAGTGGGCTCCCCCGCACCCGGCGTAGGGGCAGCGCTCCACCGCCGGGGAGACCTCGGGCCGAACCGGCGGCAGGATCAGCGTCAGGCGCATGGCGGGGCTCCGGGCAGCGTCGCGGACGGATCGCGCCAGCATCCTACCCCATTCCTACCGCCCCGTGAACAATCACCAAATTGGCCTATTGACATCGGCCGCCCGAACTCCTATCGTCGCCTTCTCATCGGTTCGCCCTGGTGGACGCTGTTCCGGGGCGAGGCAAGAGGGAATCCGGTGCGAATCCGGAGCTGCCCCGCAGCGGTGAGTGGGAACGACCGCCGTCAGAAGCACTGGCCCGGGGCAACCGGGCCGGGAAGCGACGGCCAGTAGACCAACCCGGCCAAGAGATGCTGGCCGGTTCGCCCACAAGCCCGAAGACCTGCCGCTGAGCCGCGTCGCCACGGCGCGGGAACGACCCGGGCCTCCGCGGGAGGGGCCAGCGGGCGCGTGCGCCGCCAGGGCGCCGTGAGCGGCATGCCGCTTCATGGCCGGCGCGGTGTCTCCGTCGCTCTGTCCCCTTTTCTGAATCCGGGTCGCGGTCGTCGTCTGCGGGGACGACGGTCGGGCACGCCCGTCGCTCCGGTTCGCCGCTGGCAGACCCGGGGGCCGCGGCGTCCCTCCGTCGCCTCCGCCTCAACCCGCGTCGATTCGGTGGTGGCGCCTCCCGGATGCGCCACGGGTGTGGGGAGCGCGGAATGGTTCTCGAAATGGCACAGGAGCAGGTCGGTACAGACGCGGGGAGGGAATCGATCGCTGGCGGTCGGGACGATGCGGCCCGGTTCACCGGCAGATACGTCCAGAAGCGCGACGGGCGGGTGGTCGCATTCGACCGCTCGCGTATCGCGCACGCCATCGAGATGGCCATCCGCGCCGAGCTCGGCGTCCCGTTCCCGGACCCGATCGCCGCGGCCGTGGCCGCCGGAATCGAGGGCAATGTCGATGCCGTCCTCGCGGCGCTGCCGGACGTGGCGGAGGGCGAGGTCGTCGCCTCCGTCGAGCAGATCCAGGACGAGGTCGAGCGCGCCCTGATGGCCGCCGGCGCCTTCGCCGTGGCCCGTCGCTACATCCTCTATCGCGACGCCCGCGCCCGCCGCCGCGAAGAGCAGGCGCTTCGTTTGCGCGACGCCGACGGGCAGGAAGTGTTGCTCAACCTCGCCCTCCTCCGCTCCTGGATCGCGGAGTCCTGCGCCGGGCACGAAGCGCGCGTCTCGGCCAAGGCCATCGCTGAGGAGGTGCTGGCCGGGCTCCCCGCCGGCGCACCGCTCGCCGACCTGGAGCGCTCCATCGTCCTGTCCGCGCGCACCCGCATCGAGCTCGACCCGGCCTACTCCTTCGTGGCGGCGCGGGCGCTGCTGCGCGGGCTCTATGCCGAAGCGCTCGGTCGCCGCGTCGGCATCGACGAGACGCGTCTCGCCTATGCAGAGGCGTTCGCGGATTACGTCCGGCGCGGGGTGGAGTTGGAGCTGCTATCCCCCGACTTGCTCGAGTTCGACCTGGAGCGGCTCGGCGCGGCGCTGGCTCCTGAGCGGGATCTCGCCTTCCAGTACCTCGGCTTGCAGACGCTCTACGACCGCTACCTCATCCACCAGGGGCGACGCATCGAGCTGCCGCAGATGCTCTGGATGCGGGTTTCCATGGGATTGGCGCTGCAGGATGACGACCGCGAAGCGCGGGCCATCGAGTTCTACGACCTCATCTCAACCTTCCGCTTCTGCCCCTCAACCCCGACGCTCTTCAACGCCGGCACGCGCTACCCGCAGCTCTCTTCCTGCTACCTTTCGACCATCAGCGACGACCTGGGCGAGATCTTCAAGACGGTGCGCGACAACGCCCTCCTCTCCAAGTGGAGCGGCGGCATCGGCAACGACTGGACCCCGGTGCGCGCCCTGGGCAGCCACATCACGGGCACCAACGGCCAGAGCCAGGGCGTGATTCCCTTCCTCAAGGTGGCCAACGACACGGCCATCGCGGTCAATCAGGGCGGAAAAAGGAAGGGCGCCGTCTGCGCCTACCTCGAGGCCTGGCACCTCGACGTCGAAGAGTTCCTGGATCTCCGCAAGAACACTGGCGACGACCGCCGCCGCACCCACGACATGCACACCGCCCTCTGGCTCCCCGACCTGTTCATGCAGCGGGTCGAAGCCGACGGCGACTGGACCCTGTTCAGCCCCAGCGACGCCCCCGACCTGCACGACCTCTACGGCCGCGCCTTCGCCGACCGGTACGCCGAATACGAAGCCGCCGCCGCGCGCGGCGAGATCGTCAACGCGAAGCGGCTGCGCGCCGTCGCGCTGTGGCGGGAGATGCTGACTGCCCTCTTCGAGACCGGGCACCCCTGGCTCGCCTTCAAGGACGCCGCTAACGCGCGCAGCCCGCAGGACCACGCAGGGGTGGTCCACAACTCCAACCTCTGCACCGAGATCCTGCTCAACACGAGCAAGGACGAGGTG
>CALMZR010000215.1 GCA_937870845.1 uncultured Chloroflexota bacterium
TCGCGCTGGCGGCCGACGATTTTCAGCAGCTCGAAATTCTGCGTATTGCGCGTGCCGATCTGCAGCATCACGCCGGTGGGGTTGCCGGTCTGGCGCAGCGCCTCGCGCACCTCGTCCAGGTGCGAGTCGTGCGTGATCTCCATCGCGACCACCTTGATGCCGTACTTGCCGGCCAGCTCGAACGCCCACGGCAGGCAGCGCTTGCCGTGGCCTTGGAACGCATACGGGTTGGTCCGTGGCTTGTAGGCGCCCATGCGCGTGCACACCTGACCATGCTCGCGCAGCGCGCGCAGCATGCGTTCGACGTGCTCGGGGGTGTCGACGGCGCACACGCCGGCGAAGATGTTGAGGTTGTCCTGGTCGAAGCGTACGCCGTTGTACTCGAAACCGGTGGGGCGGCGGTCGTCGCGATGGCGGCCGAGGATGCGGTATTCTTCCGACACGCGCACGACGCGATCGACCCCGGCGAGGCTCTCGACCTCCGCCTTGTCGAGCGAGGCGGTGTCGCCGATGAGATAGATTTCGGTCACCGTTTGCTGCCGGCCGATCTCCTGGTGCAGGCGCGTGGTAATGTTCGGTTTGTTCGCCAGGAAATCGAGAATCTGGCGGTATTCGGGGCCGTTGGGATCGATGTCGGATTTGAGAATAACGATCATGACTCGCCGTTCTATCGGTTTGTTGAAAAACGCCTCCCTGGCGTTTTTCAACTCGCTCCGCCGCGGCGCATGTCCGCGGCTCGCTAGGGCTGCGACCGGGCGCTATTGTAGCAATTGCCGCCCGAAACACATCTGATGCGCCAGGTCCCGCCGCCGTACGACCTCGGCCCCGAGATGAACGTCCATCCCTGCCCGAAGCAGTAGGATTCTGCGAAACAAAGGGCGGCCTGAGGCCGCCCTTTTTCTTTGTCAGGAGGCCTGCTCTGCCTCCCCATCGTCTTCGATGGGGTGTGGCGCTTTTGGCCGCGAGGCGGCCAAAACGCCTGGCCCGCGAAGCGGGCTGAGGGGTCATGAGCATCAGTCGAGTTGCTCATGACCCCTCAGACCTCCGGGCCACCTCCCCACCTGCGGTGGGGAGGGGAAGAGAGTTTACGCACTACCATGCCGCAGCAGCCGGCCGGAATGCGTGTTGGTTGGCCGATCGTTGCGGATCGTGACCTCGCCGTTCACCAGCACGTACTTGTAGCCCCGGGCGCGCTGCACGCGCCGCCATTCGCCGCCCGGCAGGTCGTGCACGATCTCGTCCGGCATCACTCTGAGGCCGTCGAAGTCGTAGATCACGATGTCGGCCGGCGCGCCCTTCTTCAGCACCATCTGGCGCGACGCGGAGCGGCCGGTGCAGCCCCTGACTTCCCTGGCGATGGACGGCGCCGGGCGCTATCTGGCCGCGACCAGCATGAACGAGCGGACGGTGCGCATCTGGGACCTGGCCGACCCGGCCCGGACGCCGCTGCGCCTCGCCTGCCACGGGCGGGCGGCGACCGCCGTCGCCTTCAGCCCCGATGGGCGCACGCTCGCCTCGGGCGGGGCGACCGGCAGCGTCATCCTCTGGGACGTTGATGAACTGGAGGCGGCGTTCGCCACGCCCGATGCCCGTGTGGACGATGCCTGCGGGCAGCGCGTGGGCGCTACGGTGCTGGAGCCGGGGGAGCGCACGGGCAAGGTGCGCGCCCTCGCTTTCGCGCCGCGCGGCGAAGATGGCCAGGGGGCGTGGGTCATCGCCGGCGGATGCGACCGGGACGCGGAAGCGTGCGCGGACGGCGCCGGGATGGTGCGCGTCTGGGACGCGGCGGCGCCGGGCGACCCGGTCGTGCTGGACGTGCCCGAGGGCGACGTCTGGTCCGTGGCGGCGAATGCCGCCGGCGATACGCTGGCCGCCGGGACCTGCCCCCGCGTGCTGCCCCGCACCGAGTTCTGCGACCAGGAGACGACCGGGAGCATCCTCATCTGGGATCTGCCAGCCGATCTGGCCGATGTCGCCGCCCCGCGCCTGGTGTTGGGCGACGGCTCGCCGGGGCACGCGGGCGGGGTCGCCGCGCTGGCTTTCCACCCCGGCGATGGCCGACTCGCCTCCGGCGGCGGCGATCGCGTCATTCGGCTCTGGGATCTGGCCCAATCGCCGCTCGACCCCGAGACGCTCACCGGGCACGACGCCGAGATTCGCGCCCTGGTCTTCAGCCCGGACGGGGAGGTGCTGGCCTCCGGCAGCCAGGACGAGTCGGTGCGCCTGTGGGACATGAGCCGGCAGACGCCGGAGCGGGCCATCGCCGTCCTCGGCGGGAGCGAGGAGTGGGTGCGCGCCCTCGCCTTCGCTCGGAGCGGCGAGGAGCGGACGCTGGCGGCGACGAGCGCCGGCGGGACCGCCCGCGTCTGGCGCATGGGTGAGGGCCGCGATCTCGCTCCGCCGACGATGCTGCGGGGGCACGACCACTACGTGCGCGGCATCACCTTCACCTCGGACGGGGCGACGCTCGCCTCCGTGGGCGAAGACGGCACGGTCCGCCTGTGGGGCGCGGACGAGGCGGCCATCCCGCTCGACGACGCCGACGACGACAGCATCGGCGACGACGAGGTGAAGATCACCGCCATCGCCGCCAGCGCGGATGGCGCGTTTCTCGCCGCCGGGGATGCCCGCGGCGAGGTCTGGATTGGCCGGCGCGAGGGCGCGGCCACGGCGTTCGCCCCCATCGGCCGGCACGACGCGGGGGTGACGTCGGTGGCGTTCGATCCGGTCTCGGGCCGGCTCGCCTCGGGCGGCATGGACGGGGCGGTGCGGCTGTGGGACCCGGCCAACGAGGCCGCGGTCGGCGAGCCGCTGGTCGTCAACGGGCTCAGCGTTCGCGCGGTGGCGTTCGCGCCCGATGGGGAGACGCTGGCGGCGGCGGGGCGCCGGCTGGGCGGCTCCGCGAGCTGCGACTTCGACTCCGGAGCCATCGTTCGCTGGCGGATCGCCTCCTCCGGGCCGGCGCTCGTTACCGAAGCCGAACTCCTCCGTTGCGCGGCTGGGGGCGCCTCGCTGGGGGTGGGGGCGATCCGGGAGGCGGCCGCGCTGTGCGGGGAGCGGGGCGCGGCGAGCCTGGCGTTCGGGCCGGCGGCATCGCCGCTGCTGGCGACCGGCCACGCCGACGGGGAGATCCTGCTCTGGGATCGGACCCGGCTCTGGGATGACGGGGGTGTGGAGCCGGCCCGCCGGCTCGAAGGGCACGACGGGGAGGTGCGCGCCCTCGCCTTCGCGCCGGCCGGGCGCGATGGGGCCGGCGCGCTGCTGGCATCGGGGGCGACGGACCAGACGACGCGCCTTTGGGATCCCGCGCGCGGCGAGCCCGTCGCGCAGACGCTGGGCGTGGGCGATCCGCTCGGTTGGCTGCAACAGGCGCTGCGCGGGGCGCCGGAGCCGGGGCCGGCGCTGGCGGTGATCGGCGGGCGCGAGGAGTTCGTGCGCGCCCTCGCCTTCGCGCCCGGCGATGGCCGGACGCTCGCCTCGGCCGCCGCCGACGGCACGATCCGCCTCTCCATCGCCGACAGCGCCGCGCTGGCCGATCGCGTCTGCCGTCTCGCCTGGCGCAATCTGTCGCGGGCGGAGTGGGACCGCTTCGTGGGACCGGATACGCCGTACCAGCGCACGTGTCCCAATTTGCCGCCGGGCGACGGCGTCGACGAGACCGCGCCCGTGCCATCGGCGTCTGATGCCGGCGAGGCAGGCGCGACGTGAGCGCGAACACGCCCAGGACGGGCGACGCGGTCGAGGTCGCGCACGAGACGCTGATCCGCCACTGGCCGCGCCTGCGCGAGTGGCTGGACCAGGACCGGGCCAGTCTCCTGCTGCGCGAGGCCGTCTCCGAAGCCGCGCAGGCGTGGGAGCGGAACGGCCGCGACGAAAGCTACCTGGCGCACCGGGGCCGCCGGCTGGACGAGGCGGCGGCGCTGGCCCAGCAGCCGCGCTTCACGCTGAACGCCCAGGAGCGGGCATACCTCGATGCCGCGCTGGCCCTGCGTGAGCGCGAGAAGCACGAGCGCGAGGCGGGGCGGCAGCGGGAGCTGGAGGCGGAGCGGGAACGGGCCGAGCTGGCCGAGCAGCGGGCGCGCGAGCAGTCGGCGGCGGCGCGCGGGCTGCGGCGGCGGCTGGCGGCCGCGGTTGGGCTGGGGGCGCTGGCGCTGCTGGCGGCGGCCGCGGCGCTGTTGGGCTTCCGCCAGGCCGGGGAAGAACGGGCAACCGCGGATCGGCAGCGCGTCGTGGCCGAGGCGGCGGCCGGCACGGCCGAGGCCGAGCGCGCCCGCGCCGACCGCCAGGCGGCCGTCGCCGCCATCCGGGCGCTGGCCGCGGAAGCGCCCGCACAGCACGATTTCGGCGAGGACGAGCGGGGCGCCTTGCTCGCCCGGCAGGCGTACCTGTTCAACCAGCGCGGCGGCGACCCCGTGCCCGATCGGGTCGACGGCGCGCTCAGGCTGGCGCTGGGCGCGGAGCACTTCAGCCGCACGCTGCGCGGTCCCGGTGGCGAGGTGGCGGCCGTCGACTTCGACGCCGCTGGGCAGTCGCTGGCCGTCGCCAGCCGGGATGGCGCGGTGCGCCTCTGGGATGCGGCCGATCTGACCGCCGCTCCCCGCACGTTGCCCGCCGCTGAGGGAGGCTCTCAGTCGATTGCGGTCAGCGTCGAGGGGCGGATCGAGGCGATCGGGGGAGAGGACGGCTCCGTGCGGCTGCGCCGACTGGACGATCCAGCGGCGGCTCCCGTCGTGCTCGATGGACACGTGGGGGATGTCACCGCCCTGGCGTTCGATGACGCCGGGGAGAGGCTCCTCTCGGGGGGACAGGACGGCGTCGTCCAGCTTTGGGATATCTCCGCGCCCGAAGCCGCGCCGACGACGTTCAGCGGCCACACCGGCCCTGTCCGCGACGTGGCGTTTGCGCCTGAGGGGAGGCGGATCGCCTCGGCCAGCGACGACGAAACGGCGCGGGTCTGGGATCTGGATGATCCGGACGACCCGGTGGTGCTGTCCAATCACGAGGGCGCCGTCAACGCCGTGGTCTTCGGCCCCGACGGGCGGGCGCTGGCTACGGGCGCCTGGGACGGCCGCGTGCGGATCTGGGATCTTTCCCAGCCGACCAACGAGCCGGCAATCCTCATCGGGCACGAGAACTTCGTGCCGGCCGTGGCGTTCAGCCCCGACGGCGCGACGTTGGTCTCGGGGAGCGCCGACGGCGAGCTGCGGCTCTGGGAGACCGTAGACCCGACGGCCGCGCCCGTCGTTCTCCACGGTCACGCGAGCGAAGTCAGCGACGTGGCGTTCAGCCCGGATGGGCAGAGCGTGCTCTCGGGCAGCCTCGACGGCACAGCGCGCCTCTGGAACTGGGGCGAGGCGCCGGGGGCCGCGGCCATCTTCCGCGGGCACCGCGATGGCGTCACCTCTGTCGCCTTCAGCCCCGACGGGCTTACCCAGGCCTCGGGGAGCTGGGATGGCGATGTCCGGGTCTGGAACCTGACCGGCGAAGCGGAACTGGTCGTCCTGGAAGGTCCCGAATACGGCGTGACCGCGGTGGCGTTCAGCCCCGACGGCGCCCGGCTGGCCTCGGGGAGCTGGGACAACCTGGCCCGCGTCTGGGACAGCCCCGATCTCGCCGCCCCGCCCATCGTCCTTGCCGGTCACGCCGGCTCGGTCACGGCCGTCGCGTTCAGCCCGGACGGGGACGTGCTGGCGAGCGGCAGCGACGACCAAACGGTGCGCCTCTGGCCGCTGGCGGACCTGACCGCCGCGCCCGTCGTGTTGCGCGGCCACGAGGGGATCGTTTACGCCGTGGCCTTCAGCCCCGACGGGCGTCTGCTGGCGTCGGGTGGAGAAGACGGGACGGTGCGAGTGTGGGAGATGGCCGATCCGGCGCACGACCGGATCGTGCTGACCGGGCACCTGGGGCCGGTGACGTCCGTCGCCTTCGGCCCCGATGGGCGCCGCCTCGTCTCGGGGAGCTGGGACGGCACGATGCACCTCTGGGACGCGGCCGATCCCAGCGCCGCGCCCGTCGTGTTCGCGGGGCACGAGGATGGGGTTTCGTCCGTGGCGTTCAGCGCGGATGGGGCGCAAGTCGCCTCCGCGAGCTGGGACCGGGTGGTCCGGCTCTGGGATGTGGCCGACCCGGCGGCCGCGCCGAAGCTCCTCGCCGGGCACGAGGCGAGCGTCCTGAGCGTCGCCTTCAGCCCGGACGGGCAAACGCTGGCCTCGGCGAGCGCGGACGGGACAATCCGCCATTGGACGGTGAGCGCCGAGGCGCTGAGCGAGCTGGTGTGCGAGACGGTGCTGCGCAACCTGACGCTGGCGGAATGGCGGCAGTTCGTCGGCGAGGAGACGCCCTACGAGCGGACGTGCCCGAACCTGCCGGCTGGCGACGGCGCGCCCGCCGAGCTTGCGCCCGACGCCACGCCCGTTCCCTCAGACCCGGACTGAGCCGTTCGCGATGCAGGAGGAGCCGTCATGAGCGACACGTCGCCCCCCGACCCCTTCGTCTTCAACGGCATCGACGGGGCCAGCGGCGGCTACGTGACGCCGGCGTTGCTGCCCCAGGACCTGGCCAACCTGGCCCAGGGCAAGCCGCTGAGCAACCCGCTGGCGTCCCCGGCGGCGGCGCCGTCCGATCTGACTACGCCCGAGCACCTGCGCGATTTGCAGTTCCTGCACCAGACCAAGACCGAAGAAACGTTCGCCCTGGCCGAGGGGTACGACGCCAAGGATCTGGCGCAGAGCGGCTGGGGCATCGTCTTCGCCCACGACGCCAACCCCGCCGTGCGCGAGGCGCTGCAGCCGCTGCTCGACCACCGCCGCGCCCAGGCCGCCGCAACGCACGAGGGGCGCTTCCGGGAGTTTTCCGGCGCGGCGGGCGTGCAGCCGGGCGACCGCAAGAACGATTTTCTCGGCCGCCACGGCTCCGGGCCGGGCCCGGTGAAACCCGACGTCGTCCCCTACTACCTCCTCCTCGTCGGCAGCCCGGAGGCGATCAGCTACGAGTTCCAGTACAACCTCGACGTGCCGCACTCGGTCGGGCGCATTCATTTCGTCGATGGGAGCGGCGCGGACGACCTCGACGCCTACGCCGCCTATGCCAAGGGCGTGGTCGCCGCGGAGACCGCGCCTTCCCCGTCCGAGACGCGGCGCGCCGCCTTCGTCGGGGTCGAGAACCCGGACGACCGGGCGACGCAGCTGAGTGCGACGGAGCTGATCGGGCCTCTGGCCGAGCAAGTGCGCGCGGACAAGCCCGACTGGCGGGTGGACACCCTCACCGGCGACGACGCGAAGAAGGACGGCTTGCGGCGGGTGCTCGGCGGCGAGGCGACGCCGGCGCTTCTCTTCACCGCCAGCCACGGCATGGGCTTCCCCGCCGGCGACGCGCGGCAGCTTCCGCACCAGGGCGCGCTGCTGTGCAACGACTGGCCCGGCCCCAGGAACCACCAGGGGCCGATCCCGCAGGATTTCTATCTGGCCGGCGACGACATCGGGGAGGACGCAAACGTGGCCGGGCTGATCGCCTTCCACTTCGCCTGCTACGGGGCGGGCACGCCGAAGATGGACGACTACGCCCACCGCGCCTTCGCCCAACCGCAGCCGATCGCCCCACACGCCTTCGTCGCCGCGCTGCCGAGCCGGCTCCTCGGCCATTCCAAGGGCGGGGCGCTGGCGGCGGTCGGCCACGTGGAGCGCGCCTGGGGCTACTCCTTCGTCTGGGAGCAGACCGGCCGCCAGATCGAGGTCTTCGCCAGCGCGCTGAAGCGGCTGATGGAAGGCCACCCCATCGGTTCGGCGCTGGAGTTCTTCAACGAGCGCTACGCCGAGCTGGCCACGACGCTGACTGAGGAGCTGCGCGACATCGGCGCCGGCCGCCTGCCGAACGACCAGCGCCTGGCCACGATGTGGACCGCGCACAACGACGCGCGGAGTTACGCGATCGTGGGGGATCCGGCGGTGCGGCTGGTCGCGGGGTGACAGGGTGACAGGCTGTGGCCCCAGACTCGCGACGAACTCTCCGTGATTCGGGAACCAGGTAGCCGCCGCCGGTCTCCGCGTGGGCGGCCCGGCGGCCGAAGTGTGCGCGCCGACCCTATACCGTAGCCTTTGCACTCTTTGCATCCTTTACATCCTTCTCCGGCGCTGCCCCGCCCCGGCAACCATCCGAGTCCCATATCACCCCGTCACCCTGACACCCTGACACCCTGACACCCTCGTTTTGGATACAACCTCCGCGCCACGCGCCGCTTGACAGGGGTAAATCGGGCCGATACGATCCCGTTTGTATCCCATCCAGCGTCGGCGGATGAACGCGGTCGTCGTGCGGAGCCATCGTGGCCCTGGTCTCCATTCCCTCGAACATGGACCGAACCGGGCGCGAGGCCGCCGAGGACGCGGACGGCGGGCGGGCGCGGGCGGGTGAGTTGCTGGGCGAGGTCGTGACGCGGCGGCTGCGCGACGACATCCTGGAGGGGCGTCTGCGGCCGGGCGAGCGCATCCGGCAGGAGGCGGTGGCGCGGGAGTTGGGGGCCAGCCGCATCCCGGTGCGCGAGGCGCTGCTCCAGCTCGAGAACGAGGGGCTCGTCAGTCTGGCGCCATACAGCGGGGCCCGCGTGGCGAAACTCGACTTCGCCGAGTACACCGAGCTCTACCGCATCCGCGAGCAACTCGAGCCGCTGGCCATCGCCGAGAGCGCGCCGCGGCTTTCCGACGAGGCGATCGCCCAGCTCCGCCATCTGATGCTGCAGATCGAGCAGACGCGCGACCCGGCGACCTGGCTGGCCCTCGACCGCCGCTTTCACCTGGCCAGCTACGCCGCCGCGCCGATGCCGCGGCTGCTGAAGATGATCGAGGGCTTCTGGAACAGCACCCAGCAGTACCGGCGGGCCTTCTACGCGGCCGTCTCGGCCCCGCGCGACGGGCCGCTGGCCGGGGACCAGCCGCTGACGGTGGTCGAGCACCGATTGCTTTTCGATGCGCTGGAGCGGCGCGACCCGCTCGACGCCGAGGCGATCCTGCGCTCCCACATCCGGCGCACGCAGCTGACGCTGGCCGGGCGTCAGGAGGTGTTTGACGAGTAAACCACTCCTGCTCAGAGACAGGAGCTTTGCCCTGGCGCTGCCAACAAGGTGTTGGCATCCGGGCAGTATGGCCGGTTTACCGCGGCCCGGCGGATGTTCTCCGCCGCGACCAGATCGGCGAGCCCGGAGTGGCCGCACGACTGGCAGGAGAAACGGGATTGGCTGACACGATTCGCCTCGTCGACGGCGCCGCACTCCGGACACATCCGGCTCGTGTTGCGGGGATCGACAAGCACAACCGGAACCCCGGCCAGCGCCGCCTTGTAGGCGATGTAGTGCCGGAGTTGCGCGAACCCCCAGTTCCCGTGGCGGCTCCGCTGACGCTTCGGAGCCGAGACGCGGTCGCGGATGCCCTTGAGGTCTTCCAGGGCAATGCCGCGACCGGTGCCTTGCGCCACCGCCACGAGCTGTTTGGCGATGCGATGATTGGTGTGTTGCTGAGAGCGATGCTGCTTGCGAGACCGCTTCTTGAGTCGCCGCTTGGCCCCCCTCGTGCCCTTTGCTTGCAGGCGCTTGCGCAGTCGCTCGTGGCGGACACGCAAGCCGTTGACCTGAGCGCCGCTGACGATCTCGCCGTCCGACGTGGCGGCCAGATTCACAATGCCGAGATCGACCCCAATGAAGTCCTCCGGCGTTTCCAGTGCTGGCACTTCGATGTTTGCGGTGAAGGTAAGGAACCACTGCCCATTACGAACGAACAAGTCGGTTTCTCCCCGACGGCTGGCAAGCAACTTCCGGGCGTGATCGCCGCAAACAAACGGAATCCATTGCCGTCCGCCGGTCGTCCAAATGGAAACCCGACCCTCTTGCCAGCGCAAGATGCGATCGTCGTAGGCAATGGCCCCCAGGGAACGAAAGACTCGTTGAACCTTCTTGTCCTGCTTGTAGGCGTCCGAAACCTTGGCAATGCATCTGATAATCACCTGCGCACTCAATCCGCTCGTGTTTTTTGCCGCATGGTAGGTCGCACGCTGCAATTGGAATCGACCAAACTGCTTCGATGCCCAAGCATGATCCGAAACCGCGTTGCACAGGGCATTAGCGCGTTCCATCGTCTCCCGCAGGAACTCCCTTTGTTCGGGGTCTGGTTGCAGCTTTACCGTGGCAGTCAGTTTCATAGCATCACGTATAGCCAGCCTGTGACATTGTGGCAAGCCGCGCCAAGGATTTCCTGACCAATGAGCATCACCACGTTGGCCAACACCATGGCCACCGCCAACGGCAGCGGCTATCTGCAACTGCGCGGGGTGGGGAAGCGTTTCGGCGAGACGGTGGTGCTGAGCGATCTCGATATCGACATCGGCGAGGGGGAGTTCATCTCGCTGATCGGGCCCAGCGGGAGCGGCAAGACGACGACGCTGCGCATCATCGCCGGGCTGGAGTCGCCGACGACGGGGGCGGTGCTGGTCGACGGCAAGGACATTACGGCGCTGCTCCCGAACGAGCGCGATTTCGCCATGGTCTTTCAGCATTTCGCGCTCTTTCCGCACCTCGACGTGTTCCAGAACGTCGCCTACGGGTTGCGCATCCGGGGGATGAAGAAGGCAGAGATGGAACGGCAGGTGCTGCCGATGCTGGAGCGGGTCGGGTTGCGCGAGCTGGCCACGCGCAAGGTGGGGGAGCTTTCCGGCGGGCAGCGGCAGCGGGTTGGCATCGCCCGCGCCCTCATCGTCAAGCCGCGGCTGCTGCTGCTCGACGAGCCGACGGGGTCGCTCGACACCAAGCTGAAGCTGGCGATGCAGACGGAGCTGAAGGCGCTGCACAAGGAGTCGGGGCTGACCTTCATCCACGTCACCCACAACCAGAGCGAGGCGCTGGCGCTGGCCGACCGCGTCTACGTCATGAACGACGGGCGCATCGAGCAGCAGGGGAGCCCGACGGAGGTCTACCGCTACCCGGCCACCCGTTTCGTGGCCGATTTCGTCGGCCGCAACAACCTCATCGACGGGACGCTCGAGCATGGCTCCTTCCGCAGCGCGATGGGGACGTTTCCGGCCGGCGCGGGGGCGGCCCAGCTACCGGGCGGGGCCGGCACGGCGGTGATCCGGGCCGACGCGATTCACCTCGGCGCCGCGGAGCCGGGCGCGGCCTCGCTCCCCGTGCGACTCGACGCCCTCGAGTACGCCGGGTCGATCGTGACCTGGTTCCTGCGCGGCCCCGCCGGCCCGCTGACCGCCGACGTGCCGGCCGACGACTCGGGCCGGCTCGATCCGCAAATCGGCGACGCCTACGAGGCCTGGTGGAACCCGGACGACGTGCATTACCTGCGAGCGGAGACCCGCGACGGTCTCAAAGGAGGGTGATGGGATCGAGTCGCCTTGCCTTGGCGAAGCCACGGTCTCGCCATTCAGCACGGCGTCATTCCGAGCGCAGCGAGGAATCTCTGCCCACCGGCAACACCGTCTCGGGAATGCCGAGATTCCTCCTTCGTCGGAATGACACAGTTCCTGTCATTGAGCAGCCGGGACTATTGGGAAGGAGCAGACGAACCATGACGCGCACGCACCTGAGCTACTCGGAGATGATGGCCCGCCGCTTCGCGGCCGACCACGCGGTCACGCGCCGCCGCCTGCTGGCGCAGGGGGCCAAGCTCGGCGGGGCATTCGCCGCCGCGGGCGCGCTGGGGCGCTGGGCCGCGGGGGATGCGGCGGCGCAGGGGGTCGTGCTGCGCGAGATCGGGCTGAGTCTCACGGAGGACCCGCGCATCCTCTCCCAGTTCCAGGCCGACACCGGCATCACCATGGAGGGGAACTCGCAAATCCTCGGCAACCAGATCACCTTCTGGCTGCAGAATTATCAGGATTACGACGTCAACCAAGTCAACTTCAGCCAGAACGCGCCGCTCCTGGCCCAGGAGGCGATCCAGACATTGCCCGTCGCCGATATTCCGGCCTGGAACGACCAGGTGATCGAGCTCTATCGCGTGCCGGGCACGCCGGGGTACAGCGAGCGCTCGGGGTGGCCGCTGGCCGGGACGTACACCGCGGAATCGATCGAGGCCGAGACGTACGACACGTTCATCGGCACGCCGACGTGGTTCGGGTTCGACGCTTTCGGCTATCTCGAAGGGCAGGCGCAGGGGGATCTGACCTCCTACGGGGCGATCTTCGACCCGGCGAACGCGGGGCGCGCCGCGCTGCTCAACGAGCCGATCACCTCGGTGATGAAGGTGGCGACGTTCCTGGAAGGGACCGGGCAGGCGGAGTTCGAGGGGGCGCTGAACAACCTGACCACGGCCGATTTGGCGACCTGCTTCGAGTTCCTCAACGAGCTAAAGCAGGCCGGGCAGTTCCGCCTCTTCTGGAGCGACTTCGGGCAGCTCGTCGACCTGCTGGTGGCCGGCGAGATCTGGGTCGGCGACTTCTGGGCCAGCGCCTGCGCCGCCGCCGTGGCCAGCGGGGCCCCGGCCGTCTTCGTCAACGACCCGGCCGAGGGGAGCAACGGCTGGATCCAGGGGGCCGACATCTCCGCCGCCACCGAGCACTACCCGGAGGTGACGACCTTCATCAACTGGTACCTCGACAGCGGCGTGCCCGGCGCCATCCTGGGCGTGCAGGGCTACTACTCGCCGCGCCCGGATCGGGTCGAGCCGATCCTCTCCGAGCAATCGACCACGGTCGAAGGCATCTCCGACTGGGATTACTGGTACGAAGGGGCCGTCCCCGAGGAGCGCCCGGCGCTGAGCGAGCGCATCAACCACATCGCCGACTGGCAGGCCTACCCGGACGAGTTCGAGGAGTACTCGCGGCTGTGGACGGCGTTTACGTCGGCGTAGGACGCGGGTGACAGGGTGTTGGGGTGACAGGGTGTCAGGGAGAACGGCGAGGACGACGGACGGCTTGGTCCTCATGTCATTTTGGGTGACGCCATGGCTGTGACGGACACCGCCCAAACCCTGTCACCCCGACACCCTGTCACCCTGACGCCCACATCGCTCGACCGGCGGCTGCGGGCGCGGCGGGCGCGCAACGCCTGGCTGCTGCTGGCGCCGGCGCTGCTCGTGGTCCTGGTCGCGGCGGCGGCGCCGTTGGCGATGGTGCTGTGGGTCAGCTTCTGGCGAGTCGATGGATTGGTGCTGGCGCGCACGATCGATACGGAGGCGTGGGCCTCCGTGCTGAGCGACCCGACGTTTCGTCGCCTGGCGTGGTCGACGGTTCAGACGGTGGTCATCGTGCTGGCGCTGGTCGGGGTGCTGGGGTTGGCGGCGGGGTATTTCCTGGCCCGGTTTGTCACCAACCGCAAGGTGCAGGCGCTGCTGCTGATGCTGGCCATCCTCCCCTTCTGGACCAGCTACCTGATCCGCATCATTACCTGGCAGCCGTTGTTCGGAAACAGCGGGGTGATCAACTTCCTGCTGGCGAAAGCCGGCTTGCCGCAGATGGAGCTGTTTCTGTTCAACCAGCGGGCGATGGTCTTCGCCATGACCTCGCTGTATGTCGTCTTCGTTATCGGGCCGGTCTTCTGGGCGCTGTCGCGCATCGACCCGGAGGTGATCGCCGCCTCCCGCTCGCTGGGGGCCAGCGCCTGGACGACGTTCCGCACGGTCGAGCTGCCGCTGGCGCGGGGCGGGCTGGTGGTCGGGTTGTTCTTCGCCTCCATCTTCCTTTTCGGCGACTACGCCACCGGCCGCCTCATCGGCGGGGGGACCAACCCGATGCTCTCGGACGCCATCTCGCAGTACGCCGGGTCGGGGCAGTGGCCAGTGGCCGCGGCGCTGGCGGTGGTGCTGTTCGGCATCGCCATCGTGGTGCTGGCGCTCTTCATGCGCGTCTACGACCTGCGCACGGAGCTGTAAGGAGCCCGTATGCAGCTCAGCCGCGGGCAACGCATCTTCCGGGTCGTGGGCGGCGCCATCTTCGCTCTGATCCTGATCGTGCTCTACGCGCCCTTCTTCATCATGGGCATCCTCTCCTTCGCCGAGCGGACGACGGCCGTCTTTCCGCCGGCGTCGTTCTCGTGGATCTCGTACCAGAAGCTGTTCAACCCGGACGACTTCTCGCTGTTTCGCATCCCCGGCGAGCCGCTGGTCAACTACCTGCGGCCGATCGGGTTGTCGCTGACGCTGGCGCTGCTAACGTCGGTGATCGCCACCACGCTGGCGTTGATGGCCGCGCTCGCCTTCCGCCAGCGCTTTCCGGGGCGGGGGATGGCTTTCTATGGGCTCCTTCTCGGGATGGTGACCCCGGGGATCATCCTGGGGCTCGGCTTCCGCCTCTTCGCCGACCAGATCGGGCTGCCGACGGGGTGGCGGACAACAGGGCTGCTGACCCACATCGCCTGGACGATGCCGTTCGGCTTCATCGTCTTTCTGGTCTTCCTCAACCGCTTCGACAACACCATCGAGGAGGCGGCGCGGGTGCTCGGGGCGAGCGCCTGGACGACGTTTCGCACCGTGACGCTGCCGGTGCTGGCCCCCGGCGTGCTGGCCTCGCTGCTGTTCGGGTTCACGCTCTCCTTCGACGAGATCCAGCGCTCGTCGCTGGTGCTGGGGCGGGACCAGACGTTACCGATCGCCATCATCGGAGCCACGACGGTGCGCATCACGCCGGTGCTGTACGCGCTCGGGTCGCTGATCGCGCTGGTGTCGTTCGCGTTCGTCGCGCTGTATCTGGTGTTTTTCGAGCGGGAGCGGCGGCGGTTCTATGGGACGACGGTGGTCGAGGATGAAGAGGAAGAAGTGGTGGCCGCCGTGTAGACCGTGCGGCCTGGGATGACTCATCGTTGACGCGATATGAGAACGTGACGCCGCGGCGCATGCCCT
>CALMZR010000216.1 GCA_937870845.1 uncultured Chloroflexota bacterium
GGGCGGCGCAGATGGACGGGGCGATTTTGGTGGTGAGCGCCCCGGACGGCCCCATGCCGCAGACGCGCGAGCACATCTTGCTGGCGCGCCAGGTGGAGGTGCCGAGCATGGTGGTGTTTTTGAACAAGGTCGACATGCTCGACGACGAAGAACTCCTCGAACTCGTCGAGTTGGAGGTGCGCGAGCTGTTGTCGGCCTACGAGTTCCCGGGCGACGAGATCCCGGTGATCCGGGGCAGCGCGCTGGCGGCGCTGGAGGCGGGGAGCCAGGACCCCGCCGACGCGGCGTACGGGCCGATCCTGGAGCTGATGCGGGCCGTGGACGACTACATCCCGACGCCGGAGCGGGCGGTGGACCGGCCCTTTCTGATGCCGATCGAGGACGTGTTCGGGATCAAGGGGCGGGGCACGGTGGTGACGGGGCGGGTCGAGCGGGGGATCGTCAAGACCGGCGAGGAGATCGAGATCGTCGGCATGGGCGAGCGGCGCAAGGTGGTGGTCACGGGCGTGGAGATGTTCCAGAAGACGCTGGACGAGGGGCAAGCCGGGGACAACGTGGGGTGCTTGCTGCGCGGGGTGGAGCGCGAGGACGTGCAGCGGGGCCAGGTCTTGGCCAAGCCGGGCTCGATCCACCCGCACACCACGTTTCAGGCCGAGGTCTACGTGCTGGGCAAGGAGGAGGGGGGGCGGCACACCCCGTTCTTCCCGGGGTACCGGCCGCAGTTCTACATCCGCACCACCGACGTGACCGGCAGCATCACGTTGCCGGAGGGGACGGAGATGGTCATGCCTGGCGACAACGTGCAGATGGGGGTGGAGCTGATCACCCCGGTGGCCATCGAGGAAGGCTTGCGCTTCGCCATCCGCGAGGGGGGGCGCACCGTCGGCGCCGGCGTGGTCACGTCCATCACGGAGTAGCCTCGGGCCAACGAGCGCCGAGCACAGGAGCGAATGAGCAATGGTCGCCAAGAAGCCCAGTCAGCGGATTCGCATCCGCCTGAAGGCCTATGACCACAAGGTGCTCGACCAGTCGGCGAGCAAGATCGTGGAGACGGCGGAGTCGACGGGCGCCAAGGTGGCCGGGCCGATTCCGCTCCCAACCCGGATCGAGAAGTTCTGCGTGATCCGCTCCCCGTTCGTGGACAAGGATTCGCAGGAGCAGTTCGAAATCCGGACGCACAAGCGGTTGATCGATGTGCTGGAGCCGAGCGGGAGCACGATCAGGTCGCTGATGCGGCTGAATCTGCCCGCCGGCGTCGATATCGAGATCAAGTTGTAGTGGCGGCACGGGGCGACAGATTTCTGCGCCGCGCGCGGGTCACGCTCTGCAAGTGGCCGTGGCCTGGTGGCTGCGCCGCTTCCTGGAGGTCAGGAGAGAGCCAATGATCCAGGGGTTGATTGGCAGGAAGGTGGGGATGTCCCAGGTCTTTGACGAGGCGGGACTTGCCCATCCGGTCACGGTGCTGGAAGTCGGCCCGTGCGTGGTGACGCAGGTCAAGACGCCGGAGCGCGACGGCTACAGCGCGCTTCAGCTCGGGTTCGGCCTCGACAAGCGCCTGAACCGCCCGGAGCGGGGGCACCGCCGGGCGAGCGGCTTCATGTCACGGACGCTGCGCGAGGTCGACGTCGATGACGCGTCCCAATATGAAGTCGGCCAGGTCGTCAAAGCCGACGCGTTCTCCGAGGGCGACCTCGTCGACGTCGTCGGGACGTCCAAGGGGCGTGGGTTCCAGGGCGGGGTCAAGCGCCACGGGTTCCGAGGCGGGCCGCGAACACACGGGCAGTCCGACCGGCTGCGTGCTCCTGGGTCGATCGGCTCCAGCGCCACGCCAGGCCGCGTCTTCAAGGGCAAGCGCATGGCGGGTCGGATGGGGAACGACCGGGTGACGATCCAAAACCTGACGGTGATGCGCGTCGATCCCGAGCGGAATTTGCTGCTGGTCAAGGGGTCGGTGCCGGGGGCCAACGAGGGTGTGGTCATCGTGCAACGGGCGGTCAAGTCGGGGCCGAACCGAGGTTGAGAAGAACACAACAGGCCGCGGGCGAAGTCCCGGTCGGGCTCCGGAGTTGGACATGATCGTTGATGTGCAAGACATACAGGGCAAGGTCGTTGGCACGGCGAATCTCGACGATTCGGTGTGGGCGATCGAGCCGAACCTCCCGGTGATGCATCAGGCGCTGCTGCGCCAGCTCGCCAATGCCCGGCTGGGTACCCGCAAGACGAAGACGCGGGGCGAGGTGCGCGGCGGCGGAGCCAAGCCGTGGCGGCAGAAGGGCACCGGCCGCGCTCGCCAGGGTTCGATCCGCTCGCCGCAGTGGAAGGGCGGCGGCGTGGTCTGGGGTCCGCAGCAGCGGGACTTCTCGCAGGACATGCCGCGCAAGATGCGTCGCCTGGCCGTGCGTTCCGCGCTTTCGGCCAAGGTGCGCGACGATCGAATATCGGTTATCGAGGGCCTCGCCGAGGTCGAACCGAGGACCAAGGCGATGAAAGACGTCGTCGCCGCGTTGCCGGAGAGCCGGTCGGTCTTGATCGTCACTGACGGCATCGTCACGCCGATCCGCAAGGCGTCGGGCAACCTGCAGAACGTCTGGGTCGTCGAGGCTCGCTTTCTGAACGTGCGAGATGTCCTGAAATACGACCGGTTGCTGGTGACGAAAGAAGCGATCCCGGCGATCGAGGCATGGCTGGCGCTCAGCGAAGCGGAGCGAGAGCCGAGCCGATGGAAGCTGGAGCGGATGGCCCAAAGGACCGGGTCGGCTGCCGCTGCGGCGCGGGAGGCCTGACATGCCAGCCCTGACCGACGACCAAGTCCTCATTCGGCCGGTGATTACCGAGAAGAACACCGACCTGATGGAGCACGACCAGTACACGTTCGAGGTCGATCGCACGGCGAACAAGATCCAGGTGCGGGAAGCGGTCGAGCGCCTCTTCAACGTGCGGGTGAAGGCCGTCAACACCATGAATGTGAAGGGGTCGCGCCGTTCGCGCGCAATCCGTCGTGGCCGCGGGCGCGTGTATGGGCAGGAGCGAGCCTGGAAGAAGGCCGTCGTCACCCTCTTCCCCGGCCAGCGCATCGACGTCTTCGAGCAGGTCTAGGTCCCGGCGACCACGGAAGGAACGGATGATGCCGATTCGGATTTACAAGCCAACTTCGCCGGGGCGGCGCTCGATGAGCGTGAGCACGTTTGAGGAGATCACCAAGAAGAAGCCCGAGAAGAGCCTCATCGAGCCGCTGAAGAAGCACGCCGGCCGTAACAACCGGGGCCGCATCACGACGCGCCACCGCGGCGGCGGAAACAAGCGCTTTTACCGCATCATCGACTTCAAGCGCAACAAGACCGGCATCCCGGCCAAGGTGGCGGCTATCGAGTACGACCCGAACCGGTCGGCGCGGATCGCGCTGCTGCACTACGTCGACGGCGAGAAGCGCTACATGCTGGCTCCAGTCGGCGTCAGCGTCGGCGACATGCTGATGTCGGGGCCGGAGGCGCCGATTCGGGCGGGAAACGCCCTGCCCCTGCGCAACATCCCGACGGGGACGCAGATCCACAACATCGAGCTTTACCCCGGCAAGGGCGGGCAAATGGTGCGCTCCGCCGGCACCTCGGCGCAGCTGATGGCCAAGTCGGACAAGTACGCCCAGATCCGCATGCCCTCCGGCGAGGTGCGGCTGGTCCACCTGAACTGCATGGCGACGCTGGGCCAGGTCGGAAACGTCGACCACGAAAACATCGTTATCGGTAAGGCGGGACGCAACCGGCACCGCGGCCGTCGTCCGACCGTGCGCGGCGCGGCGATGAATCCGCGCGACCATCCGCACGGCGGTGGCGAGGGGAAGGCCCCGGCCGGCGGCCAGCCGCAGACAAAGTGGGGCAAGCCGGTGCAGGCCCGCACACGCAACAACAAGCGCACCGACTCGATGATCGTGCGGCGGCGGCCGGCGAAGCGCAAGTAACCAGCAGAGCAGGCGATAGGCGAGGAGATTCGACGTGTCGAGGTCGTCCAAGAAGGGCCCCTACATCGACGCCAAATTGCAGGAGAAGATCGAGACGCTCAATCGCACGAGCGACCGGCGCGTGATTCGCACCTGGGCGCGGGCGTCGACCATCTTTCCGGGCATGGTGGGGCATACGGTGGCAGTCCATAACGGCAAGGTCCACGTGCCGATCTTTGTAACCGAGCAGATGGTCGGACACAAGCTCGGCGAGTTTGCGCCGACGCGGACGTACCGTGGGCATGGCAAGGACGCCGACCGGCGCGGCCGGCGCTAGGCTGGCGGGGAGACAGGTAACGCAATGGAAGTTCGAGCGAGCGTCAAAGGCGTCCGCGTCTCCCCGCGGAAGGCGCGGCTGGTCGTCGACGCGGTGCGCGGCAAGCGGGTGATGGACGCCATCGCGCTGACGCGATTCATGCCGCAGAAGACGGCGGAGGATGTCGGCAAACTGTTGAAGTCGGTGGCCGCCAACGCCGAGAACAACTACGACATGGATCCGGAGGATCTTTGGATCAAGGCGATTTTCGCCGACGATGGACCGCGCTTCCGCCGCTTCAAGGCGAAGGCACGGGGCAGAGTGGGGCGGATCATCCGCCGCAACACGCACCTGACCGTCATCGCCGAGGAACGGAGGAGCTAATGGGACGAAAGGTCAATCCGATCGGGTTCCGCCTAGGCATCGTCACCGATTGGGAATCGAAGTGGTACGCGGAGCGGAACTACACCGACCAGCTCCATGAGGACCTGCGCATCCGGCGCCTGATTCTGAGTGAGCTGACGCGCGCCGGCATCTCCCGCATCGAGCTGGAGCGGTCGGCGAACAAGGTCGATGTGACGCTGTATACCTCGAAGCCCGGCATCGTCATCGGCAAGCAAGGGGCGAACGTCGAGCGCCTACGGCAGATGCTGGAGCGCGAGATCGGCAAGAAGATCCATTTGAAGATCGAAGAGATCAAGGTCCCGGAGGTCGACGCGATTCTAATCGCGGAGAGTATCGCCGAGCAGATCTCGCGGCGTGTCGCCTACCGCCGCGCCATGAAGCATGCGGTGCAACAGGCGATGCGGCGGGGCGCCAAGGGCGTCAAGATCACCCTCTCCGGAAGGCTCGGTGGGGCCGAGATGAGCCGCTCCGTGACGGAGATGGACGGGCGCGTGCCTCGATCCACCCTGCGGGCCGATATTGACTTCGGTGTGGTCCATGCCCACACGACCTACGGCCGCATCGGCGTCAAGGTCTGGGTCTACAAGGGCGAGGTGCTGCCGGAGCGGGCGCCGGTGACGGCCGCGACGTTGACGGCGGATCTCGCGGCAATCAGCGGAGACTAGAGGGTGATGGGGTGTATGGGTGCTCGGGTGATGAGGCGGTCGGATCGTGAAGTCAACGATCCTTCCACCCGAACCCCTTGTCACCCTGTCAGCGTCGAACCAGAGGAGCGTCGATCATGTTGATGCCGAAGCGGACCAAGTACCGCAAGATGATGCGGGGCCGCAACACCGGCAAAGCCTACCGCGGAGCCGAGATCAACTTCGGCGAGTTCGCGCTGCAGGCGCTGGAGCCGACATGGGTCAGCAGCCGGCAGATCGAGGCAGCCCGCCGGGCCATCACCAACTACCTCAAGCGCGGCGGCAAGGTCTGGATCCGCATCTTTCCGGACAAGCCGGTGACGCAAAAGCCAGCCGAGACCCGCATGGGCTCCGGCAAGGGGAACCCGGAGTATTGGGTCGCCGTGGTCAAGCCGGGCCGCATCCTGTTCGAGGTGGCCGGCGTCTCTCGTGAACAGGCTGAAGAAGCCTTGCGTCGCGCGGCCATGAAGATGCCGATGGACTGCCGCTTCATCGAGCGCGCCCAAGTGGGCATTGCCGCGGCGACGGTTGAGGACGAGGCCACCGAGGAGGTCGTGGCATGAAGCCGGCCGAGATTCGCGCCATGGACAACGAGAAGCTAAACAGGCAGCTCGCCGAGCTGCTGGCCGAATGGCGCAACCTCCGGTTCCAGGATGCCGTTGGTCAACTGACGGCAACCGCGCGGATTCGCCAGATTCGCAAAGACATCGCGCGGATTCGCACCATTCAGACAGAACGGGAGATCGAGCAGGAGCTGGCATCGCTGGCCGGCAGCGGCTCGGCCAGCGCCCGCTAGCGACGAGGAAGTACGGATGAGCGAACAGGTCGCCGAGGTGACGGAGACTCCGCAGCAGCGGATTCAAAAGCAGCGGGTGCAAAAGGTTGGCCGCGTCGTCAGCGACAAGATGGACAAGACCATCGTCGTCGCTGTTGACTCGGTGCGACGCCACCCGCTCTACCACAAGCGGATGACGCGAACGAGCAAGTTCCTGGCCCACGACGAGAGCAACAGTTGCAAGCCGGGGGACATCGTTCGCATCGAGGAGACGCGGCCGCTATCGAAGCGGAAGCGATGGATCGTGCGCGAGATTGTCGAGCGCGGTGTGCAGATCTAGGACCGGCCTGCAGCGCGGACGGGAGCATTGAGGTGATTCAACAGGAATCGCGGCTGAAAGTCGCGGACAACAGCGGCGCCAAGGAGCTTCTCTGCATCCGCGTGCTCGGCGGGTCGGGTCGCAAGTACGGCGGCGTCGGCGACACGATTATCGCCACGGTCAAGCAAGCGCAGCCGAACGCGGGCGTCAAGAAGGGCGAGGTCGTGCGCGCCGTCATCGTGCGCACCGCCCAGGAGTACGGCCGACCCGACGGCAGCCACATCAAGTTCGACGACAACGCGGCGGTTCTGATCAACAACCAGGGGGCGCCGCGCGGCACTCGCATCTTCGGACCCGTGGGGCGCGAACTGCGAGAGCGGCAGTTCATGCGGATCGTCTCGCTAGCGCCGGAAGTCTTGTAAGCGGACACGAAAGCGAGCTGGAGCGCAGGAGATGAGAAAGATTCGCAGCGGCGACACCGTCCTGGTCACGTCTGGCCGAAACAAGGGCCAACAGGGCAAGGTGCGCATCAACCAGATCGACAGGGACCGCATCGTGATCGAAGGCGTGAACATGGTCACGAAGCACATCAAGCGCGGCCGGGCGCGGCAGGCCGGCCTCGTCAAGATGGAAGCGCCGCTTCACGTCTCAAACGTGATGCTGGTCTGCCCTTCATGCAAGCAGCCGACGCGGGTCGGGGTGCGGACGGGGGACGACGGCAAGAACGCGCGCTACTGCAAGAAGTGCGACGCCTGGATACCGAGGCCGGAAGCGGACTAGGTCGATTCGACGGCCGATTGAAGCGGCGGCCTGAGCGCCGGGAACGGCGGACCAGGCGGGAACGCCGAACGATGGAAAGATGTGGGCAGGGACGATGGCGAGATTGAGAGAAAAGTACCGGGAAGAGGTCGTCCCCGAGCTGATGAAAGAGTTCGGGTATGCCAACGTGATGCAGGCGCCCAAGCTGGAGAAGATCGTTCTCAACGTCGGTCTGGGCGAGGCGATCAGCAACGCGAAGGCGCTGGAGAGCGCGGTGGCCGACATGTCGGCCATCACCGGGCAGCGCCCGGTCGTGACGCGCGCCAAGAAGTCGATCGCCGCGTTCAAGTTGCGCGCCGGCATGCCGATCGGGGCGATGGTCACGCTGCGTGGCGAGCGCATGTACGAGTTTCTCGATCGGATGGTGGCGATCACACTGCCGCGCATCCGCGACTTCCGCGGCGTCTCGCCCAACTCCTTCGACGGGCGCGGCAACTACACGCTCGGGTTCCAGGAGCAACTCGCCTTCCCCGAGATCGACTACGACAAGATCGACCGGGCGCGCGGATTGGAAGTGAGCCTGGTCACCACGGCCAAGACGGACGAAGAGGGGCGGCGGCTGCTGGCACTGCTCGGCATGCCGTTCGCCCGTACCGAACAACCTGGATTGTAGCGCGCCCGAGTCCGGGAGCGGAGGAAGAACGGATGGCGAAGAAGAGTTTGATCGTCAAGGCGCAGAAACCGGCCAAGTTCGAGACCCGGCAGGTGAATCGCTGCCGGCTGTGCGGTCGGAGCCGGTCCTACATGCGGAAGTTCGGCGTTTGCCGCATCTGCTTCCGCGAGTTGGCGTCGGTCGGGCGCCTTCCGGGCGTGACGAAGTCGAGTTGGTAGGAGCCGACGACGGTGTTGGTCCGGGCGCGGCGAGGAAGCGCATGGCAACCACGGTTTCGGCGAACCGAACCCAGTTTCCTCCTGAAGCGGAACGAGGACCGAACCATGGCAGCAGGGTGAGGAGCACGTACGTATGAGCGTCAACGATCCCATCAGCGATATGCTGACGAGGGTGCGCAACGCGGGGATGGCGCGGAACGCGGAGACGACGATGCCGTCGACCAACGTTCTGGTGGCGATCGCCAAGATCCTGAAGGAAGAGGGTTACATCGCGAACTATCGCGTCATCGAGAAGCGGCCGCAGAACCAGCTGGTCATCTCCCTGCGCTACGGCGCAGACCGCAAACACGCGATCAAGGAGATCAAGCGGGTAAGCAAGCCGGGGCTGCGCGTCTACGCCGGCAAGGACGACATCCCCCGAGTGCAGAGCGGTCTCGGGATCGCCGTGGTCAGCACCACGCAGGGAGTGATGACCGGGTACGAGGCGCGACGGCGCGGCATCGGCGGTGAAGTGCTCTGCACCGTGTTCTAGAATCGGCGGCCTGGCGCGGGATCGCCCTGGATGTCGCCCGCACGAGGGAGTAGCGCAATGTCACGAATCGGAAAACAGCCGGTAACGATCCCGTCGGGCGTCGAGGTTTCGATCGGCGAAGACAACAGCGTCGCCGTCAAGGGCCCGAAAGGGACGCTGTCGCAACGGCTGGCGCCGAGCATGAAGCTGGAGCGGGAGAACGGCACGATCCAGGTGCAGCGGCCTGACGACCAGCGCGAGCACCGTGCGCTGCACGGGCTGACGCGCACGCTCCTCAACAACATGGTGGTCGGTGTCACCGATGGCTACCGGCGCGATCTCGAGATCCAGGGCGTCGGCTACCGCGCCGCGCTCGAGGGCCAGGTGCTCGTGCTTTCGGTTGGCTATTCGCATCAGGTGCGGATGTCGCCGCCGGATGGGGTGACGTATGCCCTCGAAGGCAACACCCGCGTCTCCGTGACCGGCATTGACAAGCAAAAGGTTGGCGAAGAGGCAGCGCGCATTCGCCGCGTGCGGCCGCCCGAGCCGTACAAGGGCAAGGGCATCCGCTACGCCGGTGAGCGCGTCCGACGCAAGGCGGGTAAGGCGGGCAAGGCGAAGTAGCGACTCGGGTTGCCGATCGCCTTCTGTCTGGGAGGAACAGGTTCGATGCGACGCAAGTTTCGGAAAAAGCTGACTCCGCGGAAGCGGCGCCACGTGCGTGTTCGGGCCAAGGTCAGCGGCACGCAGGCGCGGCCACGCCTAAACGTCTTTCGCTCGTCGGCGCACATCTACGCCCAGGTGATTGATGACGATCGGGGGCACACGCTGCTGGCCGCCAGCGATCTCGAGCCAGACGTGCGCGACCGAGCCGGCGACGGCGCGACGAAGACAGCCCGAGCGCGAGCGGTCGGCGAAGTCATTGCCGAGCGCGCGAAAGCGGCGGGCATCGACGCGATCGTCTTCGATCGGGGCGGATTTCTTTATCACGGGCGGGTCAAGGCGGTGGCCGAGGGCGCCCGCGAGGCAGGGTTGATTTTTTAGGCGCGATTTCTCGCGCCGCGCAGCGGCGAGCGGGCGCGCGGATGCCGTGAGGCAGGAGTTAGGCATGGATAGGAATCGCGGCGACCGCGGCCCTCGACGCCGCTCGGAAGAGGAAGGCGCGAGCGAGTTCGAGGAGCGCGTCGTCCAGATCAACCGCGTGGCCAAGGTGGTCCGCGGAGGACGGCGCTTCAGCTTCGGCAGCATCGTCGTCGTTGGCGATGGCAAGGGCCGCGTCGGCGCTGGTCTCGGCAAGGCGAACGAGGTGCCCGACTCGATCCGGAAAGGTGTCGAGGCGGCCAAGAAGTCGATGATCTCGGTACCTCTGGAGGGGACGACAATCCCGCACCCAATCGAGACCTCGTTCGGAGCTTCGCGCGTGCTGCTCAAGCCGGCGGCGCCTGGCACCGGAGTGATTGCGGGAGGCGGCGTGCGCGCCGTGGTCGAGGCGGCGGGCATCAAGGACATCCTCACCAAGTCGCTGGGCAGCAATAACCCGGTGAACGTTGTGCGCGCGACGCTGAAGGCGCTTCAGGAGCTGGAGTCGCCGAACGATATCGCGCGGCGTCGAGGGCGGCCGCCCATGGTCCGGCGCGGTCCAGCCGCAGAGGCTGGGAGCCCGTTGGGCGCGGCGAGCGGCGGCGAGCGTGTGGCCGCGGCGGGCGGCGGGCGGCGGGCGCCGCGCGGGAGTGGTGAATCGTGAGCGACAACGGAAACGGCATGCTGCGCATCACGCTGGTGCGGAGCACGATCGGCCGGCCGGCGGATCAAGGACGAGCCGTGCGGTCGCTTGGGCTGCGCAAACTGCACAGGACGGTGGAGCGGCCCGACAACCCCTCAATTCGGGGCATGGTGAACAAGGTTCGCCATCTTGTCGTTGTGGAAGAGATACCGGCGGGCGCTGGCGATGCGTCCGCGGCGCCAACGAAGAAAAGCGCAGCGTCCAACGGTTGACGGGTCTGCGCCAATGGGGAGAATCATCATGCCTCTAACATTGGATCAACTGAGCGGCGGCGCGGGTCGTCACCGGGACCGCAAGCGGGTCGGCCGCGGCCACGGCAGCGGCAAGGGCAAGACGGCCGGCCGCGGCACGAAGGGCCAGAAGGCCCGCAGCGGCCCCGGCGTCGGCCGCGGCTTCGAGGGCGGTCAGCTCCCGATTCAGCAGCGGCTCCCCTACAAGCGCGGCTTCACCAACATTCACAAGACGCCGTGGGAAGTGGTGAACCTGGATCGCCTGGAGGATCTGGGGATCGAAGGGGCGATTACGCCTGAGGTGCTTGCGGAGCGGCGGGTGACGCGCGGACTTGAGTACCCGGTCAAGATCCTCGGGCGGGGTGAGTTGACGAAGTCCCTCACCGTGCGCGCCCACGCCTTTTCGGAGTCGGCGAAGGCGGCGATCGAGCGTGTTGGCGGTACGGCTGAGCTGGTTGAGCGGATCGACGACTGGGTGCAGGCCAAGCCGCGCTCGAGGCGGCTGCCGCTCAACCGCGAGCTGAAGCGGATGCGGGTGGGCAAGGTGGGCGGTCCCTCTCGCCGCGAAGCCCTCGCCACGCTGGCCGCAAACCAGGAGTCCTAAGCGATGCTCAACGCTGTCGCCACCGCATTCAAGATTCCCGATCTGCGGCAGCGGATCCTTTTCGTGTTGGGGATGCTGATCATCTTCCGGTTCTTCGCGGCGGTGCCGGTGCCCGGCGTCAATCGGGAGGGACTGCAAGACTTCATCCAGCAGAACGCGCTCCTGGGCATCCTCAATATCTTCTCCGGCAACAGCCTACAGAACTTTTCCATCGTGGCCCTTGGCGTCTACCCGTACATCACCGCGTCGATCATCATGCAGTTGATGACGCCGATCATTCCTTCCCTCAACGAGCTGTCCAACGAGGGCCAGGGCGGACGTAACAAAATCAACCAATACACCCACTGGCTGACGGTGCCCCTGGCCCTGCTTCAGGGCTATGGCCAGGGCGTTCTCTTCTCGCAGCAGGTTGACCCTGCGACGGGGCAGCCGCTGATCGAAGGCTTCGGGTTCGGCGATCCGGCGAACGTGCTTCCGACCATTGCCACGCTCGTCACCATGACGGCCGGGACGATGCTGCTCGTCTGGATGGGCGAGCTGATCACTGAATTCGGCATCGGCAACGGGGTCTCCATCATCATTTTCGGCGGCATTGTCGCCTCGCTGCCCAGTTCGATCATGGCGCTCTTTAGCGGGCCGTCGGACACGCGCAGCATCATCAGCCTGGCGCTCTTCCTTCTGATCGGACTCTTGACGATTGTCGGCATCGTCCTCATCAACGAGGGGCAGCGGCGCATCCCCGTGCACCATGCCAAGCGGGTGCGCTCCGGCCGCATGTACGGCGGCAACACCACGTTTATCCCGTTAAAGGTCAATTCGGCGGGCATGATCCCGCTCATCTTCGCGGTCAGCATCCTCGTTTTTCCCGGCTTGATCGCGCAATTTCTCTCCACGTCGAGCAACGAGACGCTGCGCAACTTCGCGGCCCAGCTTTCCGCGTGGATGAGTCCGAACACGTTTCAATACAACGTCATCTATTTCCTGCTGGTGGTCGCGTTCACGTACTTCTACACCATGGTGATCTTCCAGCAGCAAAAGATCGCGGAGAACTTGCAGCGGCAGGGCGCGTTCATTCCCGGCGTCCGTCCCGGGCGAAACACCCAGCTCTATCTGATGCGAACACTGAACCGCATCACGCTTATTGGCGCGCTGTTCCTGGGCACCGTGGCCATCCTGCCATTCATCGCCTCGCGGCTGACCGGCGTCAACTCGCTCTTACTGGGGGCGACGTCGCTGCTGATCGTCGTCGGGGTGGCGATCGATACCATGCGCCAGCTCGAAGCCCAGCTCGTGATGCGCAACTACGAGGGCTTCATTCGGTAGGCGCGAGGATCGGCCCAGTCAATGGGAGAAATTCGAGGCTCGATGCTGCACGTTATTCTGATGGGACCGCAAGGGTCCGGCAAAGGCACTCAAAGTGAGCGGGTGCGCGCGCGCCTCGATCTGGCCTCGATCGCCACCGGTGAGCTGTTTCGAGCGGCCATCAAGGGCCAGACGGACCTCGGCCAGCGGATTCAGGCGATCTACGACCGCGGGGATCTCGTGCCGGACGAGTTGACGGTGGCGCTGGTCGAGGAGCGACTGGACGAGTTGGCGCGGGAGCGAGCGGCGGGAAGTTCTGTGCGCGGGGCGGTCTACGATGGATTTCCCCGCACCGAAGGTCAAGCTAATGCGCTCGATCGGATCCTCACCGATCGCGGAGAGACGATCACCACCGTCGTTGTCATCGACGTCCCGCGGGCAACGCTCTTGCGCCGGCTGGCCGCCCGCCGTGTCTGTGCCAACTGCGGTCGGGTCTACAACGCCGAGTCCGACCCGCCCAGGGTTGACGGCGTGTGCGACGCCTGTGGCGGCCAGGTCGTGCAACGGGCGGATGACACGCCAGAGGCGGTGACGAAGCGGCTCGATCTCTACGACGACGAAACGGCGCCGCTCGTCGAACGATACGCAGAACGGGGTCTCCTGACCCGGATTGACGGGAACCGAGCTATCGACGAGGTCACGGCATCGATTGTCGAAGCGATTCAGGCGCGGGCGATGGCGACTTCCCCATCGGGCAAGGTCGCCTAGCCGTGGCGATGACGATCAAGAACCAGGACGAGATCCGCAAGATGGGCGAAGCCGGCCAGGTGGTCGCGCTCATCCACGCCCGCATCGAGGAGGCGATCGCGCCAGGGATGACGACCGGCGAGTTGGACGACATGGCCCGCGAAACGCTACGCGAAGCCGGCGCCATCTCGTCGTTCCTCCACTACCCTGGCGGTCATGGCGCCCCGCCTTTTCCCGGCCACATCTGCACCTCAGTGAATGAAGAGATCGTCCATGGCATCCCCGGCAAGCGACGCCTTCGAGACGGCGACGTCGTCTCGGTCGACGTGGGCGCGATCCTCGCCGGCTACCACGGCGACTCGGCCTGGACGTATGCCGTCGGACGCATCCCGGACGATGCCGCGCAACTGCTGCGCGACACCGAGGAGGCGCTCTATCGAGCAGTCGAAGCCGCGACGACGGGCAATCGGCTGGGCGCCGTTGGCCACGCGGTTGAGTCGTTCGCCCGTCGTCGCGGGCGCGGCGTGGTGCGCGAGTACGGCGGACACGGCATCGGGAGGCAGATGCACGAGGAGCCGCACGTGCCGAATCACGGCAACCCCGGCCGAGGCGTGCTCCTGCGCTCGGGGTTGACCTTGGCCATCGAGCCGATGCTCACGGCGGGGGGAGAGCACACGAAGACGCTCGCCGACGGATGGACCGTCGTCACCGCGGACGGATCGATCGCGGCCCATTTCGAGCACACGGTGGCGGTCAGCCCGCAGGGAGGGCGCGTGTTGACGCCTCGGCTGGCTCCCGTGTTAGAATAACGTGTTCGGCGCACGCCTCAGGCGTGCGCTATCCGCGTGCGTATCTGCCAACCTGATTGTGATTTGACGGTCGGGCGAATCGCCTGACCGCTACGGACAGGAAACGGTCATGAAGGTAGCTGCATCGGTAACCCGACGCTGCGACAACTGCAAAATCGTTCGAAGGCACGGCGTGATCCGCGTCATCTGCACCAACCCGCGGCACAAGCAGCGGCAAGGCTAAGAGGACGGTGGGCGACGAGGGGACACGGAATGGCTAGAATTGCGGGCGTCGATCTTCCACGGGACAAGCGGGTCGAGGCGGCGTTGCCGTACATCTACGGCATAGGTCTGCACACCAGCCAGAACATTCTGGAGCGGACCAACGTCAACCCGGACACCCGTGTCCGGGATCTGACCGACGATGAGGTCAACCGCATCCGCGAGATCGTCGACAAAGAGATGCGCGTCGAAGGCGATTTGCGGCGCGAAGTCGCCATGAACATCAAGCGGTTGATGGACATCGGCTGCTACCGTGGGCTGCGACACCGCCGTGGCATGCCGACGCGTGGTCAGCGCACGCGCACGAACGCGCGGACGCGGCGAGGCCCGCGGCGGGCCGTCGGCGGGCGCAAGAAGGGGTAATGGACCGCGCCGACTGACGCGGGAGGAGGATTATCGAAGCTATGTCAGAACGACGACGAGGCGGAAAGGGCAAGACGCGCGTCCGGCGCCGCGACCGAAAGAACATTCCTCGCGGACGGGCATACGTGCAGGCGACGTTCAACAACACGATCGTCACTATGACCGATCCCGCGGGGAACGTGATCGCGTGGTCTAGCTCGGGGGCGAACGGGTTCAAGGGGAGCCGCAAGAGCACGCCCTACGCCGCCCAGGTTACCGCAGAATCCGCGGCACGCAAGGCGATGGAGCATGGCTTGCGCCAAGTCGACGTGTTCGTGAAGGGACCCGGGTCCGGCCGGGAAATGGCGATTCGCTCCTTGCAATCGAGCGGGGTTCAAGTCGTGTCGATCACGGACACGACGCCGATCCCGTTCAATGGCTGCCGGCCGCCGAAGAGGCGGCGGGTCTAGTTCTCCAGGCCGTGATTTCGCCGGGCCAGCCCCGCGATTCGGTGTGCGGTCTGGCACGAGCAACTCAACGGAGGACGTAAGAGAAGCATGGCACGATACACCGGCCCGGTGTGCCGCCTCTGCCGGCGCGAAGGGATGAAACTCTATTTGAAGGGGGCGCGTTGCGAAGGGCCGAAGTGCCCGATCGTGAAGCGGCAGCCCGCCAAGAATTTCCCCCCCGGTCAGCATGGCCAGCGGCGGACGCGGCGCCCATCTGAGTTCGGATTGCAGCTTCGCGAAAAGCAGAAGGTGCGCCGGTTCTACGGGGTCATGGAGAGCCAGTTCCACAAGCACTTCGTGGAAGCCGAGCGCCGCGGCGGCGTGACCGGCGACAACTTGCTGCAGATTCTGGAGTCGCGGCTCGACAACGTCGTCTATCGGATGGGCTTCGCCGATTCGCGGCGGCAGGCGCGCCAGCTCGTGCGGCACGGCCACTTTACGGTCAACGGCCGCAAGACGAACATCCCGTCGTTCCTGGTCAAACCGGGCGACGTCGTCGCCGTGCGAACGCAGAGCCGGGGCCGGGAATACTTTACCGATTACTCGGAAGTGCTGAACACGCGGCGCGCGCCGGACTGGATGACGGTCGATTCGAACACGCTCAGTGGCCGCGTTCTAAATCTGCCCGCGCGGGATCAGATCGAAGTCCCGGCGTTCAACGAGGCGCTGGTCGTCGAGCACTACAGCCGGTAGCCTGCGGCGCGCTCGCAGCGTCGCGGAGCTAACCAAGACACGGAGGCATGGCGTCTTGTTGGAGCGACCGCAATTTCACATCGAAACGATCGAGACTGGGCTCAACTACGGCCGCTACAAGGCCGAGCCGATGGAGCCCGGCTACGGTACGACGTTCGGCAACGCGCTGCGGCGGATCCTGCTGCGCTCGCTGGAGGGGGCGGCAGTATCGCGGGTGCGCCTCGACAATGTCTGGCACGAATTCTCCACGATCCCCAACGTGCGCGAAGACGTGACCGAGATCGTGCTGAACCTCAAGCGCGTCCGTCTCAAGAGACTGATGGATCTCAATGGTGAAACCCGCGCCCACCTCTACGTTACGGGCGACCCATCCGGCGAACGGCAAGTCACCGCGGGAGATGTGGTCTGGCCGGCGGAGGTCGACGTCATCAACCCAGAGCAGGTGATCGCGACCATCGACGCTCCGGACGGCGTGATGGATATGGATCTGTGGATCACGCAGGATCGGGGATACAAGCCGGCCGAGATGCAGGAGTCGTACTCGATCGGCGAGATTCCGATCGACGCCATCTACACGCCGATCGAGCGCGTCAACTTCGTGGTGGAGCACACGCGCGTCGGGCCGATGACTGACTACGACCGCCTCATCATCGAGGTGCTGACGGACGGCACCATCGAACCGGATGACGCGCTTGCCGAAGCCGCTCGCATCCTCATGCAGCAGGCGCAGGTCTTTGCATCCTTCACCCAGGTTGAGGGCGACCTGGCGGAAGCCGGCGGTCTCGCGATTCCTGAGGAGGTGCTCAACAAGCCGCTCTCCGAACTTGGCCTTTCTCCGCGAGTCCTCAACGCGCTGCGCAGCCGGCAGATCGAGCGGGTTGGCCAGGTGCTGACGATCGATCCCGAGCAGCTCCTTTCCATCCGCAACTTCGGGCCGCGCTCGATGACCGAGTTGCGACAGAAGTTGGCCGAGTTCGGCTATCTGCCGGAGAGCGAAGTCAATCTTGTTGGCGGAGAGTTCCTCGACGGACTTGAGGGTGAAGACGACGAGCTCGATGGCGATCTGCTCGCCGTCAGCGACGACGAGATGGCCGAAGCGGTCGCCTCCCTGCGCGGCGTTGGCGTCGCGTCCGGTGACGCTGCCGGCGAGGAGGACTCGGAATGAGGCATCGCAAGGCGGGCCGCAAGTTCGGGCGCAACCCCGCCCAGCGCAAGGCATTGCTCCGGCAATTGGCCGTCTCGATGATCTTGCACGAACGACTGACGACAACTGAGGCGAAAGCAAAGACGCTGCGCCCGATCGTGGAGAAGCTCGTCACCATCGCACGCGAGGACAGCAACCATCACCGCAAGCTGGTGATGTCGAAGATCGACCACGAGCCGGCTGTGGATAAGCTGTTCGATGTTATCGCGCCGCGATTCGAAGAAGCCCCGGGCGGATACACCCGCATCTCCAAGTTGGGCGTCCGCCATGGCGACGCGGCGCCGCTGGCGCTGATCGAGTTTGTCGAGGCTTAGGTGGCTCGCTCCACACGCCAATGCCGCGCTTCCGGGTCACACTGGCGTATGACGGTACGGACTTCGCTGGCTCCCAGGCGCAGCCGAACCAGCGCACGGTCCAGGGAGAGTTGGAGCGTGCGCTCGCTCAGACCGTCGGGGTGCGCACGCGGGCATTGTTCGCGGGTCGGACGGATCGCGGCGTTCACGCCACCGGCCAGGTCGCGGCCTTCGATATGCACGCGTGGCGGTGGGGTCCGGCTGATCTTCAGCGCTCGCTCAATGCATCACTGCCAAGCGATCTGCGAGTGCTCGCGGCGAGCGAGGCGGACGCAGCATTTCACCCGCGCTTCGACGCAGCGTGGCGGGAGTATCGTTACTGGGTCGCGCCGGGCGCGCTTAGCCCGTTTCTCGGACGGTACGCCTGGACGCCTCGCGGAGATGTGGCGGTGGATCGGATGCTCGGTGGCGCCACGCACTTGGAGGGAACGCACGACTTCGCCTCGTTCGCCGGCGGCGGCGAAGGGGTCCCGTGGTCACGGCGAGCAATGCATGCCCGCGGCACGACGAGAACGCTTTTTCGCTGTGCGTGCCGAGAGGCTGAGATTCGATTCGGACCCGGCTGCGACCACCAACGGGCGATCGAAGTCGTGACGACAGCCGATGGGTTCTTGCCTCGCATGGTGAGGAACATCGTCGGCGCCTTGGTCGAAGTGGGGCAAGGACGTCGGCCCCCGGAATGGATCGCCGACGTTCTGGCTTACCGGGATAGGCGGCTCGGCTCGGTCGTGGCCCCGGCCCATGGACTGGCGCTCACCGCGGTGGGCTACGACGACGTGACATATGACTTGCGGCCGGCAGGACCGGGGCAACGTAGAACGGACGAAGGAGCGACATGATGGAGCGGCGGACCTGGTCGCCGAAGATGGCTGATCTGAATACGGATAAGCGGTGGTATGTCGTCGACGCCGAGGGCAAGACTCTTGGCCGACTGGCTACCGTCATCGCGGCTACGTTGCGCGGCAAGACGAAGCCGACGTTCTCGCCGCATGCCGACATGGGCGATTTCGTGATCGTGGTGAACGCCGAAAAGGTGGTCCTCACGGGCAAAAAAGAGACGCAGAAGTTCTACACGCGGCACTCGGGCTATCCCGGCGGCTTGAGGCGGCGGTCGGTGCGCGAGGTGCGCTCCACCTTTCCGGAGCGCCTCATCGAGAACGCGGTGCGCGGTATGCTGCCCCGAAACGCGCTTGGCGAGAAACAATTCAAGAAGCTTCGGGTTTACGCCGGGCCGGATCATCCCCACGCTACGCAGCAGCCGGGACCCCTGTCGCTGGAACCGACCTCGGCAGCGTAGGTGATCGGGACGAGTTAGAGCGCCGGCTGGAACGGTGCGAGTGAGAGGTTGCATCACCATGGCGGAGGCGTCTTATATCTGGAGCGTCGGACGGCGGAAGTCCGCCGTGGCGCGCATTCGGCTCTACCCCGGATCGGGCAAGATCACGGTCAACGGTCGCCCGGCGACCGAGTATTTCGGCGGTCGCGCCATTCATCAGGCGACGCTCAACGAACCGCTGCTGCTGACCGGAACTCGCGAGCGGTTTGACGTCACGGTGCGCGTCGTTGGCGGCGGGGTTTCCGGCCAAGCAGGCGCCATCCGGCACGGTATTGCGCGGGCGCTGACGCGGTTCGACGAGGAATTGCGGCCGACGCTCAAGCGGGCGCGGCTGCTGACGAGGGACGCGCGCGTCAAGGAACGCAAGAAGGTCGGTCTCAAGCGAGCCCGAAAGGCGCCGCAGTATACCAAGCGGTAGCTTTCCGTCCTCTTTTGGTCGGCTCGACGCCGGGGACCACCCCTCGGCGTCGGGCCGATGTCGTTTTTTCGCTGCGAACGGGCCGGACGATAGCAATTGCGCCGGTCAGCTTCCTCGGGGAGATGGGCTGTCTTCGTAGCGGTCTATGCCTTCGCGCAGCGCCTGAGCATGGAAGAACGCGCGCTCGCCGATATAGTCGGCGGCGCGCTCCGCGGAGCGCGCCGCCGCGCGCGGGGTCACGGGGAATGGGACCGGAGCATTTGACGTTAGCGCCACGTCCAGCCGATCCGTACGATCGATCGCCGCGTGCAGTGCTCGGCAGGCGACGCGGTCGCGACCGACGGCCGATCGCGATGGAGCTGTCGAGGGCATACGTAGAATCGTGAGGCGTCTGCCGATGCGAGAAACCGCGGCTTCGGCCTCCCACGTCGGATCGAACCTGCCGGCAAGGTCGATTGCCACGGCAAGATCCCACTCCTCGGCGAAGCGTCTGATCGCACCCAGTTGCACCAGATGCGGCCGTCCCCCGCGCAGTGTCGTCGACGGCAAGCCGACGGCGAGTGTCCAGCCGCGGACTGAGCCGGATGTCTGAACGAAGGTCCGCGCCACGTCGCGCAGGGCGGCGCCAGAGGACGTCAACACGACCACTGGCGGGCCCTCAGGCTGCCGCGCATGGATGGCGTCGATCAGCCGTTTCGTCCTGGGCGTCCGGACGTGGTCAATGTGGAGCCAGATGGATCGGATGGGGATGTGTGGGTGCTCACTCGGGCCGGTCAACGTGGCAAGCCAGACACCAAGGGGTGACGAAGCGTCGAGATCGATCCCGTCAGCATCGGCCGTGCCCGCGACGTGTTGCACCATCCAGGCAGGCATCAAAGCGCCTCGGGTAGAGAAACTGACGGCGATGGACGACCCGGGGATTCTGCGGGGCATGCGTGTGCTCTCATGACTCGGTGGCGTCGATGCTTCGACGCGGATTCGGGAACGTCTCGTTGGAGTCTAGCACCCTCCTATCTGCCGCTCAATCGTCTGGCCCCACCGTATCGTCAGCCCAGGCACACCCAGTTCGACAGACCCGCCGAAGGCCTCCTGGCATGCGGCAAGGGCCGCGAAGGGATTGTTCTCGGCCCAGAGATGGGAGAGCACGAGGAATTCTGCATTTGCGCGTCGGGCCAAGAGAGCAGCTTCTTCTGGTGTGAGATGGCCTCGCGTCGAAATATCTTCTTTCGAGTCGATTTGCACTGTGCCTTCTGCCACGACGACTGACGAATCGAGGGCAAAGTCGGCCAGATCGGCGGCGGGGCCAGTGTCCGCGGTGTAGAAGAGGTCGCCGTCGCGCCCGTTAGAGACGCGAATCGCCCAGCACGGGACGTAATGCACCGTCGACTGAAAGCGAAGGCGGAGGTCGCCAATGCTTAGCTCGCCGGCTGGATCGAACTCACGAACGTCAAGGACTGAGAAATACGCCGACGCTTGTGCTGAGTCGGCGATAGCGCCGGCCAAGCGGTTCAACAACGTACACCCACCCGGCGGCAGCCAGAGCGGGATCGGTCCGGGCGGTGGAACGGGGTTGTACGTCAGCGCGAACCGGAGCGCCAGAAGGTCGAGCCAGTGATCGACGTGGAGGTGTGAGACGACGATGCCGTCGAGCGTCCGGAAATTGGCGTGCTTCCGCAACTCGGGGAGCGTGCCGGGGCCGAGATCGAGGACGACGCGCGTCTGGCCACTATGCACGAGGTAGCCGCTGCATCCCTGTCCGGGGTTGGGACCGGCGGCGCTTCCGCCGAGGACCGTCAATTCCATCATTGCTCCCAATCAATTGCCGAATTGGCGCCGCCGCGATCGTGCCAGGGGCAGACTCGTCCTCACGGTAGATTCTCATTCTTGGTTTTGAACGCACTGGGACAACGGTCGCTGAGCACACATTGGCCGCACGCCGGAGCCCGCGCCTTGCAAACAGTCCGGCCGTGCCTGATGAGGTTGAGGTGGAGGGCGTAGATTGCGTCGCGGGCCGGGCCGATCAGGCCGTCAAGCCAGGCATGCGCCGCGTCGGCGCCAAGGCCGGCCGGGATCAACCCGAGGCGCCGGCCAACGCGCAATACATGCGTGTCGACCGGCATCGACGGCAGCCCGAGGCTGAAAAGGAGGACACAAGCGGCGGTCTTGGGCCCGACGCCAGGGAGAGCCAATAACCGGGCGCGAGCATCTGCCGCCGGCAGATCACGCAGCCAATCGAGCGAGTACGCGCCGGTTTGCGCCTCGATCGCGTGAAGCATGCGTTGAATGCGCGGCGCCTTGAGTTTGGCGAGCCCACCGCTTTGAATCGCCTGGGCGATCGCCGCCTCGTCTGCCGCTGCGGCCTCTTCCCACGTTGGAAACCGAGCTTGCAACTCGGCGAAGGCGCGGCCAGAGTTCATGTCCGAGGTGTGTTGAGAAAGGATCGTGGCCACCAGCTCGTCGAGGGCGGGCGCATGGGCCTTCCAATGTGGCCGACCATACCGCGCGGCCAGCCGCGTCTCCACGACGCTCGCGAGGGCGGAGGCATCGGGCATGTCGTCGGTCATAGCCTACCCATTATCGACGGACGCGAACGACGGCGCGGCAGGTGGAAAAATGTCGGCTGCCTTTTGACGCGAATCGGAGGATCTGCCTATACTCGACTGGACGCCGAAGACGAGGGAATTCGTGGCGCAGACGAGAACACGACGCAGGGCGGCAATGCCGTCTCCCGGGCCAGATCGGACCGCGAGGCGGTTTTTTTCTGTGCGATGGTGGATGCTGTGAGCGGCGGCGTCTTGCTGCGGGGAGGGCGGGTCATAGACCCGGCGAACTCGCTTGACGGCCGCGCCGACGTGCGGGTGCGCGAGGGCGCCATCGTTGCCCTGGGCGACCTGGCTCCCGAGCCAGCGGAGCGTGTGGTCGACGTCGACGGCTTGATCGTCGCGCCGGGGCTCATCGACGTTCACGTCCACCTGCGCGAGCCTGGCCACGAGTGGAAAGAGACGATTGGCACGGGCACAGCGGCGGCTGCGGCGGGCGGCTTCACTCGCGTGTATTGCATGCCGAATACCGAGCCGGCGCTCGACTCAGTCGCGGCGCTGCAGGCGCTGAAGCGCCTTACCGAGCGGGATGCCGTCGTCGCGGTCCATCCGATCGCGGCCATCAGCGAGGGCCGGCGCGGTCAGCGGCCGGTCGACTACGATGCGTTGGCCACGGCCGGCGCGGTCGGATTCTCCGATGACGGCGAGACCACTCGGGACGTGGCGATCATGCGCGCCGCGTTGGCGGCGTCGCGCCGAACGAACGTGCCGGTGATGGTGCATTGCGAGGAACCGACGTTGACCGGTGGGGCGATGCACGAAGGCGACATATCCCGAGAACTAGCGATGCCCGCTATTCCCGCCGTCGCTGAGGAGTCGATCATCGACCGCGACATCGCGCTTGCGCAGTTCACCGGCGGATGGCTGCACGTTTGTCATGTTTCGACCGCTCGTGGGTCCGAATCGGTGGCCAGGGCGAAAGCGCACGGCGTTCGGGTCACGGCGGAAGTCATGCCCCACCATCTGGCGATGACCGACGAGTGGGTGGCTGGACGCAGGACGAACGCGCTCGTCAATGAACCACGAGGAGCGCCACAATCCGTTCCCGACCCTGATTGCAAGGTGAATCCTCCATTGCGAACGAAACAGGATGCGGCATCGCTGCTCGATGCCCTGAGAGCTGGGGCCATCGATCTCGTTTCCACCGATCACGCTCCGCACGCACGGACGGAGAAGCAGGGGAGATCGTTCGCAACGGCGGCGTTTGGCATGAACGGCAGCGAGTTCGCTCTGCCGATACTGCTTGCCTTGGTCAGAAGCGGCTGTCTTACAGTGAGCGACGTCATCTCGTACCTCAGCGCGGTTCCGGCGCGCCTGTGGGGTCTAGATGCGGGAACGCTCCGGCCTGGAGCACGAGCGGACATCGTCGTTTGCGACCCGGAAGAGCGATGGACTCCGAGCGCGGATCGGCTCGTGACGCGCAGCGCCAACTCGCCGCTTGTCGGCATGGAATTGCAAGGCCGCGTCAAGTTGACGTTCGTCGGCGGGGACGAACGATTCCGCGATTGGTGATCCCGTGACGACCCTCCCCGAATCCGGAGCCGGACCCAGATTGCTATCGTCCCGGAGGCGCTACTCGCCACCCGCGGACGCCGCCGTCGCGCTGGCCGACGGCCGCGTATTCCGTGGTCGCAGCTTTGGGGCCAAGGCCGACGCCGCGGGCGAGGTCGTCTTCACGACCACGATGGTCGGCTACCAGGAGGTTAGCTCCGATCCGTCGTTCCGCGGCCAGATCGTCTGCATGACCTACCCTCTTATCGGGAATTACGGCATCCACCCTGACCAGAGCGAGTCGCGCCAACCGTGGATTGCCGGCCTCATTGTCCGCGAGCATTGCCTCGAACCGAGCCACGACGGATCGACCGGGACCATTGCCGAGTTCCTCGCCGCCAATGGCATTCCTGGAATCTCCGAAATCGACACGCGAGCCCTGACGCTCCACATTCGATCCGTCGGCGACACGCGCGGCGTGATCGTTCATGATGCCGCAGAAACTGACGACGCCCAGCTCGTGGCGCGGGCCCGAGCGGCGCCACTGCCGGGTGAACTCGACGTGGTTGGCGAGGTCACGGTTGTCGAGGAGGAGACCATCGGCGACGCGGCCGGACCGCACATCGTCGTCCTCGATTGCGGCGTCAAGCGAAACATCATTCGCTCGCTGGAGAAGCGAGGAGCGCTGATCACGGTCCTTCCGTTTGGCAGCACCCTGGATGACATTCGGGCGCACGCCCCCGACGGGGTGATCGTCTCGCCTGGACCCGGTGACCCGGCCAACCTTGATGCCGGCCTCGACGTCGTCAGCGGCGTCCTGGAGGCCCGTATCCCGTACTTTGGCATCTGCCTCGGCCATCAACTCCTGGCCAGGTCGATCGGCGCCGAGACGCGGAAGCTCAAATTCGGGCACCGCGGCGGGAATCACCCGGTACGCGATGTTCGCACCGGGGAGGTCACCATTACCTCGCAGAACCATGGCTTCGAAGTCGACGTCGATACGGTGCCGCGCGACCACGGTTGGGAAGTTCGCCTGGTGAATCTCAACGACGGGTCCGTGGAGGGCCTGGGCCATCGCGACCTGCCGGTGATGACTGTCCAGTTCCATCCCGAATCCTCTCCGGGTCCGCAGGACAACGACCACCTTTTCGACGACTTTCTCAGCCTCGTGAAGTCCAGCCGGTTTGGCGGGGGCTCGCCGTCGTGAGCGGCGCCTATCAACCGGTCAAGAGCGTCCTCGTCCTCGGCTCCGGTCCGATCGTTATCGGCCAGGCGGCCGAATTCGACTACGCCGGGACCCAAGCCTGCCGCGCGCTGCGCGAAGAAGGCGTGCGGACCATCCTGATCAATTCCAATCCCGCCACGATCATGACCGACGAAGGCGTCGCTGACGCTGTCTACATCGAGCCCCTCATCCCCGACGTGGTGCGCCGCGTGATCCAGCGCGAGCGGCCAGATGGCCTCTTGCCAACCCTTGGCGGGCAAACGGGCCTCAACCTTGCCGTCCAAGTCGCGGACCGTGGAATTCTCGACCGGTACGGCGTGCGCTTGCTCGGAACCCCGCTCTCAGCCATCAAGCAAGCCGAGGACCGAGCGCTCTTTCGCGACCTTCTGACCGAGCTTGGTGAGCCAGTCGTCGCCAGCGAGATCGTCACCACGGTTGAGCAGGCAGGCGAGTTTTCGAAGCTGGTTCCCCTGCCGCTGGTGGTGCGCCCGGCGTACACGCTCGGCGGAACCGGCGGCGGCGTGGCGACGACGATGGCCGAGCTGGAGTCGATCGTCGCCGGCGGCATCAACGCCAGCCCCATCGGTCAGGTGTTGCTGGAGCGGTCGCTCGCGGGGTGGAAAGAGATCGAGTACGAAGTGATGCGAGACGGACTGGGGACCTGCATCACCATCTGCAACATGGAGAACTTCGACCCGATGGGGGTCCACACCGGGGACAGCATCGTGGTCGCGCCATCTCAGACTCTCACGGACGATGAGTACCAGATGCTGCGCACCTCTGCCCTGCGCATCATCGCCGCCCTCGGCATCGAAGGCGGCTGCAACGTCCAGTTCGCCCTCGATCCGCACTCGATGAACTATGCCGTCATCGAGGTCAACCCGCGCGTCAGCCGCTCCTCGGCGCTCGCCTCGAAGGCGACCGGCTACCCCATCGCGCGCATGGCGGCAAAGATCGCCATCGGCCGCCGCCTGGACGAGCTGGTGAACCCGGTGACGCGAAAGACGACCGCGGCGTTCGAGCCGGCGCTCGACTACGTCGTGGCCAAGATCCCGCGTTGGCCCTTCGACAAGTTCAACCGCGCCGAGCGGACCATCGGCACCCAGATGAAGGCCACCGGCGAGGTGATGGCCATCGACCGCTCGTTCGAGAGCGCGCTGCAGAAGGCTGTCCGCTCTCTCGAGACGGACGCCAGAGATCTGCTCTGGGAGGACCCGAGCTGGACCGACGAGGCGATTCTGGAGCTAATCGGGCGACCGAACGACATTCGGCTCTGGGCGATCATGGCGGCGCTGCGCCGTTCGATCGACGTCGAGACGATCCACTGCCTCAGCCGCGTAGACCGGTGGTTCCTGTTCAAGCTGGCCGGGCTCGTGGCGCTGGAGCGTCGCATAGCTCACGGCGCGCTAACTTCCGACCTTGTCTGGGCAGCCAAACGCTCCGGTTTCAGCGACAAGACTATTGCCCGGCTTGCCGGCCGCTCTCCGCAAGACATCGAGGCTTTACGCGAGGCGGCAGGCATGTTTCCGGTCTACAAAATGGTCGATACCTGTGCTGGGGAATTCGCCGCGGCCACGCCGTACTTTTACTCGACCTACGAAGACGAGGACGAAGCGGAGCCGATCGAGGGTTCGCGCGCGGTGGTCATCGGTTCTGGCCCGATCCGCATCGGTCAGGGCATCGAGTTCGACTATTCAGCAGTCCAGGCGGCGCAGGCGCTGCACGACGGCGGCGTTGCCTCGATCATGATCAATTCCAACCCGGAAACGGTTTCGACCGATTTCGATGCCTCGGATCGGCTCTACTTCGAGCCGCTCGATGAGGAGAGCGTGGCCGAGGTGCTCCGCCATGAGTCCGGCGGCGACGCGATCGCGGACGACGTGCCGGTGATCGTTCAGTTCGGCGGGCAGACAGCCATCAACCTGGCGGAACCGCTGACCGAGCGCGGCGTTCCGATCCTTGGCAGCCAACTCGACTCGATCGATCTCGCGGAGGATCGTCATCGTTTCGAGGGTTTCCTGCGTGGACTCGGCATCCCCCAGCCTCCAGGCGCGGCGGTGACCTCGTTGGCCGATGCGCGAACGGTGGCGGGAAGAATTGGCTATCCGGTCCTCGTTCGCCCCTCATATGTCCTCGGTGGACGCGCCATGGAGGTCGTTTACGGTCAGGAACAGCTGGCGCGCTATATCCGCAACGCCGCCGATCTCACCCCCGAGCACCCTGTTCTGATCGACAAGTACCTTCTGGGCCGCGAGATCGAGGTCGACGCTATCAGCGACGGGGAGCACGTGCTCGTCCCTGGCATCATGGAACACATCGAGCGCGCCGGCGTCCATTCGGGCGACTCGTTCGCTGTCTACCCGGCGCTGAACCTGTTTCCGGCGCAGGTTGACACGATCGTCAACTACACCACCCGCATCGCACTTGGCCTCAAGGCGCGAGGATTGATCAACATTCAATTCGTCATCCACGCTGGGCGCATCTATGTGCTGGAGGTCAATCCGCGTGCTTCGCGCACCGTCCCGTTTCTGAGCAAGGCGACCGGCGTGCCCATGGTGCAGTTGGCCACGAATATCATGCTCGGCCGGTCGCTCGCCGAACAGGGATACGCCGGCGGCCTATGGCCACGCCAGCCGTTGGTGGCCGTGAAAGCCCCGGTCTTTTCCATGGCGAAGCTGCGCGGCGTCGACGTCCATCTCGGCCCCGAGATGAAATCGACTGGCGAAGTGATGGGCATCGACCTCACCTTCGAAGCGGCCTTCTACAAGGCGTTGGTCGCGGCCGGGATGGCGCTGCCCCCGCACGGCTCGGTGCTCATTACGCTCGCCGACGAGGACAAGACCGAAGCCATCGAGATGGTGCGCCAGCTCGTGCGCATGGGCCACAAGCTCTACGCCACCGAAGGCACAGCAGCGCTCATCGAGCGCAACGGGATGCCGGTGCAGATGGTTGCCCGCCGCATCGGCCGCGGCCACCCCGACATGCTCGACGTCATCCTCGAGCGCCGGATCGACTGCGTCATCAACACCCCCGGCCCGGCGGACAAGGAGATGCTCGACGGCATCGAGATTCGGCGGGCGGCGGTGGAGCGGGGGGTGCCGTGTCTGACCTCGATCGACACTGCGCGCACGGTCGTCGAGGCGATGGCGAGCTCGGACGCGGTCTACACGGTGCAGCCGTATCCGGAGTACCGTAGAACCGGGACCGGCTATTGACGCCGGGGCGCCGGCGAAACATGCGCGCCGCGTGGCGCGAAGGCAGGATACGAGTGCAGGCGACTGCCGCCCGGGCTCCGGGCCGAGGCAGCTCACGCGAGTTTGAGAGCACGGTGCTGGCGGTCGAGCCGATCATGGGCGACGCCATCCTGCTCACCGTGGGAGCTCCGCCATCGCTTGTGGAGCGATTGCTACCAGGACAATTCTTCAATGTCGCCTGTCGCTTCCCCGGTTCGTTCGATCCCTTGCTGCGCCGTCCATACTCGGTCTACCGGGCGGATCGGGAGAAATCTTCCCTCACGTTCCTGGTGCGCCCGTTTGGGCGAGGCAGCGCCTGGCTGGCCAAGCGCGCGCCGGGCGAAACCCTGGACATGCTCGGTCCCCTTGGCAACTGGTACGCGATCCCGCCTCGCTCCCAACGGCTGCTGATGCTTGCCGGAGGCGTGGGAGTCGCCCCGCTGGTGATGCTGTCAGACGACGCGGCCGCGCAGGGGCTGGACATCGTCTTTGTCATGGGCGCCGCAGACGAGCACGGATTGCTGCCGGCGTCCGAATTGCGGGGTAGCATCGAGTACCTCGTGGCCACCGACGACGGCAGCCGCGGCCACCGAGGATTGGCCACGGAGATCATCTCCGACTACGTAGCCTGGGCGGATCAGATCTACGCGTGCGGTCCGGAGCCGATGTATCGCACCCTGCGGGCGGTCGCCGATCCGCTGCGCATCCATCGGCGGCCGAAGGTGCAAATCTCCGTGGAGCGCGGCATGGCTTGCGGCCTCGGCGCCTGCCTGGGATGCGTTGTCGAAACCCGGCGTGGCATGATCGCCTCATGCGTGCGGGGCCCGGTCTTTGACCTGGACGAGGTGGTCATATGACCGGAAACGCTCGTAATCGCTCTTCAGGACGGCGTTTGTGAGCGCCGTCGCCACGCCCGATGTTTCGGTGGACCTGGCGCCGCGAAATCCGCGAGAGTTGCGGCTGCGCAACCCCATCATTGCCGCCTCCGGTTGCTTCGGCTACGGCGAGGAGTACGCTGGCGTCATCGACATCCAACGGCTCGGTGCTTTCGTCAGCAAGGGGATCACCCCGGAGCGCCGCAGCGGCAACCCGATGCCGCGCATCGTCGAGAGCCCCGCGGGCATGCTCAACGCGATCGGACTGCAAAACCCGGGCATCCATGGCTTCGTCAAGAAATACCCGGCCCTGTGGGAATTGTGGACCGTGCCCGCGATTGTCAACATCTCCGCTGAGACCGTTGAGGACTACGCCATGATGGCCGCCATCCTCGACGAGCAACCGGGTCTCGCCGGGATCGAAATCAACGTCTCCTGCCCCAACATCGCCCGCGGCGGCTATTGCTTCGGCTGGGACCCCGAGATGTCCGCCGAGGTGACGCGCGCCGTGCGCGACGTCACGACCTTGCCGCTCATCGTCAAGCTCAGTCCAGGCGCAGCGGATATCATCTCCGTCGCCCTCGCCGTCGAGGAGGCAGGCGCAGACGCCATCTCGCTCATCAACACCATTGTCGGCATGGCCATCGACGTACGGGCGCGCAAACCGCTGCTGGCAAACCACACCGGCGGCGTCTCCGGCCCGGCCATCAAACCGATCGCGGTGCGCATGGTCTACCAGACGGCCGCGGCCGTCCGCGTCCCCGTCATCGGCATGGGCGGCATCATGAGCCTCGGCGACGCCTTGGAGTTCTTCCTCGCGGGCGCGAGCGCCGTCCAGATCGGAACGGCGATTTTCGTCGATCCCGGCCTGCCAATCCGTCTCATCGACGAGTTGTCGCGGTGGCTCGACAATGAAGGATTTGCGTCGCTCGACCAGATTGTAGGCATCGCCAACGAAGGATTCCGTTTGGGCGAACGGCACGTCCTCACGGCCTGGGAGGCTGCCGGCGCATAGCTGGGTTCGCGCCGACGCCAAGAGAATCGATGTGAAGGAGTCGAGCCGGTGACAGCCGAGGGAGCGCTCCTGGAGACGCTGAGATCGTCGGGCGCGCTCAAAGAGGGGCATTTCTTGCTCTCGTCGGGGCGTCACAGCGACCGCTATGTGGAAAAGTTCGATCTCTTGCGACAACCCGCCGCGGCATCGGCGGCATGCAGACTCATCGCCGACGCATTTCGGGATCGCGGCATCGACGTCGTCGTCGGCCCTACGACGGGCGGAATCATCCTCGCCTTCGAAATTGCCAGGCAACTCGGCGTCTCCGCGGCATATGCCGAACGCGCCGACGACGGCAAATCGGTTCGCGAGTTCCGTCGCGGAACGACCTTCGTCCCCGGAGCGAGCGTGCTCGTCGTGGACGACATCCTGACGACCGGCGGATCCCTGCGAGAGACGCTCCTGGCGCTTGCCAAGCACCCGGTGAAGGTCGTCGCATCCGCGGTCCTGGTCGATCGCAGCAGTGACGATCTCGACCTTGGCACGCCCTTGTTTTCGTTGGCGAGGATGGAGATTCCGAGCTGGGAGCCGGATGCCTGCCCGTTGTGCGCTGCGGGACTTCCCGTTGCGAAGCCCGGCACGACGCCCGGTCTGCCGACCTGATCGACCGTAGGCTGGGACGGGGTCAGGAAGCCTGCGGATGCTCCGCCATGCGGGCCCTCAACTCCTCCTGCAAGGCGGCGAGGTCGGTCATGCGCTGGTCGATCTGGACCAGGAGATCGGGGCGCGGGCGCTCAACGTATTCGTCGCGCAATTCGATGATCATCTGGGCGATGCGGCCGATGGTCCGCACGGTGTGGACCGGGTCGCCTTCCCGTGTCGCGTAGGTATAGCCGCTCACGATCGCTGATCCTTGCCGTTCGGAATGGCCTCGCCTCCAAGCACCGCGTGTAGTGCGTCCTCATCGAGAACCGGCACGCCGAATTCCCGTGCCCTTTCGGCTTTGCTGCCGGCCTCCTCGCCCGCGAATACGGCACTCGTCTTTCTCGAAACCGATCCCGCCACGTTCGCCCCTGCCCGCCGCAGGGCGTTCTCCGCCTCGGCGCGGGTCATGGTCGACAGGCGGCCGGTGAGCACCACCGTCTTTCCCGCCAAGGGACCATCGGCCGGCCCGTCTCCCGCGTCGGCATCGACCATCCGCACGCCCGCGGCGCGCAGCTTCTCGATGACGGCAACATTCTCCGGCGTCCGGAGGAAATCGGCTACTCCCTGCGCTTGCACCGGTCCAATACCTGGGACGCTGTCGATCGTTTCCACCTCCGCGGCAACGAGGTTGTCGATCGAGTGGAAGCGATCGGCGAGCAGTCGCGACGACCGCTCACCGACAAAGGGAATGCCGAGCCCGAAAACGAGCCGCGCCAGCGGGCGGTCCTTGCTCGCTTCGACGGCGGCGCGCAAATTGCTCGCGCTGAGTTCGCCCAGGCCTTCAAGCTCGGCGATCCGTTCCCAATCGAGGGAGTAAATATCGCCGATGTCGCGGATCATGCCCAGGTCGACGAACCGGTCAGCAAGCTTCTCCCCGAGCCCTGCGATGTCCATGGCCCCGCGAGCCACGAAATGGTGAACGTGACGCTTGAGCTGCGCCGGGCAGGCGGAGTTGGTGCAGTAGCGCGCGGCCTCGCCCTCGGCTCGATGCGTCGGCGAGCCGCAAACCGGGCAATGGTCCGGCATGACGAACTCACGTTCGTCGCCCGTGCGTCGCTCGGTCAACACTTGCACGACCTGCGGGATGACGTCGCCGGCGCGCTGCACCACGACGGTGTCGCCGACGCGAATGTCTTTGCGCCGAATCTCGTCTTCGTTGTGCAGCGTGGCCCGGCTGACGATCACGCCGCCGATGTTGACCGGCTCCAGTAGCGCCAGCGGATTGAGCGTGCCCGTGCGCCCGACATTGACGATGATGTCGTTGATGCGTGTGGTCTGCTGGATGGCGGGAAACTTGTAGGCCGTCGCCCATCGCGGCTCGCGCGAGACGAATCCCAGCTCTTCCTGCTGCCGCAGATCGTCCACCTTGATAACAACCCCGTCGATCTCGAACGCGAGGCCGTTTCGCCGCTCCAGCCACGCCTCGCACTGCGCCCAGGCTTCGTCGACCGAGGGGTTCGCCCGTGCATCTGGAGACGTCTCGAACCCGAAAGAGCGGAGGAGTTGCAGAACTTCGGAGTGCGAGCGAAACGAGGCCCCCCCTTGAGCGTAGCCGATGCCGTAGGCGGTAAGCCGCAGTGGCCGCTGCGCCGTAATGTTGGGATCGAGCTGCCGCAGTGAACCCGCGGCGGCGTTCCTCGGGTTCATGAACGTCTTGCCGCCGTCGCGCTCGATTCGCGCGTTGAGCGCCTCGAAGTCCGCGCGGCGCATGAACACCTCACCGCGCACCTCGATTGCGTTCGGAAGCGGGACGCCGCCGGACTCGCGCAATCGCAACGGAATATTCTTGACGGTTCGCAGGTTGACGGTGATGTCTTCGCCCGTTACGCCGTCGCCACGGGTGGCGCCCCGCTGCAGTACGCCATCGATGTAGGTCAGCGCCACAGCGAGCCCATCCACCTTTGGCTCGGTGACATACGTGAATTCGGCCCCGGGAAGGATGCGCTCCAGGCGCGCCGCCCAGGCGTCGAGCTCGCCGCGGTTGAAGACGTTGCTCAGAGAAAGCATGGGGACGGGGTGCTCGATCTGGTTGAAGCGGCTGCTGGGAGTCGTGCCGACGCGCTGGGTCGGCGAATCGGGGGTGATCAGCTCCGGATGTGCGGCCTCCAGTTCGCGCAGCTCGCGCCACATGGCGTCGTATTCCGCGTCGGTGGCCGTGGGTTGATCGAGAATGTAGTAATCGTAGTTGTGTTTTTCGATCGCCCGTCGCAGACTGTCGACACGGCGCTCGAGGGGCGAGACGTCGCTGCAAGCGTCCGGCATCGGTTGAGGCTCCTCGGCGGAGACCAGCGCTGGCAACCCTTCGGGTTACGTCCTGAGTACACTGTAGGGCGGCGGGTGTCCGTACGCCCCGAGTCTACCATAGCGATCCGGCGTTGGATCGCGATCGTGAGAGCCGGCCCGCGCCCGAGCGATGGACGATCTTCAAGCCGAGAACGATGTGGTGCAACTCGATCAGGGCGTTGCCGCGAACGGTGAGCCGTTCCATCATCTCGCCCTGCGCGCTGAGGCGTTTATCTCAGAGCAGGGTGGCCGAGCGTCTGAAGATCTCCTCATCTCCCATGTCTTCGGCTCAACGGGATCGCCGTCCCTTTGGCGGCCGCTGCTGCGGGACGTCCTTGCCAAGCACGACGGGCTGAAGCTCCGAGGCGACGGCGCCTGGCTCCTTGCTTCCCAAACCGCCGTCCATGGCCTTCTACCGCTCCGTGAATTCGTCGTTCTCGATGTCGAGACGACGGGCTTGCAGCCGAGCCGGCAACGCATCATCGAGATCGCAGTTTCGCGATTCAGTGACGGCGAGGCCGTCAGTCATTGGGAGTCGCTGTGCCAGCCGGAGCGCCGGATTCCCGCATACATCGTCAAATTGACCGGGATCGACGACGACCTTCTGGAAGGCGCTCCAAAGTTCGAGTCGATCGCCGATACGGTGCAGGAGCTCATTGCCGATGCCGTCGTGGTTGGCCACAACGTGGAGTTCGACCTCGGATTCCTGAACGCCGAGCTGAAGCGGCTCGATCGGCCGCCGGTCGTCAACGAGCGGGTCGACACGCTGGCGCTGGCGACCAGGCTGATCCCTGGGCTGCGCAAACCGACGCTGCGAGCCGTCGCCGAGCGGCTGGGGATACCATCAGCGACAAAGAACCATCATCGAGCGGGATCAGACGCCCGCGTTACCGGGTCGGTGGCGCTTGGCTTGATCGAGCACGCGCGGGACGCAGGTTTTCACTCGCTCGACGATCTGAAAGCGGTGGCGCGGCCTGCGACGCGCCGCCCGAAGGAACGGATGCCGCGCGCCAGCTCGGTGGTCGACCGCTCACTGCTGGCGACGATTCCCAAAGCGCCCGGCGTTTACCTGATGCGCGACGCCAACGAGCGCGTCGTGTACGTCGGCAAGGCCAAGAATCTACGCGACCGAGTCGCCAGCTATTTTTCCCAACCCCTCGGCTACACCCGCAAGATGGACGGCTTGATCGAATCGCTCTCGCGCGTCCAGGTCGAGGTGGTCGGCTCCGAGCTCGAGGCGTTGCTCCTCGAATCGCAGCTCATTCGCCGCTACCAGCCGCGCTACAACACCGCGCTGCGCTCGCACGAGCAGTACCCGTTCATCCGCATCGACGTCTCGAATCCCTGGCCGCGCGTCACGTTGTCCAAAGCGCGAAAGGATGATGGCGCCCGCTACTTTGGCCCGTTTCGCAGCGCCGCCACGGCCCGAAAGACCGTTGACTTGATCAATCGGGTCGTGCCACTCCGGACGTGTCCGCGCTCGTTTCGGGACGCGCGCTCATACGGGTCGCCCTGCCTGCAACTCGATCTCGGCCGCTGTCTCGGCCCTTGCGTGGGGCGTGCCGACCGCGACGAGTACATGGCGCTCGTCCACCAGGTGATCGACTACGTCGATGGCCGCGACGAGGCGCTGCACGAGGTCTTATGGACTGGTCTGGAGGACGCGGCGGCCGCGCTCGACTTCGAGCGGGCATCGCGGCTGCGGCGGGATTTGCAGGCATCGCTGGCGCTGACCGCGGCGCAGCGGCGGATACGGGAGGCATCGGAGGCCAACTGGGCGCTGGTCGTCACCCCTGGGACAGAAACCGGGCGCCGCGAAGTGATGGTCGTGCTGCGGGGGAGGATGTGGGCGCAGCTTCGCGTCGCGGAGCCGTCCCAGCCCGGCGAGTTGGCATCTCGGCTCGCTCGGTGTTGGGAACGATACGCGGCGTTTGGGCTGCGCGAGCCCGACCACGATACCGTCGATGACATGCATATTCTTGGTTCCTGGCTGGCTCGGCATGAGGGCCATCCGGCGATTTTGGCGCTCGGAGATCGCGCTTCGGAACCCGACTGGCTCGCTTTGGCGGAGGCCGCGCTGGGGCTGCGTCGGGATCAGCTTGATTTCGACGCCTGGCGTAAGGCCCGCGATGCGGGAGAAAGCGAGTGGGGAGTCGAAGAGAGCGCGTTGGATGGCGTGGTTGTTGCGGAGGCGTAAGGGCGGCGAGCTGGGGCCAGAATGAGGATCAGGTGAGCGATGACGACGATGACAGCTGAGGAGAAGGAGGCGGCGCTGGCGCGCATCGCCGAGGAGATCAAGGTCTGCCTGCGCTGCGAGCTGCACAAGACGCGGACGAAGGCCGTTCCGGGGGAAGGACCGGCCGACGCGCGCATCATGTTCATTGGCGAAGCGCCCGGCTGGAACGAAGACCAGCAGGGCCGGCCGTTCGTCGGGGCGGCAGGGAAGTTCCTTGATGAGCTACTGGCCTCCGCTGGTCTCCACCGGGGCGACGTCTTTATCACCAACATCGTCAAGTCCCGGCCACCTGGGAACCGTGACCCTCTCCCGGACGAGATCGCGGCTTGCGAGCCATGGCTGGCGCGCCAGATCGAGATCATCGACCCTGACGTGATCGTGACCTTGGGTCGATTCTCGATGGCGCAGTGGTTTCCAGGGGAGCGCATCTCGAAGATCCACGGCCAGCCGAAACGCGTTGGCCACAGGCTCTTCGTGCCGATGTATCACCCGGCGGCCGCCTTGCATCAGCAGGCGCTCAAGACCACGGTTCTGGACGACTTCAGCCGCTTGCCGAAGTATTTGGCTGAAGCCGAGGCGCTGAAGCGGAGCGAAGAGGCGGCCGACGAGCCCCCCCCGCAGCAGATGGGAATGTTCTGACTCACCGATAATTGTGCGATGCTGGGGTGATCTGGCGAACGTGGTCGAGCCCGGTTTGGGCGTCTTCGCTCTGATGCGCGGCGACGTCGATCGCTTCGATGTCGTGCTGTTCCAACTGGTCTGGAATCTGGAACTGAGCGCGGGCCTCGGAGAGTGGCCAGAGCCGCTCGGCGACGAGGTTGATGGTGTTGTTGCGCTTTTGCAGCACTCCCTCCACGACCACGAATGGCTCGCCGCGCACGACGTGCCGCTGTTCGCTGTAGAGATCCGGAAACACGACGACGTTGAGCAGCCCGTGCTCGTCTTCCAGCAGGAGGAAGGTGATCCCCTTGGCCGTCCCCGGCCGCTGCCGGCAGACGATGAGTCCCGCCACCTGGATGCGGGCGCCGTCGGCGATGCGCGGGATGTCGGCCATGGAGCGGATCGCGCGCGGCAGGCGGGGCCGCAGCAGCCCGAGCGGGTGGTAGCGCGGGGAGAGCCCCATGATGGCGTAGTCGCTGGCCATCTGCTCCCAGGGGCCCATCGGGCGCAGCTCGACCATGTCCTGCTCGACCGGCAAGGGGATGGGAAGCTGGCGGCCGGCCTCCTTGCCGTTCTTGCCGCCGAAGGCGCGCGCCGGCAGGAAGAGCCCGAGCTGCCAGAGCGCCTCGCGGCGACCGAGTCCGAAGCCGTCGGCCACCCCGACGGCGACCAGGCTCTCCGCCGCCTCGATCCGGAGAGGAATCCGGCGCATCACGTCGGCGAGCGATTGAAACGGTCCCCCGGCTTCGCGCTCGGCGACGAGGCGGGTGGCGACCTCCTCACCGACCTCCGCGACGTATCCCAGCCCGATGCGCACCGCGTTGCCGGCGACGGTGCATTTCACGCCGCTCTCGTTGACGTCGGGGGAGAGGATGCGCACGTGATTGCGGCGGGCGTCGTTGGTCAGGACGTGGGGCGGGTAGAAGCCCATCGGCTGGTTGTTGAGCAGGGCGCAGATGAACTCGGCCGGGTAGTAGCGCTTCAGCCACGACGATTGATAGGCGAGGATGGCGAAGGCGGCGGCGTGGCTCTTGGGGAAGCCGTACTCGGCAAAGCCGCGCAGCTTGGCGAAGACCTTCTCGGCCGTCGCCTCGTCGACGCCGAGCCCGAGGGCGCCGGCCCTGAACTGGTCCCAGAGGCGCGCCATCGCTTCCTTAGACCGCTTGCGCGTCATGGCGCGACGCAGTTGGTCCGCTTGGCCGGCGCTGAACCCGGCCAGGGCCATGGATACGCCCAGCACCTGCTCCTGGTAGAGGACCACGCCAAGTGTTTCGCGCAGCACCGGCTCCAGCCGCGGGTGGTCGTAGACGATGGGCGGCGCGGCGCCACGCCGGCTCAGCTCGCGGTGCTTGACATAGGGGTTGACCGCGCCGCCGATGATCGGGCCGGGGCGGACGATGGCGACCTGGACGATGAGGTCTTGCAGGGTGCGCGGTTGCGTGCGCAGCAGGGTCTGGATCTGGGCCCGGCTCTCGATCTGGAACGTGCCGACCGTGTCTCCGGCGCAGATCATGTCGTAGACCTCCTGGTCGGTGAAGTCGATGCGGCTCAGATCGACCGGCGCCTTGCCGTTGGCGGGGATGAGGCGCAGCGCCTCTTCCACCAACGAGAGCATGCCCAGCGCCAGGAAGTCGATCTTGACGAACCCTGCGTCGTCGCACGAATCCTTGTCCCACTGGCACAGGTAGCGCCCTGCCATCGAGGCCGGCTGCACCGGGACCAGATCGACCAGCGGGGCGGAGGAGATGATCATGCCGCCGGAGTGCTGGGAGACGTGGCGCGGGAACCCGGCCAGCTCCTGCGACAGCTCGATCAGGTAGCGCCAGGGCGGCGCCTCCAGCCGCGCCGCGTACTCCGGGATGCGGGCCAGCTCCAGCCCGAGATCGCCGGCCTGGCGCGGCTCGCTCAGTTTCGAGATGCGGTCGAGATCGGCGATCGGGATGCCGAGCGCCTTGCCCACGTCGCGCAGAGCAGAGCGCAGGCGGTAGGTGGGGAAGGCGCAGACGAGGGCGGCGCGGTCGGGGCCGAACCGCTCGTAGACGCGCTCGATGAGCTTCTCGCGGATTTCGCGGGGGAAATCGAGGTCGATGTCGGGGATGGAGCTCATCTCGTCGTTGATGAAGCGGCCGAGCATCAGGTCATAGGCGAGCGGGTCGACGTGGGAGAGGCCGATCAGGTAGCAGACGATGGAGCCGACCGACGAACCGCGCCCGCGCCCCGGCGGCAGCGTGGCGGCGTAGCTATCCTCCCCCCGAATCTCGACCGCTGCCTCCCGCGCCAGTTCCAGCAGATCGCGGTAGAGGAGGAAGAAGCCGGACAGCCCGTGCCGGGCGACGAGCTGCAGCTCCTCCTCCAGCCGCGCTTCCGCCCGCGGCCAGCCTTCCCGGTTATAGCGCCGCCGCAGCTCCTCGCGACATATCCCTGCGAGGACATCGTCGGGCGTCTGCTCCGGCGGCGTGGGGTAGCGGGGGAAGAGGTAGGCGAGGTCGCGCGTGAGGTCGAAGGACGCGCAACGCTCGGCGATCACAAGGGTGTTGCGAAAGGCTTCCGGGTAGGCGGCGAAGCAGGCAGCCATCTCTCGTGGGGAGCGCAGGGCGAACTCCGCGTTCGGCAACCGATCGCGGTGGCAGCCGTCCAGCGTCGTGCGATGGCGGATGGCGACTAGCACATCCTGCAGGCGATGCCGCTCCCGGCGGTGGTAATGCACGTTGCCGGTGGCGACCGTGCAGAGTCCAGCATCTGTTGCCAGACGAGAGAGAGCGGCAACGCGGCGCGCATCGCCGAAGACCTGGTTGTGTTGCAGCTCGATGGCCACGTTCTCCGCGCCGAACCACTCGACGTAACGCTTGAGGAGAACACGGGCATCCACCCAGCGCTCTTCGTCGACCAGGCGAGAGAGGGCTCCGCGGCGGCAGCCGGTGAGCAGGATCACCCCCTGGGCGTGCTCGGCGAGCAACGCCGGGTCGAGCCGTGGTTGCCGGTGCTCGTCTCGCTTCCAGACCTCACGCGGCGGGGCGAAGGAGGACGCGTCGCCCTCCGCGGGCACGTTGGGGCCGGCATATGCGGCGGTGATGAGCCGGCTGAGGTTGGCGTAGCCCTTCGCCGTCTCGGCGAGCAGGGTGAGATGGGAGCCGTCGTCCAGCGTCAGCTCGGCGCCGGTGATCGGGGCGATGTCGGCTGCCCGCGCCGCCCGCGCGAACTCCATGGCTCCGTGCAACCCGTTGTGGTCGGTAATCGCTAGCGCCCGGTACCCCAGCTCGGCGGCCCGCCCCACCAGCTCCTCCGGCAACGACGCCCCATCGAGGAAGGAGAACGCGGTGTGCAGGTGAAGCTCGACGTACGGAGGGTGACTGGGTGACAGGGTGTCAAGATGTTGGGGTGAAGAGGCGGGAGACGAGAGGTGGGCGGAGGCAGCGAGGGCGGGAGGGACTTGTGGGATTCCGGATCGCTCCGGCTCGTGATCCATCACCCTGTCACCCTGTCACCCTAACACCCCGACACCCCTCAATACGCCTGCTCGAACCAGCGATCCGCCATGAGGTCGTGGAAAAGCGTGCGCAGCGCGCCGGAGGGGAGGAGGACTTGAACATACCGACGGCGGATCGGCTCACGCCACCACTCGTCGTCGACGCGCCATTCATCCTGGACGCGCGCGATCGGATGGGAGCCACGGCGGTCGCGCAGGGCGATCGGCAGGCCGCTGCGCGCATCGAGCGTGACCTGGAGGGGGCGCGGCTGGTTCAGGGGTCGTACGCGATCAGGGCCTGTCTCCGTTCCGGCAGGCGCGACCATGGCTCAACCTCCGCGACGCGATAGAGACCGGATGCGCCGAACCGCTGCTTGAGCTGGCGGCTGGCCTCGGTCAGGCGCCAGGGGCGGCGGGAGTGGAAGCCGGGCAGCAGCTCCTGGCGGCTGGTGGCGTCGATCAGCCCGGAGAGCTCCAGGGTGAGGGCCTCGACCGGCCCCGGCAGGGTCAGCGCCTGCACGCGGTAGCCCAGCGCCTCGATGAGGCGCTTCTGGCCGCCGGGTTCGCGCAGAGTGGCGACCTGCTCCCATGATTGCCCCCCTTCCAGCGACGCGCGCAGGCGCGCCTGTCGCACGTGGCGGTTGCCGAGCGCGGCCCGGTCAAAGGCGCGCAGCACCAGCCGGGTGATGGCGATGAGCAGCGTTTCCCGGCTGACGGCGGGCGCGGGCAGCGTCAGCGATTCGCTGACCGTCTCCGGTTGCGGCCGGGGCTGGACGCTCGACGGGTCGTTGCCACGGGCCAGCTCCCAGGCGCGCCGACCCTCCGCCCCGAACCGGGCCTGCACCGCTGCCGGGGGGAGCGCAGCGAGGTCGCCCAAGGTGCGCAACCCCAGCCGCTCCAGACGGCGCTGCTTGTCGGCAGGTAGCGGCAGCAGGGAGACCGGCGCCGCGGCGAGGAACGTCCGCTCCGCGCCGCAGGGGACATCCTGGACGGTCCCCGGCGCGGCGCGATGGGCGGCGACCCGCGCCGTGAACGGGTTGGCGGCGACGCCGGCCCGTGGGCGCAGGATGGCCGGCACGGTCGCCAGCAAGCGCTCGGCAGCGACGTGCGGGGGACCGAGCCGGCGCTCCAGCCCGGTCAGGTCGATGGTGTAGCACCCCGGCAGCGCCGGGTCGATGGCGACCGCCGGGCTGAGTTCTTCCAATCCCGCGACGATGCGCTCGGCGGCCGCGTTCTCGCGCACCGGATGAGGCGTCAGCACGATCGCCTCCGGGCAGAGGGCGACGGCCTCGCGCACCCCGAGACCGGACCGCACCCCATGCCCGGCCGCTTCCGGGGTCGCGTCGAGGACAATGGGGCGGCCGCCCTGCGCCGGACCCAGCACCAGCGGCGCGCCGTCCAGCTCCGGGCGTTCCAGCAGCGCCACGCGCAAGGCAAAATGGGGAATGACGAGACAGGCGATGGGCACGGTCCCTCCTCCGTGGGTCGAATCGCCGCGGGCGCGGGGAGCCCTTGCCCGGATAATAGAACATATGTTCTCATTGCGCAAGAGTGGACCGCAAGGGCGTCGTGCTAGAATCGTACAGAGTGAACGGACACCCTGATCGGTCACGAGTTGAGCGTGGCCCATCTGGATGCGTCTCTCAGGGGCACAAATTGGCCATGGCCACGACCACCCGAACGCGCGCGATGTCATCGTCCCACCGCGCCGCGCGGACCAACCGCGCATCCATGCGGCAGCGTGCGGCCCATTGGCGCGCCTCGATGCAGGCCTCCCTTCCCGAGTTCGCCGGCACGCCGCGCTTTCGCCGCGAGCTGCTCGGTGTCATCCTCATCCTGATGGCCCTCCTCAGCGCCTACGTCATCGGCCGCGGCGGTGACGAGGGGCGCCTCGTCTCGTGGTGGGGCCACTCCCTCGACCGCTCGCTCGGCAACGCCGCATTTCTGGTTCCGGTGCTGCTCGGTCTCGCCGCATTGCGAGCCTTCGGCGGGCAAACGGGCCGGGTGCTGGAAGCGCGGCACTTCCTGGGAGGATTCGCCTTCGCTATCGCCGTCACCGGGTTGCTGCACCTTGGAGCCAGACCCGTCGGCACGCCGGCGGGTGGCGCGCTTGGCGCATCCGTCGCCGGCTTGGCCCTACGCTTCCTCGGCCAGTTCGGAGCTGGACTGGCGCTCTTCGCTGTGGGCGTGCTCGCCATCTTCCTCCTCGCCGGCAGCGACCTGCAGACCTTTGCCAACGACGTGCGGGCGCTTTGCCACGCCATCTGGGGCGCCATCGCCGCCCTGATCGCCGCCGCCGCCGGACTGGAAAGGCGGCTTCGCCGATTTGGGGCCGCATTTCGGGCAACCCCCGAACTCGAAGACCCCGTCGCCGCCGCCCACGTGGAGTCCCCCTCCGCCCCCCGCCAGCGATCGTCCAAACCCCTCCTTCCGCCGGACAACGCCCCGCCGGCCCCGCCCGTCATCAACGTTCCCGCGCGCAAGGAACAACCGGCGCGCGCGGACGCCCACCACCAAACCAACCCCCTCCACACACCGCTGGCTCCCACGGGCCCGCTGCCGCTCCCCGACGTCTCCCGTCTGGCGTACTACGACGACGTCGCCCCGGACACGGCGAGCCTTCACGCCAAAGCGACGCTGATCGAAGAGACGCTGTCCAGCTTCAAGGTCGAGGCCAAGGTGCGCGAGATCAATCCCGGCCCCGCGGTGACGCAGTTCGCCCTGGAGCCGGGCAACGGGGTCAAGGTCCGCCGCATCACCGAGCTGCAAAGCGACCTGGCCCTCGCCCTGGCCGCGCCGAGCATCCGCATCGAGGCCCCCATCCCCGGCTACGCCCGCGTCGGCCTGGAGATCCCCAACGCCCAGATCGCCACGGTCGGTCTGCGCGAGACGCTCGAATCGTCGACGTTCACCAAGGGCAAGCACAAGCTGCCGATCCCGCTCGGGCGCGACGTCAATGGCCGCTACGTCGTCGGCGATCTGACGCGCATGCCGCACCTGCTCATCGCTGGCGCGACGGGTTCGGGCAAGAGCGTCTGCCTCAACGGCATCATTTCGACCTTCATCGCCACCCGATCGCCGGATGAGCTCAGGCTGCTGATGATCGACCCCAAGATGGTGGAGTTGACTGGCTACAATGGCGTACCGCACCTGCAAACCCCGGTCGTCACCGAGATGGACAAGGTCGTCGGCGCGTTGCGCCTGACCCTGCGCGAGATGGAGCGCCGCTACACGCTCTTCTCCAAGCTCGGCGTGCGCAACCTCGACGGCTACCGCATGAAAGTGGCGGACGAAGCCGGGGCGGAGGCGCTGCCGTACCTCGTCGTCATCATCGACGAGCTGGCCGATCTGATGATGACCGCCCCCGACGAGGTCGAAACGCTGCTGGTTCGCCTGGCCCAGATGGCGCGGGCCACCGGCATCCACCTCATCATCGCCACCCAGCGCCCGTCGGTCGATGTCCTCACCGGGCTGATCAAGGCCAACGTGCCGTCGCGCATCGCCTTCGCGGTCTCCTCGTTGACCGACAGCCGCGTCATCCTCGACATGCCCGGCGCCGAGCGCCTGCTCGGCCGCGGCGACATGCTCTTCCTCCCACCCGACGCCGCCAAGCCGCAGCGCATTCAGGGCGCGTTCATCGAGGACCAGGATGTCCACTACATCGTCCAGCATTGGTATCAAGTGGCGCCCGTGCCTCGCTACGCGCCGGAATGGCTCGATCTCCCCGCCGCCGGAGGCAACGGCGACGACGATCTCGACGGCGAGGAAGACCCGCTGTTCGAGCAGGCGATCTCGATCGTCCGTCAACAAGGAACGGCTTCCGCCTCGATGCTGCAACGGCGGCTCCGCGTCGGCTACAACCGCGCCGCGCGCCTGATCGAACACATGGAAGTCGACGGGATCATTGGCCCGGCCGACGGCATCCGCGGCCGCCCGGTGTTAGGAGGCGAGGAGTAGCTCGGTCAGTGGCTTGCAGCGAGCGCCGTGCTAGACTCGCGGCGCGCGACTCGCGCGAGAACCGCTTCCGAAAGGCGTTAACCGCATGTCTCACGGCCACGGGCCTGCGACGGCCCAGCCGGTTGCCCGTCTCATCAACGAACTTGCCCGGCTGCCTGGAATTGGTCCCAAGACTGCGTCGCGTCTGGCGTATCACCTGCTGCGCGCGCCCCGGGACGAAGCGGTTTCATTGGCCGAGTCGATCCTTGACGTCAAAGAGCGCGTCCGACTCTGCTCCGTCTGCTTCAATACTACCGAAGCCGACCCGTGCAACATCTGCACCGATCCCGGACGCGACGCCGCCATCTGCGTCGTGGAAGAACCCCTTGATGTCGTCGCTCTGGAGCGCACCGGCCAGTTCAAGGGCCGCTACCACGTCTTGCACGGGGCCGTCTCACCAGTGGAGGGAATCGGTCCGGATCGCCTCAAGATTCGGGAGCTCATCGGCCGCGTCGAGCGCGAAAACCCGCAGGAGGTGATCATCGCCACCAACCTCGATCTCCCTGGCGAGGCGACCGCGACCTACCTCCACCGGCTTCTGGCGCCGCTCGGGGTCACCGTGTCGCGGCCGGCCAGCGGGCTCCCGGCGGGCGGGGATCTGGAATATGCGGACGAAGTCACGCTTGGGCGGGCGCTGACAGGCCGCCGCATCTTGTAACGGTTCGGGCACAGCTTCGCGAAAGGACGCCGATGGTACACTTTGCGGTGAATGGCGAAGCCTGACGATGCTGCAGAACACCACGAAACGCCCGCTGTTCTCTGGCCAAATGCCGTGTCGATCGGCGACGCGGCCGCGCCGGACGAGGCGACCCATGCTTCGTCCCCCCCTGATCTCTTGAGCCTCGAGCGTTCGCCCACGCTGCGCATCCGGTCGATTGCGCTGCGCGACCTGCCGTACCTGTTGCGGCTTCCGGGCATGCTCCGACTCGACGTGCCCGATAGCCTCGTCCATCCCCGAACAGGAGCTGTCGACGTGCCGGCCATCGTGCCAGTCCTGCGCCGGGAGCGACCGACCTTTGTCGCCATTGCAGACGGCCAGCGCGTCGGGTTTGTTCGTTTTGCGATGAGGCCGCCCGACGGGCGGTGGGTCGTTTCGTCGATTGCGGCATCCACCGGGGTGTACTCTCCGCAGCCGGTCTGGGAGGCGCTTCTGGCGCACGGCGTTCGCGCCGCCGGCCTGCGCGGCGTGCGCCGCCTCTTTGCCAAGGTCCCCGTTGGCCATTCGCTGCTCGAAACGATGTGGCAGTCCGGCTGGGTCTCGTACACGCGCGAGACTGTCTTTCGTGCGGATCGGCTGACGGCCGTTTCGCGCTCCCAACGGGATCTGCGATTGCAGGAACCGGTGGATACCTGGGCCATCCATCAACTGTATGCCGCCTCGGCGCCGCGTCAGATTCAGGAGATCGAAGCCTTCACCAGCCAGAAGTGGCACCTGGACGAGCCAAAGCGGGGACGCCGCGGCATTCGCCAGACAGGTTGGCTCCGCGAAGAGAATGGCCAACTCGCGGCGTACGCGTGCTACACCAGGGGCGCCCACGCCGGCATGATTGATGCGATCGTGCCGCCGGGGGCGGAGACACAGTTGGGCGCGCTGCTCGACGGCGTCATTTCCGTGCCACGGCAGGGGCGGGGCCGTCCCGTCTACATTGCGTTGAGGGCGTACATGCTCGACATGAAGGACGAGCTGACCGCGAGAGGGTTCAAGGAGATAGGGGAGCAGGAGTTGCTGATTCGCTACACTACGGCCACCGCGCGAACCCCGGCGATCGACCCCGTGCATTTCCCCGTCGAGCTGCGTCCGGCCATGCCTCGCCGCGTGCCGACGTTCCTCGAAGGGCAACCGACGGATGGGACGATATGATGCGTGCCGCCGAACCGCTTGCGACTGTGCTTCGCCTGCCGCGCGAAGGTGATCGAGGAACCCACGCAAGACCGACGTATGAACTGGCCAGCACCGACAATCTCGACGTGTTGCTCGCCGTGCTGCCGCTCGACATCTCCCATGCGGTCGCCGAGGCTGGGCGGCGCGAGGGCTACGACGACCTGGTCGAGATCGTCCTGGACCTGGGCCGCGTTCCCGAGGCCAGGTTCCAGTCCGGCGAGGCGAGTCTGCTGGAGCGGGAGGTCAACCGCGAGGACTTGGCCTTCGTCGCCGAGCGCATCGGCGAGTTTGGCGGGGACAACCGCGCCGGCATCGAGCGCACCTTGCACCGCATCTCCGCCATCCGCAACCGAACGGGCGAGATCGTCGGCCTTACTTGCCGCGTCGGCCGCGCCGTTTTCGGCACGATCGCCATCATGCGCGACTTGATCGAAACCGGTCAGAGCGTGCTGCTGCTCGGACGCCCCGGCGTTGGCAAGACCACGCTTCTGCGCGAGACAGCCCGCGTCCTCGCCGACGAGTTGCACAAGCGCGTCATCGTCGTCGACACCTCCAATGAGATCGCCGGCGACGGCGACATCCCGCACCCGGCTATCGGCCGCGCCCGGCGCATGCAGGTGCCCACACCGACCGACCAGCACGGGGTGATGATCGAGGCCGTGGAGAATCACACCCCGCAAGTGGTGGTCATCGACGAGATCGGCACCGAGCTGGAAGCGATGGCGGCCCGCACCATTGCCGAGCGCGGCGTCCAACTCATCGGCACCGCCCACGGCAACACGCTCGAGAACCTGATGGCCAACCCCACGCTGGCTGACCTCATCGGCGGCATCCAATCGGTAACGCTGTCTGATGAGGAAGCTCGGCGGCGGGGCACCCAGAAATCGATTCTGGAGCGAAAAGCTCCTCCAACGTTCGACACGATCGTTGAGATCGTAGATCGAGAGCAGGTCGTGGTGCACAAGGATGTCGCGGCCACTGTCGACATCATTTTGCGCGGAGCCGTTCCACGAACCGAGCTGCGACGGCGGGAGGATGACGGTCACGTCGCCATCACAACCGCCCCTCGCATTGACAGCGTCCAGGAGCGAAGTCAGCAGCGCCTCGCGAACCACAGAGTAGCGCGCGGTCCCGCGGCGCTTGCGGCAGACTTCTTCCCGGTGGAGTCCGACGACGAGTCGCGAGTAACTCCGCGATCCGCTGAGGTTCCGGCGCCCAGTCCGCTCCGAGGGCGGGGGACTGAGGCGCGCCCCCTGCGCATCTACGCCTTCGGGGTGAGCCGGAACCGACTTGAGCACGCAATCCAGGCGCTGCACGTCCCCGCCACGGTCGTTCGCGATGCGCGGGACGCCGATATCGTGCTCACCCTCAAGAACTATTTTCGGCAGAAGGCGCAGCCTATCCGGGATGCCGAGTCGCGTGGCATGCCGGTTTACGTGCTGCGCTCCAACACCGGCGTCCAGATGGAGAACTTGCTCGCGAGTCTGTTTCCGCCGCAGCTTCCGGCTGCCCATGGCGCGCCTGCCGAATGGCCGACCCGCAACGGCGGCGCCGAGGCCATGTCTGACCCCGACGATGATCCCTTGTTGGCTGCGATCTCAGAAGCCGAAGACGCCATTTCGACCGTGATCGCGGGGGGACCACCGGTGCAGCTGGCGCCCCAAGGTTCGCGCGTTCGCCAAGTGCAGCACCAGCTGGCGGAACGGTACGCCCTTTCCTCACGCAGCCGAGGGCGAGAACCTCACCGAGGCGTGGAGATTTCGCGGGGTAGCGGCTAATCCGTTGGCCGGGTTTTTTGTCGCGCTAGAAGGCATCGAAGGTTCGGGCAAGTCGACCGTCGCGCGGCGCCTCGCGGATGCACTCCGCGTTCGAGGCCGTGCGGTCACGGCGACCCGGGAACCCGGCGGCGGCGTGATCGGTGAGCGCATTCGCGCCTTGCTCCTCGACAACGACGCCGGCGCCATGGCCGCCGAAACCGAAGCGCTCCTATTCGCGGCTTCGCGGGCGCAACTCGTAGCAGAGGTCATTCGGCCAGCGCTGGCGCGTGGCGACGTGGTCATTGTCGATCGCTTCGCCGACTCCTCATTGGCCTATCAATGGGGCGGCCGAGGGTTGCCCCTCGACGCGGTCACGGCGGTGCAGGCCCTGGCGACGGGCGGGTTAGAACCAGATGTAAAACTCCTGCTGGACCTTCCTGTAGCGTTGGGACTGCAACGTCGGTTTGCCCGAGGAAACGAGACCAACCGCTTGGATCGAGAAACCATCGCGTTTCACGAACGGGTTCGTGAGGCTTACCATGCCCTCGTGGCCGCCCAACCAAATCGCTGGCGGGTGATCGATGCATCGCGGCCGGAGTCGGACGTGTGGTCGGACGTGTGGTCCGCCGTGAGGCAATTGGATTCGGTCAAGACCGGGTCCGCCGCGGAAGCCGAGGTCTCGCGGCTGGGAACGAGATCGTGAGACTCGTGTTTGCAGTGCTTCAATGCGAGGACGCGGAGCCGCTGCTGCGTGACTTCGCCGAAATCCGGGTGGCGGCTACCCAGATCGAAGGCGACGCCGCCGTTGGCGCAGGGGGATTGGCCGCGATCATCGTCGGCGTCGAAGACGACCGGGTTGAAGACGTTCTGACGCTGATTCAGGCCCGGGCCCGCGACCGAACTCGGCAGATCGAGCCCTTGCGGCCACTCGGTGAACGGGCCGAATTCTGGGTTCCCGGCCCTTCCGAGCGCACCGCGGGCGGGGCTAGCGTCTATGTGCTTTCGGTGCGCCAGTTCGAGCGCATCGGGTACGCTTAGACGCCGCGTCCGCGCGGCTGGCTGACCGAGGGGACACGAAACGTGATCGAGACCGCGGCGCGTGGCGCACAATTTCTGCTCGCAATCGGCATCGCCTACCTGCTTGCCATTTGGTTCGCGGTCGTGGCCTGGACGTTTCGCGACATCGAATCGCGTAGCCGCAGCGTCTTTACCCAAGTCTTTTCCACCTTGCTGGTTGTTCTCTTCTTTATCCCTGGCCTTCTGCTCTATCTCATCCTCCGGCCAAAGGAGACTCTCGACCAGGCGTTCCAGCGGGCGCTTGAGGAGGAGTACCTCCTTCAGGATTTGGACGACCTTCCCCTTTGCCAGGGCTGCCAGCGCGCCGTCGATCCGGAGTTCGTCATATGCCCGCACTGTCAGACGCGGCTGCGCGGGCCGTGCCCCGCCTGCTCGCGGCTGATCGATTTGCGCTGGAGCGTCTGCCCATACTGCGCCGTTCCGGTCGATCGCGCCGCCCTCGACGCGCCCGCCGCGTCCGAAACGATCCGCATCCTCGAGGACGCGCGAGGCAGCCGACGCAAGCGCGCTATGGCCGCCGCCGCGCAGCGCGTCGGTATCGATCCCGACGAGCTCGATGCGTTGAGCGACGCCCTGGCCAGCACATCTGGCCCGGCAGCGGTCGGCGCCGGATCCAGCAACGGCGGTTTTTCCCGCCGCGTTGCCTCCATCGCCGAATTCTCCCGCATGCGCGACGGCGTCAGATCGCGCCTCGGCGCGACAGGCGATGAATCTATTGAACCCCCGCCGATGGCCGGGACGATGAGCCCTCTCGAAGACCGTTCGCCCGCCCGCGAGCACACCGAGGAAGGCTTCTGGGCTGACCCGCTGCCAGGCGCCGAAACCCGTCGCGATTGAGGATTGAAACGCTGCTCTTGATTCGATTGGACGCGGCGAACATGGCCGCATGAAACCGGCGATCCTGCCAGATCACTCAAAGGTCGGGTTGGGGCTCACAGCAAGCGAGGCGTGCTTGCCAAGCGCGCCCAGCGATGCTCCCTGTGGTAGAATCTGCGATGTTTGCGATCCCCGATAGCTCAATGGTAGAGCGGCCGGCTGTTAACCGGTAGGTTCTAGGTTCGAGTCCTAGTCGGGGAGCCACGACCGGGGTCGCGGGGCGGTGGTGTCAAGGCCGCAGGATTGGGCATCCCGCCTCGCCGCGACAGCAACCCCGTTGTCTCGTCTGATCTGTGAGTGTCCCGATCACGTTCGTTCAGATCGCGTAATTCGCGCAGGTCTCGCGATCGGCCTGCCGATCGACCAGGGTCTTGAGCGTAATCGAACGCAAGAGCCGTTCGTTCTGCTCCTGCATCTCATGCCAAACTTCGTGAACGACGTCGGCGGCGCCCAACCCGTCCGGGTGCGGATGCGGCTTGGGGTCGACCCCGTCCAGCGCGGTGAGAATGTCGAACAGCGAGATTTGCGACGGCTGCATCGCCAACTCGTGGCCGCCCAGGGGGCCGCGTGTGCTCCGAACAAGCCCGGCGCGGCTCAGGGCGCCAAGCACCTGGTGCAGGTACGCCTCGGGGATCTCCTGCCGCGCGGCGATCTCTTTACTGTGAATCGGTCCCTGACCCGCCCGCAACGACAGGTCGAACAGCGCCCGGACGCCGTAGTCCGAGCGACTTGACACGCGCATGGAGCACCTCGTTCATGCTGCCGACGCGGTAGCCCGCCAGATCGAGCACGACGTGCAGGTAGCCGGCGCCGCGCACAGCCTCGACAAGCGCGTCAGCCTCATCAATCGCCGCCGCGAACTGCTCGCGCGGCACTTCAAGCCGGGCGATGTCGTCGTGATGCCGTACGCGAAACCCGCGAAACCCGAGACCACGAACCGCGCTCTCCGCGGCGGCGACCTGCCGCAGCTTCTCGACCGTGATCGGATCGCCGTATGCGAACCGGGACGACAGGCACGCCACGGCCGGCTTGTCCCACGTGCGTAGCCCATGCCGCTCCGAGAGGACGCGGATCTCCGCTTTGCCGAGCCGGACCTCCTGGAGCGGGCTGCGCACTCCGAGGTCGCGCGCGGCGCGCATGCCGGGCCGGAAATCGTCCAGATCATCGGCGTTGGAGCCGTCGATGACCACTTTCAATCCCCGCATCTTCGCCACATCGGCGAGCCGCGAATACAACTCGGTCTTGCAAAAGAAGCAGCGCTGATGGGTGTTGTCGGCGTAGCGCGGATCGGTCAGCTCCGCGGTGTCGACAAGCACGTGCTCGGCCCCAATCTCACTGGCGATGAGCCGCGCCTCTTCCATCTCCTCCGCGGCGTACGTTTGGGACAACCCCGTCGCGGCCACCGCCCTGGCGCCGAGGGTATCGACCGCGATCTTGAGCAGATAGCTGCTGTCGACCCCGCCGGAGAAGGAGACGAGCACTGAACCCAGGTCGTCAAGCACTGCCGCCAGTTCCGATTCCTTTCGTAGCGCGGTGTCGAGGTCAATCATTGAGTCGAGACTGCTCCCTGGTTCGTGACTGGCCGGCACCCCGAGGCGCAATGGGGAGTGATCCTACCAACCACTGGCGTCAAGCGCCAACAGGGCGCCGCGCGGCGCCCTGTTGGCTCGCTCCTGTGCGCGGAATCTTTCGTCTACGAGAAATCCCGTCCGCCGGGCCCGGCTGGGCGACGGCTATCGCCTGGCCGGCTCATGAATTCGCCATCCTGCCGAGACTGCTCGCGGCGCGGCGGACCATCTGGCCGGCCAGGACCACCACGGAAGCCGCCTCGATCGTCGCGGCGCGGGCCGCGATCACCCCGGTCGCCGTCGCGCCGCGGGGGCCGCTCCGGCTTCGGTTCCGGCAGTTCCCCGGTCAGCGCGGCGCGCCGCGAAAGGCTCACTTTGCCATTCGGAGCCACCTCGGTGACCATGACGGTGATCTCGTCGCCGACCCCGAGGACATCCTCGACGCGGGCAATCCGGATCGACGGATCCTCCGACAGCTCGGAGATGTGAACCAGGCCGTCCTTGCCGGGCAGAATCTCGACGAAGGCGCCGTACGGCATGATGCTGACAACCTTGCCGTTGTAGATTTCGCCGCGCTCGATGCGCAGTTCCTGGGTGAGCCCCATGATGCGCTGCACGGCGGCTTCGGCCCCGCTCGCCTCGACCGAAGCCACCGAGACGGTGCCGTCGTCCTCGATGTCGATTTTGGCGCCGGTCTCCTCCTGGATGGAGCGGATCATCTTGCCGCCGGGGCCGATGACCGCTCCGATTTTTTCGGGGTTGATCTTGAGCCGCAGCACTCGCGGCGCGAACGGGGACAACTCCGAGCGGGGCCGGTCGATCGCCTCGTTCATCTTGTCAAGGATGAAGAGGCGGCCGTCCCGGGCCTGCGCCAAGGCCTCCTGCATGATGTGGGGCGTAATCCCCTTGACCTTGATGTCCATCTGGATCGCCGTGACGCCCTCGGCGGTGCCGGCGACCTTGAAATCCATGTCGCCCAACGCGTCTTCCATGCCCTGGATGTCGCTCAGGATCGTATAACGGCCCGAATCGCCATCGGTCACCAGCCCCATGGCAATCCCGGCTACTGGGGCCGAGATCGGAACGCCGGCGTCCATGAGCGCCAGGGTGCTGCCGCAGACGCTGGCCATCGAGGTCGAGCCGTTCGAGCTGACGACCTCGGAGACGAGTCGCATGGTGTAAGGAAACTCGTCCTGGTCGGGGATGACGGCGATGAGGGCGCGCTCGGCCAGGGCCCCGTGCCCGATGTCCCGCCGGCTCGTCCCACGCAGGCGCCGCACTTCTCCAACGCTGAAGGGCGGGAAGTTGTAGTGATGAATGTACCGCTTGCGGTCTTCCGGCCCGATCGAATCGAGCCGCTGCTCCTCCGCGGTCGATCCGAGCGTCACGATGGTGATGACCTGCGTCTGGCCGCGGGTGAAAATCGCCGATCCGTGTGTGCGGGGCAGGTAACCAGTTTCGATCCAGATCGGGCGGATGTCGTCCGGACGCCGACCGTCGGGCCGCGAGCCGTCCGCGAGGATGCTGCCGCGGACCTCTTCCTTCAAGATGCTCTCAAAGGCGTCGACAATGTCCTTACGCATCGCGGGGACAGACTCTTCGTCGCCTGGCGCCGCCAACTGCGCGAGCAACTCCTCGCGCAAATTCGACGTGCCCTCGAGACGAAGCACCTTGTCGGGGCTGTTGATGGCGGCGCGCAGCCGATCGCCAAGAAACGCCCGGACTTGCTGCTCGACGGCCTCGCTGGCGGCCGGCGGCGTGAACTCCCACTTCTCCTTGCCGGCCTGCCGTTGTAAGTCGAGCTGAACTTCGACGATGCGGCGGATTTCCTCGTGGGCCCGCCCGATGCCTTCCAGCAGCACCTCTTCGGAAACCTGGTCGGCCTCGCCTTCGACCATCATGATTGCGTCGCTGGTTCCGGCCACGACCATATCCAACGCGCTCTCGGCCAATTCCGACGAGGTCGGGTTGACGACGATCTGCCCGTCGATGGAGCCGATTCGCGCCGCTCCGATTGGACCCTCCCAAGGGATCTGGGAGAGTGTCAACGCCGCGGACGCGCCGATGATGGAGAGGATATCGGGGTCGTTCTCCTGGTCCGCGGACATGACGGTGGTGATGACCTGGACCTCCGACTTGTACCCCTTGGGGAAGAGCGGGCGGATAGGCCGGTCGGTCAGGCGGGCGGCAAGCGTCGCCGCCTCGGTCGGGCGGCCCTCGCGCTTGATGAAGCCACCGGGGATCTTGCCGGCGGCATACATGCGCTCCTCGTACTCGACAGTGAGCGGGAAAAACCCGACCGACTCATTCGGCTCGCGCTCGCCCACCACGGTCGAGAGGACGGTGCTGTCGCCGTAGCGTACGACAGCGGCTCCATCGGCCTGTTCGGCGATGAGCCCGGTCTCGATGGAAAGCGTGCGGCCCGCGAGCTCCATTTCAACGCGGGTCACTTGCGGACGGTTTTGATCTGACATGAATGTTCCTTTCGGCATGGCAGGTGATGCTGGATGGGTCTGAGGACGAAATGCCGCAACCGGTAGGGACAGCTCGCCATGAGGGACTGGAGACTGATCACCGAGATCGCTGAGCAGACTCCAATACCTCACGCGAATGGGCGCCGACCGGCGGCGTTCAAGGATTGGTCATGGCCCTCCTTCGATATCTCCGCGTATGCGGTGACTTCGACAATTGAAAATGATTCGGCCCAAGGCATCGAGCCCTGGGCCGTCGCCGCACGAGAGTCAACCTGAACCAACGGTCATGGCGTGGATCCAGCACAGACTCGAGCCAAGCTATCGTCGAAGTCCGAGCCGGCCGATCGTGGCCCGATAGCGGGTCACGTCCTTGCCGGAGAGGTACGCCAGCAGCCGCCGGCGCTGACCAACCAACTTGAGCAGCCCGCGGCGGGAGTGGTGATCGTGCTTGTGGGTACGCAGATGGTCGGTCAGACCCTGGATGCGCTCGGTCAAGAGCGCAATCTGCACCTCCGGCGACCCCGTGTCTTCCGGATGGGTCCGGAACTGCGAGATGATGTCTTCTTTTTGTGCTTGTTGTAGCGCCATTCTGGCGATTCCTTCTCCCGAGCAGCATGATGGCGGACACACAAATCCGGCGCTCCTGCGAGCGCGCAACCGGAAGAGTATACCATTGTCGGACGGCGGGCATCGGGATCGATGGTTCGCGGTGGATCGGTGACGTCTTTCAGACGGAGGAGACGAGGCAGGGCATGGCGATTCTCGGCGTTATCGGCGGCAGCGGCTTCTACGATCTCGAAGGTCTCCACGAGGAAGAAACAATCGAGATCGATACGCCGTTCGGCCAACCGAGCGCGCCGCCGCGGCGCGGCACGTTGGGAGCGACAGAGCTGGTCTTCATCGCCCGCCACGGCATCGGCCACGGTTTCTCTCCGACCGAGGTTCCGTACCGTGCGAACATCCACGCCTTCAAACAGCTCGGCGTCGAACAAATCCTCAGCTTGAGCGCCGTCGGCAGCTTGCGCGAGACTTTGCCGCCACGCTCGCTCGTTCTTCCCGATCAGATCATCGACCGCACTGTGGTCAGGGCGCGCACCTATTTCGAGGACGGCATCGTCGCCCACGTCGGGATCGCCGATCCGTTTTGCGCTCGGCTCCAGGACGCGATCAGCGCCGCAGCGGTTGCCGTGGGCCAGCCAGTCCACCGCGGCGGCGCGTACGTCTGCATTGAGGGGCCGCAATTCTCGACGCGCGCGGAATCGCGCCTCTACCGCGCGTGGCATGCCACCGTCATCGGCATGACCGCAATGCCGGAAGCGCGCCTCGCTCGCGAGGCCGAGCTTTGCTACGCCACGCTGGCGATGGTCACCGACTACGATGTCTGGCACGACAGCGAGGCGGACGTGAGCGTCGAGGTCGTCCTCTCCAACCTGGAAGCCAACAGCCAGGCCGCGGCCGCCATCTTGCGGTCCCTGGCCGAACGCGGCTTGCCCCGCCGGGAATGCGCGTGCGGCTCGGCGCTCGATTACGCCATCGTCACCGCGCCGACTCGCGTCTCTGCGGCGGCCCGGCAGCGCGTCGCGCTGCTGCTGCGCGATCGGCTTCCTGACGCATGAACCTTGTCACCAGACGGCCACCCTTCGCGCTCACCGCGCTCCTGCCTTCGGTCACGATGGTCATTGGGATTGCCATCCCAGCGGCCTCGTCACCCGCGGCAGCTCGCAATTCAGCACTCTTCGTGGCTCTGGCGCTGGCGGCCGCCTCCCCGCTCTTGGCGGCTCTCGTCCTCAGCATCGTCGCCCCTGGCCATGACGCCGTGGTCGTTGGCGTCGCGGGGATGCTCGTCGCCATTGGAGCAGCGACGGTTTATGGTCTCTCGTTCGCCCCGGGGACTGACGGAGACTTCTACGCCGCAATCGCCATGCGCCACGCCATGTTCGCCGCGATCGGGTTCCTGGCCCTCGTCGTGGGCGCCATCGCCGAAAAGAGCCTCGACCGCGCCAGACGCTATCCCTTCACGGTCCTCACCGTCGCCATCTTCCTCACGCTCACGACGGTCCTCGTCGGCGCGACGGTCAACGGCGCCCGACTTTGGCTCGACGTCGGCCCCGTTCGCTTCCAACCCTCGGAGATCGCTCGCGTCCTCATCGCCCTGTTCGTGGCTGTCTTCCTTTACGAGCGTCGTCACCTTCTGGCTGCGCCATGGCGCGTGCGGTCCCAGGATTTGCCGCCAGCGCCATATCTCCTGCCACTCGCGGCCGCGCTCCTGATCGCCGTCGGCGTGCTTCTCTTCCAGAACGACCTCGGCATGGCGGCGCTGGTCGCTCTTAGCGCGGTCGCCGCCGTCGTCAGCGTGGTTCGATCGAGCGCGGCGGTCGCCATCGCGGCCACGGCGCTCCTGGTGGCATTGGCAGGCTCATACGTCACCGTCCCGAGGGTGCGCGACCGCGTCGTCGGCTGGCTCGATCCCTGGCAGGATCCGGTCATTCGTGGATACCAGTTCGTGCAGGCCGAATTCAGCCTCGCCGCGGGGAGCCTCGGCGGGGGGGAGCCGTGGACGGCGGCGGGCATCGTGCCTGAGGTTCATACCGATCTCATACTCATCGCCATCGCGAGTCGGTTCGGGCTGCCGGTCGCGGCGGCGGTCCTGGCGCTGGCGGCAACGCTCGTCTGCCGCTGCATGCTGGCCGGCCTGCGGACGCGGGATGGCTTTCGCGCCCTGACCGCGGTGAGTCTGGCGGCGCTTCTGGCGATTCAGATCGTCCTGATCGCCGGAGGCTCGCTGCGCGTGCTCCCCCTGACGGGGCTCACCTTTCCGCTCGTTTCGTACGGCGGCACATCGATGATCGTGACCCAGTTCGCGCTAGGCATCATTGTCGGGATCGGAGCCCGTGCGCCGGGAGGAGGCTCGACCCGCGGCGCCCTTGAGCATGAAGCCAAGCCGCGATTCGTCATGGCGTCTCCATGGACCGCCGAGGGAAGGAACCCATCGTGAGCGCAGTTGCCAGGCAACCGGAGGGCGCGTTCGCCAAATGCTCGAGCCCAAGGCCGGAGCGCATCGGGCTGGTCGCCGCCAGGAGCAAAGACGAGGCGCGGGAGCTGGCGGTCGGCGTCGCCGATACGCTGGCGACGGCCGGCGTGGATGTCATCGAGGAGGAACAGCTCGCGGCAACCGGCGTGCGCGAGGTCGACGCCATCGTTGTCCTCGGCGGCGACGGCCTGATGATGCGCGCCGCCACCGCCTACCCCGACGTGCCCCTCCTGGGCATCAACTTCGGCAATGTGGGGTTCCTGGCGCTGGTCGAACGCAAGGACTGGCAGCAGGCGATTGCGTCCCTGCTCGCTGGTGAGTTCGCCATTCAGGAAGGCTCGACGCTGGAGGCGACCCTCGTCCGCCAGGCCGACAGCGTGTCGCAGGGCTGGGCGATCAACGACGTGGTCGTTAGAGCAGGCAACCGCATGGTCGACGTCGAGCTCTACATCGATGGCCACTTCGTTAATACCTATCCCGGCGACGGCATGATCGTGGCCACCCCTCACGGCAGCACCGCATACTGCATGGCCGCAGGGGGACCCATTCTCACTGCGGGCGTGCGCGGCTTCGCGATCGCGCCAATCTCCTGCCACAGCCCGATCCGCACGCCGCTGGTCGTTCCCGAGGAAGCCGCCATCGAGATGGTCGTCGCCAACCACCACGACGCCTCGCTCATCGTCGATGGCCGCGAAATGACGACGCTGGAGCGGCTGGATGTGGTCCAGGTGCGTCGTGGTGAGCACGCCTTCCGCCTCGTCACGCTCGGCTCCACGAACTTCTACGAAGCGTTCCGCACCAAGTTCAACTTCCGCATCCGGCCCGACGCCATCCCCAGCCGGGGGAGTTCATAACGAACATTCGTTCTGAACATTCTGCTATACTCGCGGCATGTCCAGCGCGGGCTCTACTTCCATTCGCAGCAGCGCTCAACCGGCTCCATCCCCCGAGCGCGCCGTCACGTCGCGCCAACTCGCCGAAGACGCACCGATCGAACGCAGCCTGCGGCCCCGACGCCTGGCCGAATACATCGGTCAGGAGCGCGTCAAGGAGACGTTGCAGGTCTTCATCGACGCCGCCAAGCAGCGCGGCGAGTCGCTTGACCACGTCCTCTTTTATGGACCGCCGGGGCTCGGCAAGACAACCCTGGCAACCATCATTGCCGCCGAAATGGGTGTCAGCCTCCGCGTTACCTCCGGGCCCGCGATCGAGCGCCAAGGCGATCTCGTCTCCATTCTCACGAACCTGAAGGCCGGGGATGTGCTCTTTATCGACGAGATCCACCGCCTCAATCGGGTGGTCGAGGAGGTTCTATACTCCGCGATGGAGGACTTTGCTGTCGACATCGTCCTCGGCAAAGGCCCGGCCGCCCGAACGATGCGCATTAACCTGCCGCGTTTCACCCTCGTCGGGGCCACCACTCGGTTAGCGCTCCTGACCGGTCCCCTGCGCGATCGATTCGGCTCCGTTCTGCGACTCGATTTCTACAGCCACGACGCGATGGAGGAGATCGTCAATCGCTCGGCGTTGGTGCTCGACGTGCCCATTTCCGCGGACGGCGCCCGCGCTCTGGCTGAGCGGGCCAGGGGCACCCCCCGCGTCGCTAACCGCTTGCTCAAGCGGGCGCGCGACTTCGCTGAGGTGCGCGGCCAGGGGGCCATCACCGACCAGATCGCCGCGGACGCCCTGCGCATGCTTGACATCGACGAGCTCGGGCTGGACGACATCGACCGCCGCATCCTCCGCTCGATCGTGGAAAAATTCGGCGGCGGCCCCGTCGGCATCGACACCCTGGCGGCGGCCATCAGCGAAGAGACCGACACCATCATGGATGTCTACGAGCCTTACTTGATCCAGCTCGGATTCCTCCAGCGCACCCCGCGGGGCCGCATCGCCACCGACGGCGCCTACGAGCACCTCGGCCTGACGCCGCCCCCCGCGCTGTCGCAGCAGCCGTTCCTCTTCGGCGGGGTCAAGGGTTGACAGCCGGAGTCCATCCTGCCTCAGCCGCGGACACGGTGGATGTCGCGGACTACGAGTACGATCTGCCTCCCGAGTTGATCGCCCAATCACCCTTGGCTCACCGCGACGGCTCGCGCCTGATGGTGCTGGAGAAGCGCACCGGCACGATTCATCACGCGCACTTTGCCGATCTGGGGCAATGGCTCTCACCGGGCGATCTGCTGGTCGCGAACAACAGCCGCGTCATCCCGGCCAAGCTGCGAGGCGTTCGACTGCCGAGCGGTGGCAAAGTCGAGATCCTCCTCCTCCGCAAGTCGGGCGAGGTCTGGAGCGCGCTCGCCAAGCCGGCCAAGCGACTCGGTCGCGGCACGCGGCTGGCGTTTCCGTCGCACTCGCCCTCGGGCGTCCCAGCCTCGGCGATTGTCGAGGACAGCATCGGTCAAGGAGAGGTGCATATCCGTTTCGAAGGCGGAGCAGACCGGCATCTCGACGAATACGGAGAGACGCCGCTCCCCCCGTACATCACCGTGCCGCTCGCCAGCGCCGAACGCTACCAAACGACGTTCGGCCGCGTCCCAGGCTCGGTCGCCGCCCCGACAGCCGGACTGCACTTCACGCCTGAGCTAATCGAATGTCTGCGGACTAGAGGCGTCGCCTGGGCGGAAGTCACCCTCCACGTCGGCCTGGACACCTTTCGCCCCATGACCAGCGCGGACGCCAGGGATCATCGCATTCACAGCGAATGGTGCGAAGTTTCCGACGATACCGCTCTCGCCATCGCCGCGTGCCGGCGGCGCAGTGGCAGAGTGATCGCCGTCGGCACCACGTCGGCGCGGACACTTGAAACCCTCGGCGGCCACTGGCACGACGCTCGCCCGGCCGGGATCCGCGGCATGACCGACACGTTCATCATTCCCGGCCACGGCTGGACGTTGGTCGATGCGCTGTTGACCAATTTTCACCTGCCGCGTTCAACATTGCTGCTGCTGGTAAGCGCCTTGGCTGGCCGGGAGTCGATACTGCACGCCTATGCGGAGGCGATTCGCCACGGGTATCGTTTCTACTCGTTTGGCGATGCCATGCTCATCGTATGAGGCCTGAGTGAATGATGCGAAAGACGCAAGAGGCGCTCACGACGAGCGCTGGCAGGACGTTCGGATGCGACGGCGTACGCCGTGCAGGGGTGCTCGCCTCGGCGGCAATCATCCTCACGGGCTGCGGAGCGACGCCCGGCGCGACGATGTCGGCGCAGGCGCCGCCCGGGACGCCGACAGCAACCTCGTGTTGGACCGACGAGCAGCGAGTCACGGAAGGAGAAGACATGCCAGCCCAGTATTCGGCCCCGCCCGCGATGCGGATCGACCCTGCAAAAACCTACACGGGCACGATCGAAACCAACAAGGGCTCCATTGAGTTCGAGCTGTACCCTGAGGACGCCCCGCAAACGGTCAACAACTTCGTTTGCCTAGCCGAGGACGGCTACTTTGACGACACGCCGTTCCACCGCATCGTCAAGGGCTTCGTGATTCAGGGCGGAGATCCCACTGGCGCCGGAACCGGCGGCCCCGGCTACCGCTTTGACGATGAGCCGGTCACGAAGGACTACGAACGCGGCATTCTGGCCATGGCCAACGCCGGCCCGAACACGAATGGGAGTCAGTTCTTCATCGTACTGGAAGACTTGCGCGGGCGGCTGCCCAAGAACTACACAATCTTCGGCCGAGTCACAAACGGTTTCGACGCCGTGGACGCAATCGCCAACACGCCAACAGTGGCCAACCGTGGCGGCGAGCAGTCAACGCCGACGGAGCAAGTGACCCTGGAGAACGTCACGATCACCGAATCCTGAAACCGAGTCGAATCGAGCGTCGCGGAGCTTCCCGGCCGCAGTCAGCAACGAAGAGGAACCACATCGGGGGCGGAGCCGGAAACCCGGCCCCGCCCTGGTTCGTGGCATCAGGCCGCGAGGTCGTGCTCGCGACAAACATCCTCATATTCGCCAAGCAATTTGATCCAGAAGCTCTCCCATTCGCTGACGTCCGTGCCGGCCAACGCGGCCTGGTCGATCCGCCGATAACCGTCCTCGAGCCGCCGCTCGAGCGTTTCCCGGCGTGAGTCGTGAACCTGGGCCAAAGTTCCCGCGGTCTCCACCTCGGCGGTGAAACCTGCATCAGCCATCATTGCGAACTCCCCGTGATGGTACACGTTCCCGCCAACCGAGCGACGACGACGCGCCTACGAAGCCAGCTTTGCCCCCGCGGCCAGCGTCTGGATCAGGTCGATAAGCGTCGAGGCATCGCGCCGGCTGAGCGCCGCCGCCTGCACCCCAAACTCCTGCATCGCCCGCTCATCGAGCGCGGCCCCGTCGAGCCCTGCCTCGCGAGCCACCGCTTGCAGATAGCGGAGCTGGCGCTGCGTGGCGCCCTGGTCGGGACCGATCGCCGCCACCGCCGCCGGTTCCGCACGCTCGCGAGCCGCGTCCTGCCGAGCCGGCCGCGCTGGTTTGATCGGAGAGTCGACCACCCTGCCGTACGCCGCGCCGAACTCGTGGTCGGGGCAGAACTGGGTGCCGAACCCAAGAGCGGCCAGCGCTCTGCCGATCGCCTTCGTCTCCGCCTTCTCCAGATAGTCGCGGAAATCGCCTGCCGCTTCGCTACCCCAGCCGGTCGCCGAGCCGGCGCCCGGGATCTGGACCTGGGCGCGGAAAATCGCCGTGTCGTCGTGGTGCGACACCAACTCCGTCTCGACCGTCGCGTCGGGGTGCCGGTCGCGCAGCCAGACCAATCGCCACTTGACTTCGAGGTACTCCGATCCGTTCACGCGGGTCAGGTAGCGAGCCGGATCGAACGGGGTCTCCGAGGCCATGTCTTTCCTCCGTCGTTTAGAACCTTTGTTCTGATTGGAATTGTAGAAGGCGCTTGCACCCCTGTCAAGCGGTCACCGACCCGTTAGCTCAGCACGAGGAGCCAGTGCTAGGGTCCCACCAGCGTGTGACGAATGTCACGGAATTACCCCATGCTATACTCGGCGCCGATGTGTACGGACAGTCACAAGGCAGGGGTCGGCTGAGGTGGATGTCTCCTCTCCCCAGGACGTGTTGCAGCGGGCGCTGGCCCAAGTTGGTCGCGCCGTGGCGACCCGAACCACATTCCCTGTCTTGAGCAACGTCCTCATCGACGCCGAAGGCGATGCCGTCCGCCTCGCCGCGACCAACCAGGAGATTGGCATCACCACCTGGATTCCGGCCCAGGTCAACGAACCTGGTCGCGTCACGGTTGACGCCCGTCTGCTTTCCGAGTTTGTCAACACGCTGCCCCGCGAACCGGTCCAACTGACCACAGACGCCGGGCGCTTCGTCCTCAAGGTGCGCGGGCTCGGCGCCGACGCTGAGATCAATGGCATCGACGCCGAGGAGTTCCCGGTCTTTCCGCGCCTGGAAGATGGCGCCTTCTCCGCCTCCGTCGATCCCCAGGTGCTGCGTGAGATGATCGGACTGGTGGAGTTCGCCGCGGCCAGCGACGACAGCCGCCCCGTGCTTGCCGGCGTCCTCATCCGGTTTGAAGAGGACCGCGTCACGATGGCCGCCGCGGACGGGTTCCGGCTCGCGGTGCGAGAAGGCGAGTTGAGCGCACCGGCGCCCGAGCGGCTCGACGTCATCGTGCCGGCCAGAGCCCTGCGGGAGCTGGCCCGGATCATCGCCGACCAGACCGAACCGATCGAGCTCAAGGTAACGCCGAACCGCGGCCAGCTCATCGTGCAGACGAGCGACACCGAGTTCTACTCGCGGCTCATCGACGGCACCTTTCCCGATTTCCGCCAGATCGTGCCGCGCGACTTTGCCACACGCCTCGAGTTCGGCCGCGACGATTTCCTCGCCGCCGTGCGCCGCGCCAGCTTCTTCGCCCGCGACAACAACGACGTGGTGCGCATCAACGCCCGCGCTGGCGAGGATGAGCTCGCTCCCGGCCACGTCGAGGTTTCCGCCAACGCCGCCGAACGCGGCAGCAGCCAGAGCCACGTGTCCGCCTCCGTGCTCGGCCCCGAGGGTCAGATCGCGTTCAACAGCCGCTATCTCGTCGACGTGCTCAACGTGTTGCGGTCGAGCCGCGTCATGCTAGGTATGAATGGGGCCAACCAGGCCGGCGTGGTCCGCCCCCTCGACGCCGACAGCTACACCTACGTGATCATGCCGATGGTCATCGGCGCTAACTGACCCCGGCGGGCGTTGCCTCCTCATGCATCTGCGGGAGCTGGAGCTTGATGAGTTTCGCTCCTTTCGCAGCCTGCGCCTTCCCGTCGAGCCAGCAGGCTTCCGCGCGATCGGCCGCAACGCCAGTGGGAAATCGACGTTGCTCGAAGCAATCGCCATGTTGGCGACCACCCGCTCCCCGCGGACCTCGAGCGAACGGGAGATTGCCAACTGGCAAAGCGGCAAGGATCTGGCGGTTCCTCCCTATGCTCGGCTTCGCGGCGCATTCGAACGAATCGATGGAGCGCACGAGATCGAGATCCGGCTGACCCTCGATGCAGCAGGGAACGGACCACTCAGGAAACAGGCCCGTCTCGATGACCGTCCGGTGCGCGCGGTCGACGCTGTGGGCCAGTTCAAGACCGTCCTCTTCGGCCCCGAAGACGTCGACCTGATCGCCGGTCCACCGTCCAGCCGTCGCCGCTACCTGGACATCGCCATCAGCCAAGGCAGCCGGGATTACCTGCGGAGCCTGAGCCGATACGCTAGGGTCCTCGAGCAGCGCAACAGCCTTCTGCGTGTATTTTCCAGAGAAGGCGTCGGCTCCGCGTCCAAGCGGCCGGCGCAGGAACTGCCATTCTGGAACGCCGAGCTGGCGGCGGCTGCGGCGGACGTCCTCGCCTCCCGCATCGGCGTAGCCAACTACCTGAGTGATCGTGCAAGCGCCCACTTTGCGGCGCTCACTGGCGACGAATCCCTTGCCGTGGCTTACAGTTCTTCCAAGATTCAGCTCCCGTCCCACCTTCCATCATTCACCGACTGGCGCTCGCCTCCAACCGAAACCCGCCAGGCGCTGGCGGTCGCTGTGGCAAACGCCCTCGATGCGCATAGCGGCGAAGAGTTCCGTCGCGGCGTCACCGCGGCAGGCCCTCACCGCGACGATCTCCAGATCACGGCGCATGGTGTCGCTCTGGGCCGATTCGGCTCGCGCGGCCAGCAACGCCTGGCCGTCATTGCGATCAAGCTCGCCGAGTTCGATCTCCTCGAAGATGCCGCGGGCGAGCCGCCGACTCTTCTCCTCGACGACGTGCTGTCGGAGCTCGACGCGATCCACCGCCAGAAGCTCATCTCCGTGCTTGCGGAGCGGCGGGCGCAGATCTGCGTCACCGCCACCGATATGAGCGACCTCGACTCGCCCGCGCTGGCCCACTTGCCGCTCGTTACAATTCGCCACGGGTCGGTGGCGCCCGGCGGCTGACCTCGAAGAACTCCAACCCGAACGACGGCCGATCATGCATGCATACCAGGGGCACGACCAGCGCCAGCTGCGCGGCGAGCGGCCGCCGAGTTCGCTCGGAATCGCCGCGACGTGTCTAATCGTGCTGCTGCAAGCGTGTGCGCAACCGGCAGCGGGTGAATCCGGGGTTTTCATTGCCTCGCCGGGACGGGGAGCGATCGCACTCCTCGGCCAACCGGCCGGGGCGCCCGTGTGGGCGCCGAACGGCGATGCGATCGCATGGGCGACCGAAGACGGCCTTTATCGGCGCGAGATAACCGCGAACGCGCCCACGCTCCTCTCAACCCGCGCCGCTGCCGGACGGCCGGCCTGGTCCCCTGATGGCGGAGTTCTCGCCATCGTAGACCGCGAGGCGGAAACGCTCGTGGCGCTCGACGCCGCAACCGGGGAAACCCGCTTCGAGCTCGACATTGCCACCCGCGACGCTCGTCACCGCCCACTCGCTCTCCCGGTCCTCGGCGGGCCCGCTTGGTCCCCGGATGGGACTCGCCTGGCGTTCAACTGCTGGGACGGGCATGGCGATGAAATCTGCGTGGTCCAAGCCGATGGATCCGGCAACATTCAGCTCACCCATATCCAAACCCGCCGCACCCCGAGCCAACCGCCGCCGGACGCATTTATCCTCGCCTCCTCCAACGCCGGGCCGCCGGCATGGTCTCCCCAGGGGGACGAACTGGCGCTGGCTGTCTATCCGGAACAACGAGGAGCCGCCTCAGGCGTCTTTGTGGTTGACCTGGTGGCGGGAACAGCGCGGCGAGTCTCCACGCTCCTTCCCAACTCGGAGATCGCCTGGTTTCCGGACGGAGGCTCCCTCCTCTTCTCCGCGCGGGACCAAGGTCGCAGCGACGCCTTCAGAGTTCCAACGGCGGCCGAAGCCGGGGAGGCGAAAAGACTCACCGAGGCCCTGACCAGTGGCGCTCGCGAGCCCGCGCTGTCGCCCGATCAGACCCGTCTTGCGGTCGCCAGCGGCGGCGACGTGGCGATCCTCGACATCCAAGGGAACGTACAAGCATCAATCGACGGCGGAATGGCGCACCGCCATCCGGCGTGGAGGCCCGAAGGCGATTGGATCGCATTCGAGGCGGCGCCTGATCCGCTTGAAAGTTATTCGTAAAGGGATCTTACGGACTCGGGTGCGCCTGAGTGACCTTCTCGGCATGGCTGGGGAGCAGGGATTCGAACCCCAACTACCTGATCCAGAGTCAGGCGTCCTACCGTTAGACGACTCCCCAACGCGGACGGAAAGTCTAGCATGCGGAAACCTCGCCGATCAACGCGCCGGCTCGGCCGGCGCCGCGACTCGCGGGGTTGATTCCCGGGTCGCCTGGGAGAACGCCGCGGTGACGGTGTTCCGGGCAAGCGCCATCGTGGTCACCGGCGTCGTGCCGCCCGGAACGGGGGTCAGAGCGCCGGCCACTGCCGCCACTGATTCTGCGTCCGCATCCCCATGCACCTTCCCGCCCTCGACGTTGACGCCGAAATCGATCACCGTCGCGCCCGACTTGACCATCGAGCCGTCGAGCAGACCCGGATGCCCGGCGGCGAGCACCACGAGATCCGCGCCGCGCGTTTCGTCCGCCAGCGAGTCCGTGCGGCTATGGCACAGCGTCACCGTCGCGTCTCGCGCCGTCAGCAGAGCCGCCGTCGGCTTGCCGACCACGTTGCCCCGCCCGATGACGACCGCCCTCTTTCCGGCCACCGGTATCTGGTAATAGTCAAGGATTTCGAGACCGGCCAATGGGGTGCTCGGATGCAACGTGGGCAGGCCGAGGTGCAGCCGGCCGACGCTCTCGGGCGCGATCCCGTCGACATCCTTGGCCGGCATGATGGCGGAGATCACCTCGAGCTGATGCACGTGCGGGGGGAGCGGCAGGAGCACCAGGATGCCATGCACATCGGGCCGTTCATTGAGCCGCTCGATTGTCTCGATCACGCGCCCGGTGGTGGCCGCTACGGGCAACAGCACGTCCTCGTGCGCCAGACCGCACCCGCTCATGGCGCGCGCGATAGCGTCGCGATAGGCGGACGAGGCAGGGGCATTGCCAACCAAAACCGTGGCGATCGTCGGCGCAACCCCCGTTTCCGCAATGAGCGCCTCTGCCGCCGTGCGCACTTCGGCGCGTATGCGCCGCGCCACTGGCGCGCCGCGCAACAGCTTTGCCATGGTCAGGGTCCCTCCTTGTCCGCGGTGTCATGCGCCTTGGCTTGCTGATCCAAAGTCGCGTCTTGCCGCCCATGCGACGCTGTCAGACTCGGCAACCGTCCGGCAAATGGCGAATTCTGACCCGTTTCACCCGGCTCTGCACGCGAATAGCGAGAGGATAGCGCGTCTCTCGCGCCAGCAAGCCGGTTGGCCGCGGCACGAACGCCATCATTACGACAGAGCTCGTATCCTTAACGACATCAGCAATGGCGTTAGCAGCCGCTGACCCGCCTCGCTGGCGATATGCGCATTGGCATCGCCAGTGCGGCCAGCCGCTGTCGATATGGAGGCTGATGATTGACCGCCCGGCAACCATGTGATACAGTGCAGTCAACGGGTCGCCCGCAAGTTGACTCGTGGGCAAGACGGCTGGGCGGGACCCCACCGAACCCGGCAGAGGGGCGCGAAGACGATGGGTTACGCGGGTGCGGACTTCGGGGGGATGCTCAAGGCGATGCGCGAGACGCGGCGCATCTCGCAAAGCAAGCTTGCCGAGCGGGCGGACTTCGATCACAGCTACGTCAGCCGATTGGAGAGCGGCGCCAGGATGCCGACGCGCGAAGCCGTTGAGCGCCTTGCCGCGGCGCTGACTATGGGGCAGGCGGAGGAGGACACCTTGCTCGCCGCCGCGGGCTTCCTGCCGCGGGACGTTTCCAGCCTGCTCTCTGATGAGCCGGTGCTGGGCGAGGTGCTTGACCTGCTGCAGAACGACGCTGTCCCGGTCGAGTACCGCGACAACATCCGCCAGGTCCTGCGGCTCCTCACCGAGCAAGCGCGCTTCGCCGTGCGGTCGCGATCGCCAGAGGGGTTCTCCGGCGTCGCGGCGTGATGGGGCGTTAGAGCCGCAGACGAGCCGCGGGCGTACTCGTCCGCGGCTCTCCCTTTGTCACACGTGTCTGGACGCCGCTCACAGAAACGTCTCACTCGGGCGTCCGAACCGCGATACGATTGTCACCCCCGCATTGGGCCACATACCCCGTAGGGCCGTTCGGAGGCTGCCTTGGCGGAGTTCGCGCATCTTCATCTGCACACCGAGTATTCGCTCCTCGATGGCATGGGCCGTACGAAGGAGTACACGGCGCGCGCCCAGGAATTGGGGATCCAGCACATCGCCGTGACCGACCACGGGGTCATGTACGGGGCGATGGAGTGGCACCGTGCGGCTACCTCCGCCGGGCTGCACCCGATCGTTGGCGTCGAGGCCTACTTGGCCGAAGGCAGCGCCCGCGCCAGGGAGCGCAAGTCGTACCACCTGCTGATCCTGGCCGAAAACGAGGTCGGCTATCGGAATCTACTCAAGCTCTCCACCCGGGCTCAACTCGAGGGGTACTACTACCGGCCTCGCATGGACCTGGAGATGCTGGCCGAGCATCGCGACGGGCTGATCGTGACCTCCGCTTGCCTCGGCGGCCCCGTCGCCAACAACTTCCTCCACGGCCGTCCGGAGTTGGCGAGGGACTACGCCGGCAAGCTCGCCGAAATCTTCGGTCCTGACCGCTTTTACATCGAACTGCAGGACCACGGTATCCCCGACCAAATCCGCGTCAACGGCGATCTCATCGCCCTGGCGCGCTCCCTGGGCTTGCCCCTCGTGGCGACGAACGACGTCCACTACTGCCGCCAGGAACATGCGCCGAGCCAGGAACTCCTCGTCTGCATCCAAACCAATACGACGCTCAGCGATCCCAAGCGTCTCAAGTCTGAGAGCGACCAGCTCTTCCTCAAGAGCCCCGAAGAAATGGCTCGGCTCTTTGCCGACGTCCCCGAAGCCGTCAGTAACACCATCCGCATCGCCGAGATGTGCTCGCTCGATCTCGATTTCCGCGGCTATCACCTGCCCGAGTTTCCGATCCCTGACGGCCACACGCCCGACTCTTACCTCGAATCGCTCTGCAGGGCAGGGGCTCAGCGCCGCTATGGCCAGATCACCGCCGAGGTAAATGACCGACTCGAGTACGAGCTCGGCGTCATCAAGGGGATGGGGTTCGCGAACTACTTCCTCGTCGTCTGGGACTTCATTCGCTTTGCCCGCGAGCAGGGAATCCTTGTCGGTCCGGGCCGCGGCTCATCGGCCGGAAGCATCGTCACCTATTCATTGGAGGTTACGGCGCTGGATCCCCTCGAGCACAACCTGATTTTCGAGCGCTTCCTCAACCCGTCGCGCATCTCGATGCCCGACATCGACATCGACTTCGCCGACGATCGTCGCGACGAGGTTATCGCCTACGTGGTGGGCAAATACGGCGACGACCGCGTCGCACAGATCGTCACCTTCGGCACGCTCGCCGCCAAAGCCGCGGTGCGCGACGTGGGCCGCGCCATGGGCCGCTCCTTCGCCGACACCGACCGCGTGGCCAAGCTGATCCCGGGTGGACCCGGCGTCACCATCGAGAGCGCGCTTGAAAAAGCCCCCGAGCTGCAAGCGATGTACGACAGCGACGGCGACGTGCGGGAGTTGATCGATGGCGCCCGCGCGGTGGAGGGAATTGCGCGGCACGCTTCGACCCATGCCGCGGGCGTCGTCATCTCTCGTGACCCGCTGGTCCAGCATGTCCCGTTGCAGCGGGCTGGCGGCAAGAGCGAAGGCGATATCACCACCCAGTACCCCATGGCGCAGCTCGAGGACCTCGGCCTGCTGAAGATGGACTTCCTGGGTCTGCGCACGCTGACGGTGCTGGGCAAGGCGGTGGCGCTGTTGCGCGCGGCCGGTCACGACATATCCCTGGAGACCATTCCACTCGACGATCCGCGAGCGTACGAGTTGCTCAGGCGAGGCGAGACGACCGGCGTGTTCCAGTTGGAAGGCGGCATGACTTCGCGCATGACGGTCGACGTTGCCCCGGCGAAGTTCGGCGACCTGGTCGCCCTGATGGCCCTGATCCGCCCCGGCCCGATGGCGATGGCTCCGGAGTACATATCCCGCAAGCACGGTCGCACCGAGATCGAATACATCCACCCTGAGGTCGAGCCGATCCTCAGCGAAACCTACGGCGTGGCCCTCTACCAGGAGCAGGTCATGCGCATCGCCAACGTCCTGGCCGGCTTTTCGATGGCCGAGGGCGACGGTTTGCGCAAGGCCATGGGCAAGAAACTGCCGGCTGAGATGGCCAAGTACCGCGACCGCTTCGTCTCCGGCTGCCTGGAGCGGGGGATCAGCAAGCGTCTCGGGGCCGACATCTTCGCCATGATCGAGCGCTTCGCCGGCTACGGCTTCCCGAAGGCCCACAGCGCTGCCTACGCCGTCATCGCCGCCCAAACCGCCTACCTGAAGGCGAATCATCCCGTCGAGTTCATGGCCGCGCTACTTTCCTCGGAATTGGGCAACACTGACCGTATCGTTGCCTTGCTCGCCGAGTGCCGGCGCGCCAACATCGCTGTGCTGCCTCCCAGCATCAACGCCAGTGGCGTCGAGTTCGTTGTCGAGTCACGGGACGACGGCTCGTCGGCCGTTCGCTTTGGGTTGGCCGCGGTCAAGAACGTCGGCGAGGGCGCCGTGCGCCTCATCGTGGAGCGCCGCGCGGCTGAGCCCACCGGCGCATTCTCCAGCCTGGGAGCCTTCTGCGAGGCCATCGACTGGTCGTCCGTCAACCGGCGCGCCATCGAGTCCCTCGCGAAAGCGGGAGCCCTCGATGATCTTGGAGAGCGAGGGGCGATCGTCAACAGTCTCGACGCGGCCATCGGCGCCGCGCAGAAGCGACAACGGGCGTCGGCTCGTGGCCAGATGGACTTGTTCGGCGTCGAGGCCGCCAGCCAATCGTTGGCGGAGCTCCCGTTGTCGCCCTCGACAACTTCATCGCGACAGCTCCTCGACTGGGAGAAGGAGCTGCTTGGCACGTACATGAGCGACCACCCGCTCAATGATGTCGTGCGCAACGCCCTGGCATCACCGGGAGCGCAACCCGTCTGCGAAGCCGGTCAGCTCGAGTCGCGCGGTGAGGGAGCCAATGTCCGACTCCTGGCCATGGTCGCCAGCGTCCGCCGCATTGTCACCAAGACCAATCGCACGATGGCGGTCGCCGTGCTGGAAGATCTATCCGGACGCGTCGATGCCGTGCTATTTCCCGAGACCTACGACCGCCACGGCGAGGCCGTCGCCGAAGGCGTCATCCTCGACGTTAGGGGAAAGGTCGACCGCCGCGGCGACTCGTTGCAGATCGTCTGCGAATCGATCGTCACCGATCTTCCGGTCGCTCGTGAGCCGGAAAGCGAACCAGAGACCGTCGTCATTCGGTTTCAGGCCGCGAGTGATCCATGGGCCGAAATCCGCAGCATGCAGGAGGTGGACGGCATTCTGCACCGCCACGAAGGCGCGAGTCCGGTCGTTGTCGAAGTTCCGGTATCCGACGACACGATTCGGCGTCTGCGAAGCCGGACCAGGAGAGTCTCCTGGTCCGACCAGCTTGATGCCGAATTGCGCGCTGTTGCCGGTGTTGTTGCCGCCCAGGCGCTGGCGGCGGCGCCGACCCGGCTGGCATCGTAGCGGCCGCGGAACTATTCGGGGCGGGCCCGCGTCGGAAGCCACTCGAGAACGTCGGACGTTGACCAGCAATTGAGGATTTGGGGCGGCATCAACCACGCCTTGCGCGCCATAGCGATCCCGAATTCCATCAATTCGAGCCCGGATGGGCTGTGCGCATCGCAGTTGATGGTGATGAGGCAACCTGCCTCGACTGCTCGCCGGGCAAGATGCGGGTCCAGGTCGAGCCGCGCGGGATCGGCGTTGATCTCCAGCGCCGTGCCCGTCTCGGCGGCCACCGCAAAGACGCGATCCCAGTCGAAATCACCCCCCTCTCTCCGCTCGATCAGACGACCCGAGGGATGAGCAATGATATCGACGTGGCGATTTCGCAGCACTTCGAGCAATCGCGAAGTGATCTCTTCCCGGGGCTGCCTCAGTCCCGAATGGAGCGAAGCGACAACGACGTCGAGCTTGGCGAGCGTTTCGTCGTCGAAATCGAGCGACCCATCGCGATGCACTTCGACCTCGGACCCGGCCAGGAGCGTCAAGCCATCAACGCCCCCAATCGCGGCCAGTTCGCGCCGCTGGTCGGCAAGCCTGCCCACGTCCAGACCCCCAGCCACCCCCAGTCCGTGGCTGTGATCGGTGATTCCGAAGAATGAGTAGCCGCGATCGTAGGCGGCCCGCGCCATCTCCACGATCGACGCGCCCCCATCGCTCCACGTCGTGTGGGCGTGAAACTCACCGTTCATGTCGGCGATCGTGACGAGCTTGTCGATCTCGTTCCAGCTTTCGAACTCGCGATCGCCCTCGCGCAATTCGGGCGGAATCCAGGGCAGTCCGCGGCTTGCGTACACCGCTGCTTCTGTGCCGACGGCATCTGGAACGTCGCCCAGCCGTTCCAAGTGACGCGCACTGCCCGTGGCCCGCACCAGCGTCGACCCCCAACTCGACGGTTCCGTAAAGAACACGTCGCACGCCAGTCCACCGGCCAACTCGAGCCTGAGCGCATGATCGGACACGGACTCGGAGGAGACCACCATTGGGAGCGCGCGAGCAATCGCCTTCGACGCGGCCGTGTCGGTCGTCGCGACCACGAAATCGAGATCGCCGACGGTGACGTCCCAACGGCGGGCACTCCCCGCCAGCGAGATCTCGTCCTCGGGTCTTGCTCCTGCGTAGGTCGCGATAACCGCCCGCGCAATCGGAAGCGCCACGCCCAGCGGCGTCCGCCCCGTCCGCAACTGAAGCGCTTCGAGCCCAGAGCGAACCGTGGCCTCCAGCCGCTTGCCAAGTCCCTTCGCCTCCTGGATGCGCCCTTCGACGAGCGCCGCTTCGAGCGAAGCGACGCTGTCGACGCCTAGCTCTCGATAGAGCCGTTGCGCCGTCTTGGCGCCTATGCCGGGGATGTCGAGTAGCGCGCCGAGCGACTCAGGAAACGCCGCGGTCAGCTCGCCATGGGCCGCGAACGTGCCCGTTGCCAGGATCTCCTCGATGACACTGGTGAGACCTGCCCCAATTCCGGGCGCCTCGCGCAACCGCCCGTCCCGCGCCAGCGTCGCTACGCTCTCAGGCAAGACGCGCAGCGACTCGGCGGCTCGAGCATAGGCTCGTGACTTGAACGGACTGTCGCCCGCGACCTCAAGCAATGTGCCGTGCCGTTCCAGGAGATTGGCAATAGCGCCGTTCGAGATCATCTCGGTCACGCTGCGCCGGAGGTTTCTCGCGCCAAGCTCGACCGCCGTCGAATTCTCCGCGCGATCAAGCGGACGGCGGCCGCCGAGTCCTCCGCCAGCACCAGCATCACGGCGTCCGAGCGCAGCATGCTGATGCCTTGCTGGATCGCAGCCCGCTCGTCAGGCGATTGCAAGACGATCGGGGGCACCTCGTTGATCGCCGCGCCGTGGCGGAGGCCGTTCAGCCGCTCGTCGCTCCACGCCCCATGGACGATCAGCACGCCTCCTCCGCGCCCGAGCAGCCGCCCGACTTCGGCAAGATCGTCGGTGGGGACATCGTTCATGGGCCCGGCGATCCGGATTTGACGGCCAAGGCCGAGGTTGGCCGTGGCGCGGAGCGCCGATCGCAGAAACCAGGAGGGCGCCGGACGGTCGACGACGATGGTGGACGAGCCGAACGAAAAGAGATTGAACGAGCCGGGCATCGTTTCCGGCCGCGCCTCGTGCGCCGCCAAGCCCGCCGCGATCAGCGAATCGGGGAGGCCGCAGCAGCGCGCGATCGCCGTGGCCGTGAGCGCGGTCTGAACCGCAATGGGGATCGCGCCGCCGTGGGTCCACCGCAGCCATCGCAAGTCGACGAGCGGCCGGGTCGAACCGTCTTCGTGGAACACGATCGAGGATCCGGCGATCCAGCACGCGTCGCCGCCTTGCTGCAAGTGCCGACGCAGCATCGGCGTCTCGGGACTGATGCCAAACAGGTAACGTTGGGCTGTTCCCGCCACATCCTCGACGGCGACCGCGAAATCGTCGGCATTGAGCACCAGACGGCCAATCGGCGCGACGCCTGATCTGATCCGCGCCAGCGCCCGGCGCGCCTGCATCGTCTCTGGGGTCACCAGGCACGCTTCGCTGTTGGCGCACAGGTTGGCGACGGCAAAGATCGGAGCCGGTTCACCCGAGGCGCCCAGCGTCTGCACGGTCGCCCAGTCCAGCTCCTGCAACGCTACGTCCAGGCCGCCGACGGCGAGACGGGTCAGGGCACGAGACCACGGGCCGAGCTCGCCGCTCTGTTGCTGGCCTTCGATCTCGACGCCGCGGTCGGTCCAGGAAGCGATGCGGCGCCCACCGGATCGTAGGATCGATTCGACGGCGCGCAGCACGCTCGTCTTGCCCCGCGATCCAGCGATGGAGATGACGGGAGCGATGCGCTCCCGGTCGAGCCTGGCTCGCCAATCTTCGAAGCTCTGGGGTCGGTGTAATGCGGTGCTCTGCGGAATGACGAGCTCGGCGGTCATTGCGGCGCCGAGACCGCGGAGTCGTGCGCTCGAAACGCGGCCGGGAGTTTGGGCAGCAAGCGGGCCATGGCATTGGCGCGATGGCTCATCGTGTTCTTCTCCTCGTCGAGAAGTTCGGCGACGGTTCGCCCATCCGGGAGCAAGAACACAGAGTCGTAGCCGAACCCTCCGGTTCCGCGCTCCCGGTCAAAGATAGTCCCTCGCAGCTCGCCTTCGCTGGTCCAAACGAGCCCGCTCGGGGACGCGATCGTGACGGCGCAAACAAACCGGGCGCCTCGCTCCGACAGTGGCCGAGCGGCGAGCTGGTCGAGGAGGAGCTTGCGGTTTCGCGCTTCGTCCGGCGGCTCCCCGGCATATCGCGCCGACCGCACGCCCGGCTCCCCACCCAGCGCTTCGACCTCGAGTCCCGAATCGTCAGCCAGGGCAACCATACCGGTCGCTGCGGCGGCGAACTGCGCCTTCTGTTCCGCGATCTCGCCAAAGCTCGATCCGGTTTCCGGGGGCAAGCCAAGCCCGACTTCGGCCAGGCTCACAACCCGCACTCCGTCGGGAATCATGGCCCGAAGTTCGCGAATCTTCCCAGGATTCGACGTGGCGACGAGCAGCGTATGCGTCGATGCGGACATGATTCACACCTGTGACCGGGAGCTCTTGTCGAAATCAAAGACTTCATCGGCATTGCTCGTCGTTTTCCGACACAGCGCCTCCACGCTCATGCCCCAGAGCGGGGCGAGGAGCCCGGCGATCCGTGGGAGATGCGCGGGCGTGTTGCGGCGGTCCTTGATTCCCGGCGGAGCCAGATACGGCGCATCGGTCTCAAGCAACAGCCGCTCCGGCGGCACAGTGGTCAGCAATTTGCGGAGCGGCCCGGATGCCGACTTGCAGGCGAGACCGCCGATGCCGATGTAGCATCCTCGTTCGATGGCCCATGCCGTCAAGGATTCATCCCCGTCGAAGGAGTGAAGCACGATCGGCGCCAGATTCGGCCAACGGTCTAGCTCCGCCTTCATGGCGTCCGCCGCATCCCGCTGATGAATCACCACGGGCAACCCCGTCTCCTCGGCAATAGCCAGTTGGGCCCGGAACGCGCTCGTTTGCTCCGACAGCGATGGGGTGGATCGCGCGAAGTCAAACCCTGTTTCGCCAACGGCAATCGGCCGCAGCTCGTGGATGACGCGTCGCAAAAATCGTTCGACGCTCTGATCGAACCGACCCGCCTCCTGCGGGTGAAGCCCCAGCGCGATCTCGACGTCGGGATTTGCGTCCCTGAGCGCGCGCGAGCTCTCCCATCGCTCCGGCTTGTACCCGATGTTAATGAATCGACGCACGCCAGCGGCACGGGCGGCATCCAGCACGGCGTTGCGGTCCGCGTCGAATGCGGCGTCGTCCAGATGACCGTGCGTATCGACGATCGGCGGCAGGTCGTCGAGTTCGGTCATTTCACCGTCACGCTCTTGGCCAGGTTCCGCGGCCGATCCGGATCATGGCCCCGGGCCAGGGCGGCGCCGTATCCCAGGAGTTGACCGGGAATCGCCTCTACGATGGGACTGGCGATCCCCACCGGCAGGGTAGGGATGAACTCGTCAAAGACCGGGTCGGGTGTCGATCCGACACCGATGATGTGCCCACCGCGGCTGCGCAGCTCGGACGCGCTCGACACCATATCGGTTCGCGTTTCATCGTCCGGGGCGAAGACCAGGCACGGCGTCCCAGGCTCGACCAGTGCAATCACGCCGTGCTTGAGCTCGCCCGCTGCGAACCCCTCGGCGTGGATATAGCTGACCTCCTTGATCTTCAGTGCGGCCTCCAACGCCGAGGGGTAGTGGACCCCGCGCCCGATGACGAAAAGATGGTCCCTCGCCGCGAGCCGGGATCCGATCTCGCCAATGTGTCCGCGAGCGTCAGGTTCGAGCAGGGCTTCAATGGCCTGCGCAGCGCCGCAGACCGCGGCCGCGCCAGCCGCAAATTTCCCAGCCAGATCGAATGCGGTCAGCATCAGCGCCGCGATCATCGCGCTGTACGACTTCGTGGCCAGCACGCACTGCTCCACCCCGGCGCCCAACATCACCCGAGCATCGACCCTGCGCTCCAGCGAGGAGTTCGGGGCGTTGACGACCGCCGCCAGCCTGGCTCCGCGGCGCCGAGCCTCGTCCATTGCTTCCAGGACATCGAGCGTTTCACCGCTCTGCGAAAGCGCAATGACGAGACTGCCCGCGAGTCGTCGGCCGGCGCGGTGCGAAAACTCGGATGCCGGAACGAACGACGACTCCATGGCGCAAACGCTGTTCAGCATATACGCGCCGGCGAGCGCAGCGTTTCCGGCCGAGCCGCAGCCTGTCAGGATCACGCGGTTGGCGCGTCGCATTTCGGTGCTCAGGCCTTCGACGTCGTCGCCGCTGCTTGCAACTAGGCGCCTCAGTACGGTGGGTTGCTCTGCAACCTCTTTCGTCAAGAAGTCGGGATAGCTCCCGAGCCCCGCGTCGTCGCGGTCGACGGCCACCGCGACCGAAACTGGCTGCGACGGGAGTAGCGTCGCGCGATCCAGGATGTTCGCGGAGTTCGCGGCCAACACCGCAAGCTGGCCATCCTCCAGGTGGATCAGTCGATCCGCGTGACCCTGCAACGCGAATGCATCGGAGGCGATCGTCGATCCCTGGCCTCCCTGCCCGATGATGAGGGGGGTTGTCCGCTTGGCGGCCGCCAGCTTCCCGGATACCGCGTCCATGACGACGATGGCATTGTGGCCCTCCAGAAGCCGGAACACCAACGCAACGGACTCCGCCAATGGACGGTGCGCCGCGAGCTGCTCCTCCACCAGATGGGCGACGACCTCGCTGTCCGTTTCAGAGCGAAACTGGTGCCCGCGTTGCAGGAGCTGATCCTTGAGGACGGCGTGGTTCTCGATGATGCCATTGTGGACGACCGCGATGCGCCGGTGACAATCGGTATGAGGATGCGCGTTCTGCCGCGTCACCCTGCCATGGGTGGCCCACCGCGTATGGCCCAAGCCGATGGTCGCCTCGGGAAAGACCCGGACCTGCCCGTTGATGCGTCCGACGTCCTTGTCCACCAGGAGACCGTCCGCCGTCGCCACCGCCAGTCCCCACGAGTCGTACCCACGGTACTCGAGCGTCTTGAGCGCCGCGACGATGGCCGCCCCTACGTCCCGCCGCTGCCCGACGTAGCCGAATACGCCGCACATCTGGTTCCCTCGCTCGCCGGCCTCCCGGCGCGATGCAGCAGGGAGCTGCGCCTCAGGCGGCGCAACCCCACGATCTTCCGATGGCGTGGGAAACCTGGAAACTGGTGTGGTGCTGCACGCTGGCCGGGTTTTGTCTGTGGGTCGCCCCACCGGTTTGTACCGACCATGACGACCGTGCCGGCCGGAGAGCCATCCGCCGAGAGTTTCGATCGGCTCCCGCCTCGTCAACTCGCGCTCCGTCGCGAGTCCTGGCGCTACTGGAAACGAGCAGGCCGCAACGCAATCGGCCCACGCCAAGTTTCCCTCGCCGGCAGTGTACCGCCCGGCCGCCAGCCGGGCAATCACTTCCTATACTCGCCACGGGGCCCGACAACGTTGGTGCTTGGAGACTGCAGGGCGAGAGGGTGACGAGTTGATCGAACGCTACACGCGACCCGAGATGGGCGAGATATGGAGCGAACGGCGCAAGATCGACGCGTGGCTCGCGGTGGAGAAGGCCGTCTGCGAAGGCTGGAATCGCCGCGGGCGCATCGCCGATGCCGCCATGCCGGCCATCCTGGCGGCCACGTGCGACCTCGATCGCATGCGCCAGATCGAGCGCGAAGTCGACCACGACGTGATCGCGTTCCTCAGGGCGACCGGCGAATCGATCGGGCCTGACGCTCGCTTCGTTCACATTGGATTGACCAGCTCCGACGTCGTTGATACCGGGCTCGCCCTGCAGATGACGGCCGCCGCCGATCTCCTCAACGCCGGTCTGGCCAGGCTCATTGACGTCGCGGGCCGGCAAGCCGTTCGCTACCGCGACACGCCCATGATCGGGCGCACGCACGGCATGCACGCCGAACCGACCACCTTGGGTCTGAAGATCGCGGTCTGGTTCGACGAGCTGCGCCGCCAGCGCCGGCGTCTCGCCCTGGCGCGCGAGGACATCGCCGTTGGCAAAATCTCCGGAGCCGTCGGCACCCACGCGCACGTGCCGCCCGATCTCGAGGACGAGGTTTGCCGCGCGCTGGACCTCGGGGTGGCCGCGGCATCGACCCAGATCATCCAGCGAGACCGGCATGCGTTCTTCCTCGCCGTCCTAGCCGGCGTCGGGGGCACCTTGGAGAAGATCGCGACCGAGATCCGCCACCTTCAGCGAACGGAAGTGGGCGAGGCCGAGGAACCCTTCGACCCCGGCAACCAGGGCTCGTCCGCCATGCCGCACAAGCGCAACCCGCACGCTTCCGAGCGCGTCAGCGGCTTGGCGAGATTGCTGCGCGGTTACGCGGTCACGGCGGCCGAGAACATCACTCTCTGGCATGAGCGCGACATCAGCCACAGCTCGACCGAGCGCGTGATCCTGCCGGACGCATGCGTTGTCCTCGACTTCATGCTGCACGAAATGGCCGACATCCTGGACCGGCTCGAGGTCAACGTGGATCGCATGGCGAGCAACATGGAACTGACAAAAGGGTTGATCTACTCGCAGCCGGTGCTGCTGGCGCTGGTCGATGCGGGCATGGATCGTCACGAGGCGTATAAGGTGGTGCAAAGCCATGCCCACCGCACGCTCGATGGCGGTCCCACGCTCTTGGAGGCGCTGGCCGCTGACCCCTCGGTCAATACAAGGATCGACCGCAACGCTCTGGCGACTCTGTTCGACCCAGGTCATCAGTTGCACCATGTCTCCGCGATCTTCGCACGTCTGGGGTTGAACGCCGAGCGCGGAGCTGCCGCCTCCGGCCAAGCGGTCCCGGCGACTGCACACGACATATCCCATGAGCCATGACTAACATGCCAACATTGACGCCCATTCCTCCCGTTCCTAGAATCATGCCGGCTCAAGGTCTGCTCTTGACGCGGCGCGGGATCGAAGGGGTAATGGTGGGCAGCGTCACGGACGACGCAGGCGACGCTCCGTTGAAAGAGACTGCACTGCGCACCCGTCACGAGCGCCTCGGGGCGCGAATGGTCCCCTTCGCCGGTTGGCTCATGCCGGTCCAGTACTCGGGCATCCTCGACGAGCACCGCGCCGTGCGCTCGGCCGCGGGTCTCTTCGATCTCGGTCACATGGGCCAAGTTCGCGTCAGCGGCCCGGACGCCTTGGCGTTTCTTCAGTACGTCACCACCAACGACGTCGCCAAGCTCGAACCGGGCGACGCCCAGTACTCGCTTCTCCCGAACGAGCAGGGCGGGGTCATCGACGACGTCATCGTCTATCGTTGGCCAGACGAGCCGGGCTACTTTGTCGTCGTCAATGCGGCGAACCACGACAAGGACCTCGCCTGGCTTCGCCGGCAGCGCATGGATCGTAACGACCTCGACGTCTCAGTTGAAGACGTGTCGCCCGAACTCGGCATGATCGCCATCCAGGGACCCAATGCCGAAACGATTGTGGCCACGCTGACGACGACGGATCTTGGCGCCATCGGCGCCTTTCAATGGCAGCGAGGCGAGGTGGCCGGCATTCCGGTCATGATCGCCCGCACGGGCTACACCGGCGAAGACGGCTTCGAGTTCTACGCGCCTCAAGCGCGCACGGCCGACCTCTGGGATGCCCTGTTGCGTGCCGGCCTGCCGTTCGGCCTCGCCCCGGTCGGACTCGGCGCCCGCGACACGCTGCGCCTGGAGGCCCGGATGCCCCTTTATGGCAACGAGCTCGCCGACGACATCAGCCCACTCGAAGCCGGTCTCGGCTGGGCCGTCAAGCTCGACAAGGGACCATTCATCGGCAGGGACCGCATCGCCGCCATTAAAGACGCCGGACCACTCCGCCGCACCGTCGGCTTTCAGCTCACGGAGCGCGCAGGCTCCGCCCGCCACGGCTATCCTGTTCAGGTGAATGGTCGAGACGTGGGAGTCGTCACCAGCGGCGCCCACTCGCCAACCCTGGGCTCCGAGATCGGCTTGGCATTGATCGACTCGGCCGCGGCCGGCGTCGACCGGCCGCTCAACGTCATCATTCGCGGCCGCCCCGTGCAGGCGCGGCAAGTGAAGCTCCCGTTCTATCGACGCGCCCGCGCCTGAGCGGCGGGCGCATGAGCACGCTGAAGGAGAACGCACCGTCCATGGCATCGCCTACGGATCGCAGATACACCAAGACCCACGAATGGGTGGCGCTCGACGGCGACGTCGCGACCATCGGCATCACCGATTTCGCCCAATCGGAGCTGGGCGACATCACCTACCTCGAACTGCCCGAAGTCGGCGACGCCATCGCGCTCAACCAGGCCTTCGGAATCGTGGAATCGGTCAAGGCCGCCAACGACATTTTTTCTCCGGTCGACGGCGAGGTCATCGAACGCAACGACGACGCCATCGATGCCCCAGAGGCCATCAACGCCTCTCCATTCGACCAGGCGTGGCTGGTTCGCGTCCGAGTAGGCGATCCGGCTCAACTCGATGCGCTCATGGACGCCGAGGCGTACGATGCGTTCGCCACATCGGCGGCCCACTAAGCGGGAGTCATGGCGCCCCGGAGCGTTGCCGAGACCAGCCCGATCTTTCCGGTCGGTCACCGGTCAACGGCCGGGGCTTGGAGAATCGGTTGTCACCCTCCAGATGTTTCGCCGCCTGCCGGCTGCGAGAATCCTTTCTGTGTCGCAAGAATCAGTACACTCAGGAAAGTGACGAATGACGTTCAATCCCCACACCGTGGCCGACCGCTCCGATATGCTGGATGCGACCCGCGCTTTCGCCATTGGTGACTTCTTCGCCCCCGTCCCCGACTCGATCAGATTTCCGCAGCTCAATTTGCCTCCCGCCCTGACGGAGATGGAGGCCGGCGACCACCTCGGCCGGCTCGCCGCCCGCAACCAGGCGTTCGCGGCAGAAGACGTCTACCTTGGCGCAGGGTCGTACCGGCACTTCGTGCCTTCCGCCGTGGGCCAGATCCTGGCTCGCGGCGAGTTCTACACGGCGTATACCCCGTACCAACCGGAGGTCGCGCAGGGGACACTGCAGGTCATCTACGAATTCCAGAGCCTCGTCGCGGCGCTCACCGGCATGGACATCGCCAACGCCTCGATGTACGACGGCGCGACCGCCCTCGCCGAGGGCGCGCTGATGACCGTCGCCCGCAGCCGTGGTAAGCGTCGCATCGTCGTGTCGGCAACCGTCCACCCGGCTTACCGCGCCGTGCTGCGGACCTATTTGAGCGGCCTCGACGTCGAGCTCGAGGAGTTGTCTTTGCCGGAATCGGGCTTCACCGCCTCCGCGAGCGACTTGGAGCCGTACCTGGGCGACGATCTCGCCGGTGTCGTGGTGCAATACCCGAGCTTCTTTGGCGGCATCGAAGATCTGGCCGAGATGGCCGAGCGCGTCCACGCGGCCGGCGGCGCCCTCGTCGTCTGCGCCGACCCGATGGCCCTCGGGCTGCTGCGCCCGCCGGGCGAACTCGGGGCGGACATTGTCGCCGCCGAAGGGCAGTCCCTCGGCATTCCCCAGAGCTATGGCGGTCCCTACGTCGGCCTGCTCGCGGCCCGGCAGTCCTACGTGCGGCAGATGCCGGGCCGCCTCGCCGGCGCGACTTCCGACGCCGACGGCAAGCGCGGCTTCGTCCTCACGTTGCAGACCCGCGAGCAGCACATCCGTCGCGAAAAGGCTACGTCGAACATCTGCACCAACCAGGGGCTGATGGCCACCGCCGCCACCGTCTACATGGCGACGCTCGGGCCCGAAGGCTTCCGCGAAGCCGCCAACCGCTGCTACCAGAACGCGCACAATCTGGCCCGGCTGATGGGCGAAATTCCGGGGTATCGCGTCGCGCTCGCCGCCCCATTCTTCAACGAGTTCGTCGTCGAAACCCCGGCGCCGGCTCGGGAAGCGCTTGCCCATCTCCTGAACCAGGACATCCTCGGAGGTTTCGACCTCGGCACGATCGATCCTGCCCTCGACCACCATCTGCTCGTCTGCGCCACCGAGACCAATTGCCGAGAAGGGATCGAACGCATGGCGGCCGCGCTCCCGCGATAGGTCCCAGCGCAATCCCACATCGTCAAAGCGGCCGAAACAGGCTGCTATACTCGCTCGTTGGCACGCGCCCAAGCCGTTTGGCCAAGCGCAGGGGGAGAGTCGCGGCGCTCGACGGCGCTGTGCTCGATGTGGTGTTCGCGGAGCGCTCGTGGCTAAACCGATCGTGGCAATCGTCGGCCGGCCCAATGTCGGCAAATCGACCCTTTTCAACCGCCTGATCGGGGAGCGTCGGGCGATCGTCGAAGATGAGCCGGGCACTACCCGCGACCGCGTCTACGGCACGACCGATTGGGGCGGCGTCGAGTTCACCCTCATCGACACCGGCGGGCTTCAGGACGACCGCGAGGTGCAGGCCGACTCGACCGCGCAGATCGCCCTCGAAACCCGCAACCAGGCGCACGTCGCCATCGGCGAAGCCGACGTCATCGTCTTCATGGTCGACGCCCGCGGCGGCCTGAACGCCGGCGACCACGAGGTGGCCGGCTTGCTGCGCCGCGCCGACAAGCCCACGATCCTCGTCGCCAACAAGGCCGACAGCGCGGCCCGCCGCGACACCGTCTACGAGTTCTACGAACTCGGGCTCGGGGACCCCATCGCCATTTCGTCCTATCACGGCTCCGGCACGGGCGACCTCCTCGATCGCATCGTCGAAGCGCTGCCCGAGGCCGAGGAAGAAGAAGAGCTCGAAGGTCCGGCCATCGCTATTGTCGGCCGGCCGAATGTCGGCAAGAGCCGCTTGCTCAACGCGCTGCTGGGCCAGGAGCGCTCCATCGTCAGCGATGTCCCCGGCACGACGCGCGACAGCCACGACACGACCCTCATCTGGGCCGGCCAGCCCGTCACCCTGATCGACACCGCCGGCATCCGCCGCCGCGGCCGCGTGGACCGGGGCATCGAGCAGTACAGCGTCCTGCGCTCTATGCGCGCCATCGACCGCGCCGACGTCGTACTGCTCGTCATCGACGCCACCGAAGGCTTCACCGCCCAGGATCTGCACATCGCCGGCTACATCGCCGAGCAGAAGAAGGGCGTGGTCGCCGTCGTCAACAAGTGGGACCTGATCGAAAAAGACGCCTCGACCATGGACGAGTACCGACAGCAGGCCAGCCGCGCGCTCGACTTCATGCCGTACGCGCCGCTCGTCTTCGTCTCGGCCAAGTTCGGCCAGCGGGTGCAGCAGATCATCGACACCGCGCTCGCCGTCGTCAGCGAGCGGCACAAGCGCGTGCCGACCGCTGCTCTCAACAAGATGCTCAAGGAAGCCGTCGCCGACCACCCGCCGCCGAGCAAGCCCGGCAAGTGGCTGAAGTTCTTCTACGCCACCCAGGCCGATGTCTCGCCGCCGACGTTCATTATCTTCATGAACGACCCGGCGCAACTCCACTTCTCCTACCGCCGTTACCTGGAGAACAAGCTGCGGGAGGCGTTCGGCTTCACCGGCACCGCCATCCGCATGAGCTTCCGCGGCCGGGACGAAGGCCGGTAGCATGCCTGGCCCCGTGGCCGGGATCGCTCTCGTCGGCGGCTCATTTCTCCTCGGCGCGATCCCCTGGGGCTATCTCACGGGCAGGGCGGCCGCCGGAATCGACCTGCGCGCGGTCGGGAGCGGGGGCACCGGGGCCACCAACGTGCTGCGCACCCTCGGCCTCCGCCTCTCCGCCCTGGTCTTTGTGCTCGACTTCGCCAAAGGCGTGATCCCCGTGCTGGCTGCCGCCGCTCTCGGATTCGCCCCGCCGTGGATCGCCGCCGCGGCGGTTGCCGCCGTCGCGGGGCATTGCTGGTCCCCGTTCATCGGCTTCAAGGGCGGGAAGGGCGTCGCCACCGGGGCCGGCGCCGCCATCTCGCTCTTTCCCCCCATCCTCGCAGTCCTTCCCATCATGGCCGCGGTCGTCTGGGCCACGAGATACGTCTCGCTCGGCTCCCTCGTGGCCGCTGGCCTGGCGGCGCTGCTGGCGACCGCCCTCGCGCTCACCGGTCGCCTCGACGCCAGCGCGGCCGTCGCCATCGTCGCCGTGGCAACGATCATCTTCATCCGCCATGAGGCGAACATCCGCCGTCTCCTGGGCGGCACGGAACGCCGCATCGGGGAGACGGTCTCCGTGCGATGACGAGTCAAGGTGAGGGCCGGATCCCCCTCCTCTCCGGAACCCGATAGAAGGGGAGTGACGGCGAGCCGCCGATCTACGACCGCTCGCGATACCCGTCCGGATGCCGCTCCCGCCATTGCCACGCAGACCCGATCATCTCCTCCAGCGTCGAGCGCCGCGGCGTCCAGCCCAGCACCTCGCGGGCGCGCGCGGCGTCGGCCACCAGCTTGGCGGGGTCCCCCGGCCGGCGCGGGGCCTCATGCACGGGGACCATCATCCCCGTGCATCGTTCCACCGCTTGCAGGACTTCGCGCACGGACGCGCCATCACGCGTCCCCAGATTCATCGCTCCCAGCGATGCTCGCCGTTCGCGCAGCGCATCGAGCGCCAGCAGGTGCGCGTCCGCCAGATCCTCCACATGCACGTAATCGCGGATCGCCGTCCCGTCGGGGGTCGGAAAGTCCGTGCCAAAGAGAGACAACGGCTCGCGCCGCCCGGCGGCGGCATCGAGGGCGCTGGGGATGAGATGCGTCTCCGGCCGGTGATCTTCGCCAAGGTCGCCGGCCGCTCCGGCGACGTTGAAATAGCGGAGCGCCGCGAACGCGAAGCCATAGGCGTCCGCGTAGGATGCCATCGCGCGCTCGGCCGCCAGTTTCGAGGCGCCGTAGGGGTTGATCGGCGCGAGCGGCGCAGCCTCCGCCACCGGACTGCGCCGAGGCGATCCGTAGACCGCCGCGGTCGAAGAGAGCACGATCGTCGGGACGCCCGATTCGCGCATCGCGTCGAGCACGTTGAGCGTGCCGCCCAGGTTGACCCGCCAGTAGGGGGCCGGGTCGCGCACCGATTCGGGGGCGATGGTGAGGGCGGCGAAGTGCAGGACGGCGTCCGGTTGATGCTCCCGGAACGTATCGCGCACCGCCGCGGCATCGCTGATGTCGATGGCAACGACGGGCACGGCTCCCCCGATGGCAGCGAGGTGACCTTGTGACAGGTTGTCGATGACGACAACATGATCGCCGCGCTCGGCCAGCCGTCGCACGGCAACGCTTCCGATGTACCCGGCCCCGCCGGTCACGAGGATCTTCACGCGCGCTCTCCGTGGGTCGCGTCCGGAATCGCGTTGTAGAATCGCGGCAGCGCTCCCGCGGCCGTCGATCGCCTGTCCGGGAGGCCCCCCGGCGCGGAAAGGACTCACCCATGCTCGAGATGACGACGCCGCTGCAGGTCGACACCGAGGTGGCCACGGCCATCGGGCGGGAAGAGGGGCGGCAGCGCGACGGCGTCGAGCTGATCGCCTCCGAAAACTTCGTCAGCCCGGCGGTGCTGGAGGCCGTCGGCAGCGTCCTCACGAACAAGTACGCCGAAGGGTACCCCGGCAAGCGCTACTACGGCGGCTGCGAGTTCGTCGACGAGGTCGAGCGGCTGGCCATCGACCGCGCCAAACAGCTTTTCGGCGCCGGCCACGCCAACGTGCAGCCGCACTCCGGTTCGAACGCCAATCTCGCCGCCTACCTGGCCTTCCTGGAGCCGGGAGACCGCATTCTGGGGCTGAGCCTCGCCGAGGGCGGGCACCTCACCCACGGCCACGCCGTCAACTTCTCCGGCAGGCTCTTCCAACCGCACTTCTTCGGCGTCGATATCGACTCCGGTCTCATTGACTACGACAACGTCCTGGCCCGCGCCAGGGAAGTGCGGCCCAAGGCGATCATCGCCGGGGCCAGCGCCTACAGCCGGAAGATGGACTACGCGCGATTCCGCGCCATCGCCGACGAGGTCGACGCGCTCCTCTTCGCCGACATCGCCCACCCGGCCGGTCTCGTCGCGTCCGGCCTGCACCCGAGCCCGATCGGGCACGCCCACGTCACCATGACCACGACCCACAAGACGCTGCGCGGCCCCCGCGGCGGCATGCTGCTGTGCGGTGAGGAGCAGGCCAAGGCGATCGACAAGTCGGTCTTTCCCGGTCTGCAGGGGGGGCCACTGATGCATGTCATCGCCGGGAAGGCCGTCGCCCTGGGCGAGGCGCTCTCCCCCCAGTTCCGCGACTACTCGGCCCGCATTATTGCCAACGCCCAGGCGATGGCCAGCGCGTTGAGCGAGCGCGGGCTGCCCATCATCTCCGGCGGCACCGACACCCACCTGATGCTGGTCGACGTCGGCTCACGCGGCCTGAGCGGCAGCAAATCCGAAAAGCTGCTCGACGCGGTGGGCATCACTTGCAACAAGAACACCATCCCCGGCGACACCCGCTCCCCGGCGCAGGCCAGCGGTATTCGGCTCGGAACCCCGGCGGTCACGACCCGCGGCTTGGGCGAACACGAGTGCCGCCTCGTCGCCGGGTACATCGCCGATATCCTCGAAGCCCCCGACGACGAATCGCGACGCCATCGCATCGCCGACGAGGTGCGGGAGCTGATGGCCGGGTATCCGCTGCCTGGAGTGCGCTAAACAGGCGGTCATGGCTCTGTGGAGAACTGATTGTCGGCCTTTGGCCGATGGGCGCAGCCAGCAGCGCCCCTACGCACGGGGGCGGCATCGCCGTGGTCCAGCACGCCACGGCCACCTCCTTGGCCGAGCCGTCACACGCTGTCGCGCCGCGCATGGCGGCGGGCGTTTAGCGTTCGGTGCGGTAATAGGCGGCGTTGCCGCTCTACTGCAAGAGCAGCTCGAACCGGAGCTGGTCGCGCTCCGAGGATGACAGCCGGCGATTGATCAAGTGGTACAGCCCGACGATCATGCCGCGCGTGTACGGGCTGAGCGCCGTGCCGACGATCGTCCCGGCGATGCCGCCGATGACCGTGCCGAGGACAAAAGGCGCCACCGGTGAGCGCGAGGCATCCTCGACCTGGGGAACGGCGGGGACGTTGTCGGACTCGCCGGGTTCTCCGCGATCGAGACGTTTCGCCACCCGCTGTTCCTCCTCATCGGCCGCCGCTGGCCCTCAGGTCTCGTCATTGAATCGCCAGGAGGGTGGGAGCCTCCGCCCACAGATCCTCCAGGCGGTAGAACTCCCGCAGCTCCTCGGAAAAGATATGGACCAGCACATCGCCGAAGTCAAGGACGATCCAGCCGCTGGCCGGGGCGCCTTCGATCCGCTGCGGCCGCACGCCGGCCTCGGCCATCTTCTCCGCGATGGCGCGGTTGATGGCGCGCAACTGGCGCTCGTTGGCGCCGGCTGTGATCACGAAGTAATCGGTGAACGGGGACAACTGGTGGATGTCGAGGACGACCGTGTCGCGCGCCGGCGTGTCGCTGATGATGTCGGCCAGGAGCAGCGCGCGCTCCCGGCCCGCGCTCAGCGACCCATCCGCGGCCGGCTCTCCATTGACTGGGGCGTCGGTCGCCACCGTCTCCTCCCCGTCGCCTCTCGCGGCGAGCGCCGTTGGGTGGGCCCGGCAGGGATCGAACCTGCGACCCTGGGGTTATGAGCCCCGTGCTCTACCACTGAGCTACAGGCCCGATCGTTCGCTCGGGCGGGTGCACGAAGAAACGCCAGCAGCGCCGGAGCGGCATTCCGCGACGGGCCGCGTTCCGCCGCGTCGGCTCGCCCCATTGTAGCGGAGAGCCGAGTGCGAGGGCAGGCGGGGTCCTGGCGCCGCTCGTGCGCTTCGCGGTAGGAGGCGATGGCCAGCGAGGCCGTCGATCCGGCCGTGGAGTTGAGAAAGGACCCCGCATGAGAACGCGATGTTTGGCCGTGATTTGGGCGGCGGCGATCGGCGTCGGGCTGAGCATGCCCGCGCTTGCCCAGGAGGGGACGCCGGCGGCGGAACCATCGGCGTCGTGCGACGCCGTCGAGCCGCGGGACGCGGAGTTCTTCGCCGAGCTGGCGCTTTCGCAAGAGGCAACGCCCCAGGACGCGGCCGAGGGGCAGGGCGATCAGGACGCCCAGGCATCCCCCGTGTCGGCCGAGCTGCCGGATGGCGACGCGGCTGACGAGGCAACCACGGCGGACGTGACCGCGCTCTACGAAACGCTGATCGACTGTCTCAACCGCGCCGACTACTTGCGGGCGTACGCGCTGTACAGCGAGGAGTACCTCTTGGCCAACCTTAGCGCGGAGACGATCGGCCAGCTCGAAGCGACGCCAGTCCCCGTCGAGGAATCGACCCGGACGGAGTTCGGCGGCGTGCTGGAGGCGCGCGTGCTCGATGACGGCGCGATCGTGGCGCTGGTGACGACGAGCAACCCGAACACCGGCGAGGTGCTCATCAGGTCGACGATGACGCGGGAGGACGAGGGACTGCGGATCGCCGACGAGGTCGTCATCGAGGCGGAAACGCCGGCGACGCCTGAAGGCTGAGCCCGGGCGAACTTCCCGAACTTCCCGAACTTCCCGAACTTCCCGGAAGGCGGCCACGGGCGGAAGTTCGTGGCCGTCCCCGTGTGACCAGACCCAGCGGCCGCCGGGCATGCGCTCCTTGCGAATGACGATGCCTTCCGCTTTTCGGGCGGCGTAGATGGCATTGCGTCCGAAGCCGGCGTCGAGGGCGTCGCGAAGAAGCTCTCTGGCGGGACGAGGACCGGCCGCGAGCTCGGCGCGGAGCCATTCGCGGGCCGCCGCGGCCGTAGAACCGGCAGCGGAGCCGAGGGGCGCTTGTTGCAGGAGATCGGCGACGGTCCAGTCGGTCTCGCCTTCCCAGGCGATGCGGGCGACGCCGGCGCCGGGGACCGGGACGAGGCGGAAGGCGAGGGACGGGGGCGGGGGGCCGAGGTTGCCCTTGGTGGCGGCGAGGATGCGCCGATCGGGGTCGTCGGGGTCGGCGGAGAGGAGGAGGCCGCAGCGGGCGGAGCCGATGACGCCGATGCCGCCGCCGCCGCGGTAGAGAGGGTTGGCGGAGCCCGACTTGTTGAGGTGGCGGACGGCAACGATGGCGACGCCGGTGCGCTCGGCGAGGCCACGCAGAGCGATGAGGGCGCGGCGGACGGACTGCTCGGAGTTGGCGCTGTTTCGGGAAAGGAAGGCGAAGAGGGGATCGATGACGAGAAGCGTGGCGTTGGCGCCGGCGACGAGATCGACGAGAAGATCGACGTTGTCTGGCAAGGAGAGGGGTTTGGCAACGGCGTCCCGAGAGACGTGATTAGCGAAAGCGAGCACGCGGCGGGGATCTCCGCGCGCGGCGTCGATGCGGGGGCGGATGGTGTCGTAGACGTCGTCCTCGGCGGACATGATGACGACGAAGCCCGGCGGACGTGGCTCGCCGCCGGGGAGGGGCTGGCCGCGGGTGACGCGGGCGGCGAAGTCGCAGAGGAGGGTGGACTTGCCGAGGCCGGGATCGCCGTCGAGGAGGGTGATCTTGCCGGCGGCGAGGCGGCCGGGGGAGAGCCAGCGGACGGGCTCGGGGGCAATATCGTGCAGGCGGACGAGGTGGTGCTGGCGGTCGCGCCAGCCGTGCTCGGGAGGCGGCGCTTCGGCTGGCTGCTGGACCTGACTGGGGCGATGGCTGCCGGTCATGCGCCGATCCCTTCCGCTCATGCGTGTCCTGGTCAAGCCTGGGCAAAGACGTTGCATGCGATTCGTCGCTCACCGCAGTATAGAACATTTGTTCTATACCATGATTTACCGATGCACGCGTAGGCGGCAATCAAGCGTCCGCGCGTGGGAAAGAGGATGGACGCCGACACTCACGCCGACGGGTCGCGACTCGTCGGCACGTGCGGCAAGGGCGGTTGCTATGGTTCTCTGGAGGGCCAACTGTCGGCCTGTGGCCGACGGGCGATGCAGGCATTGCCCCTACGACCGAGCGCGGCATCGCCGTGTTCCAGCACGCGACGACCGCCTGCTTGGCGAACGCCTCGGTGACAGAAAATTGCAGAATCCTGCCGCGATGGCTGGAGTGTCGGATACGGGAACCGGCTACGCTTCGATGGTGGCGAGAGCGAGTGTTACTGTTTCTTCTGGCACTGGCTCGCCTTGAGATTCGAGATCCTCGATGTAAAGGCGGATGGCGTCGCGCGCATGGTCGAGCGCTTCGGCGAGCGTATCGCCTTCCGTTACGCAGCCAGGCAGGGTAGGGACCGTTGCCGTGAAGCCTCCGTCCTCTGCATCGGGGATCAAAAGCACCGTGTATCGTCTCACAGCAGTTCCCAGAACTCCTCTGTCGACAGTCCCGCCGATTCAATGATCGCGGCAAGTGTTCTTAGCCGCAGCGTTCTCGCCGCGCCGTGGCGCGGTACCACGACCCGTCCCGATTTCTCCGGATGGCGGAGAATCGCGTGCGAACCCGATTGACGGCTGACAAACCAACCATCACGATGCAGTGCTCGAAGGGCCTTTTCCGACGTAACGCGCGGCAACCCGCGACTCACGCACATCCCCCACCGAGCACTGAGCGCTCCCGGTTCCGATGTCGGCAATCGGGGAGCGGGGGACGGGACTCGAACCCGCGACAGCCTGCTTGGAAGGCAGGTACTCTACCAACTGAGTTACCCCCGCAGTGGCCCCGAAAGTGTACCCGGCCCGCGCGGCCGGGAACAACCGGCGCCGACGCGAGGCGCGATCGGGCCTTGACGAGTGCCGGCTGAGCTGGGCAAGCGCGGCCGGGTGTGGCAGACTTCGGTGTACGGACAGCGACAGCGCGGCATTTCGCGCTGTCGCTTGTGTTTCACCCCGACGGTGCTCGCCCAATGGGAGCGAGGATTGGCTCGGGCTAGATCGAACGTCGATCGTGCGGAGAAGGAATCTTATCGGCGCCCTGGTCGGCGGGGCGCTGGCGAGCGTTGGCCTGCAACGCGATCGAGCGGACGCGGCGGAGTGGATCGTCTCGATCATCTACGATGCCGCGGCCCGGCACGGGGTGTCGGGCGACTGGCTGCTCAACACCGCGGTCTGCGAAAGCGGTCTCGACCCCTGGGCCTACAACCCGGAGACGGGCGACTGCGGCGTCTTCCAATTCAAGCCGGAGACGTGGGCCGGGTGGGGCGGGGACCCCAACGCCATCTGGGACGTCTGGAGCCAGGCCGACATGGCCGCCTGGGCCTTTGCGGCCGGGCTGCACACGCACTGGTGCTGCTCCGGAACGTGGCAGGGGGGCGCCTGCATCTGAGAGACGCGGGCTGGACACGGGCTGCTTCACCGGGAGAGGAATCTCGGCTCAACGGAAACCGCGTTTCGGTAGCGCCGAGATTCCTCCTTCGTCGGAATGACACGAGTTCGGCACGCCGCTTTAAGGAACCACACCTCGTTCGCCGTCTCGCGCGGCGAGCGCATCGGTGAGGATCGGTTTCAGCAAGCCCCGGTCCCGCAGGGTTTTGACCAGGCGGTGTCCGCCCCGTTCATGCTCGACAATGCGAACGCCGCTGCGATCGGCGAGACGCCGCGCGTGGAGCAGGTCGAGCGGATCGTCGGCGCTGACGTGGACGTGGAAGCGGGTGTTGCCGGCCTCGATGGGGAGGACGTCGAGGAGATCCAGCGTCAGGCGCCGGTCCTCCGCTTCGCGGTGCAAGGCGGCGATCTGCTCCGGCCAGCGCTCGTCGTTGGCGCGGGCGCGGTTCGCGGCGTCGACGAAGGTTTGCGGCGAAAAGGCCACGACGTCGTCGGCCCGGCAGAGGGCGCCGAACTGGAGCGCGGCGAACCCGCCGGCCGATGCTCCCGCCATCACGACCCGGGCGACGGCCGCTTTCGCGATCACGTCGTCGAGGAGGCGCTTGACGGCCTCCGCGGTGTCGCCGACGCCGGGGATGCCGAGCTGGTACCAGCCGCGGCGCGGATCGCGCAAGAAGGCCTTCTTGGCCGGCACGTCGGCGGCGACCCGGAAGAACTCGAAGACCGGCATGCTGACCCCGCCCGCGATGCCGCCGAAGAGGATCAGCAGCGCCCGGCTCTCGGTCGCCAGGTCGAGCACGACGTGCGTATCCGGACGAGCAACGAGCGCCTCGAACGAGCCGGTGTGAAGTTCCGTCATGCCGTCAACATTCCGCGCCGAACGAAGATCGATGCGGCGGAAGGCGGCCATCACGCGCAAACGGGGTCGGGGTGAGAGGACTCGAACCTCCGACCTCAGCGTCCCAAACGCCGCGCGCTACCGACTGCGCCACACCCCGATGTCGGACGAACCCAGTATAGGCGGCGCGAATATTCGCCGCAAAATTTCGAGAAGGCGCGGCATCGCCCTTACGGCGCGGCGCGGCGAAATACTCTCACGTCGCCGGAGCGAAACGCTTCTGCCCACCCGGAGCCGGGATAGTCCGAAGCAGCGACGCCGTCGTAGGGGCCGGCGCTCTCGCACTCGGCACGCCAGTTGCCGGTTTCGTACTCCCCGACGAAGAGCCACTCCACGCCGTAGCGATCGGCCTCTGGGCCGGAGGGGTCGGCGTAGATGCGCGCGACGTCCGACTGGCGGGCGGGGATGTCGGCGAGGCGATCCGGCTGGCCCGCGCGCCACTGCCGCTCGTGGTTGGACCAGCCGATGACCGTCGGGATCCCGGTGAATGCCGAGACCCGGTTGAACGGCAGCCGCCCGAACGGGTAGTACGAGCAGCCGGCGGCTTCGAGCACCACGTCGCCCGGCTGCGCGCGGTCCCCGAGCCAGCGGATGGCGGCGACCTCGTCCGGCGCGGTCTCCTGCCCGTAGGCCAGCCCGTCGAGTCCCCGCCAGGCGGCGAACTCCTCCGTCCACTGGTAGGTCGACACGACCGGGTAGGCCAGCCCCGCCACGACAGCGGTGGAGGCGGCTACCGCCACGAGCGTCCGCTGCCAGGCGATGCGGGCCGCCTGCCAGAGCGCCGCCAGCGCGATCGCCGCCGCGAGGGCGTAGAGCGTCCATGCCTGGTAGTAGAACTTGAAGAGCGTGTTCATGCGGTCGTCGAACGCGTCGCGGACGTAGATGAGCTCGACGCCGATCGACAGCGTCCATGCCGTGGCGAAGAGGACGAGCGCGAAGACGTCGGGCGCCGACCGCGGGACCCTCCGGAACAGGATCAGCGCCAGCGCCAGCGGAATCCCGCACAACGGAACGACCGGAGCCGAGAGGATCACGCCCGGCACGATAGTCGCCGCCGCAACCACCGCGAGCGTGCTGGGGCGGATTTCGGCGTCTGGGGCCGGCGATCGACGCCAGATGGCCACCAGGAGCGCTAGGCCCGCGGCGTAGGGCACGGCGAAGATGGTCAGGTACTCGCCGAGCGACGTCCGCTCACCGAGATGCAACGCAACCGCGGAGGCCGCGGTCGCCACCCCTGGCAACGCGGCGATTCCGCTGCCGGCCGCGTCGGTGCTCGGCGGCTCGTAGGCGAGCAAGAAGGGAAGCCATGCCAGAACGGCGGAAACCGCCAAGAGCACCCACGGTCCCACGGCCGTTCGGACCGATTCCCCGGTGACCGCCCACACCGCGATCCCCAGCAGGGCCAAGTAGGTGGGAACGTCCCAGGCGTTGAGCGGGTAGAGCGCGCCGACCGCGGCGCCGCTGAGCGCAACGCGGCCCCACCACGCCATGGAGCGCGCGGGGCGGGCGTCCGCTCGCATGCGCCACAGGTTCCACGCCAGCCCCACGGCCACCAGCGAGTAGGGAAGCGCCATCAGGTGCGGGTGCAGATCCCCGAGCAGGAAGCTGAAGAAGGGAAACTCATTGATCGTCTCGGTGGCCGGGAACCGACACTCGCCGCCGACGCGGGCCCCGTCGCAGACGATCCGGCTCGATCGCCATCCGATCCCTTCGCCAGCCCACCACCAGGCCGCGACGGTCGTTTGGGCGTCCTGGAGCAGCCGCCAGGGCGCGTAGAGGTTGCCCGCGATGGCCACGGCGAACGCGCCGAACGTGGCGCTGACGACGGTCAGGCCACGGCCCCACGACGGCGCGACGACGTTCCAGACTACCCCGAACGCGGCAACAACCGAGGCGCTGAAGACCGTGGCCAGTGCCAGGTTGAACGCGATTTCGGGCACGACGCCGGCGAGACGGCCCACGGTTCCGTGCAGGAGGTAGCCCAGGTAGTAATAGTTGATCGGCTCCCCGGCGAACCAGGGATCGGGCGGCGGCATGGCGACGGCGCGCATGCTGCTGGCCAGGAATGCGACGTCCATCGGCTTTTCGGTGCCCAGAATTTGCGGGGTGAAGCCGCGAAGCCAGACATAGGCCGCGAAAAGGCCGATGGAGGCGATCTCCGCAATTGCCAGGCTTTGCAACCAGGGCACGACCTCGCCGCCGCGGCGCAGCGACACGCCCCACCCCAGGCTGGCGGCCAGCGCCACGGACACCCACACCACCGCGCCGCCGAACCCGGTCAACCCGAGGGAGGCGAGCAACCAGGCCGGATAGACGGCGGCAAGCATGGCCAGGGGACGGGTCAGCGATACGCCACGGTCGGGCAGCCGGGTGCAGAGCCAGCGCACCCCTGGAGCGAACGCCCACGTCAGCGCCGCCAGCACGGCGTACCAGCGGATCGCCGCTTCGACCCAACTCACCCGAGGCGCGCCGCGTCAGGCCGAAAGCGGCAGGACACGGTAGATCGTGGTCCCGCCGGCCGCGTGCGCCACCTCCAGCGTCGTGCCGATCATCGTGTCGAAGGCGGCGATGCCGGCCGGCGATCCGGCCGGGGTGCAGTCGTTGTTGGCCACAGGATAGAGACGCTCCAGATCACCGACGACGACGTACTCTACGTTGTAGCGGCGCAAGATCGCTGCCTTTTCTTCGACATCGGCGGAGGTATAGAGCATGCGCACGTCTTCCACGCGGGCGGGGAGCGTGTCCGGGTAACGTTGCTGCTGCTGATGCCGTTCCCAGCCGATAATGGTCGGCAATCCCGTCGCGGCCGAGATGCGGCTGCCGTTGCAGCGATAGGGGCCGATCGACGCCTCGGCGATCACCGGCGTGCCCTCGACGTTGGCCAGGAGCCAGTCGATGGCCGCCTTATCGCCCGCGTAGCCGATCTCGGCGAACTCGGGATCGCCGATGACTGGCACGACCCCGTCCTCCATCCAGGCGAGCGCGTCCAGGCTCCCGGAGGGCGTGCCCGGGGTGAATTGGAGCGCCAGGCGCGGCCCTGTGGCGAGCGCGGGATAGGCCAGGGACGCCAGCGCCGCCACGGCCGCGAGGGCCAGACCCGCCCGCGCCCAGGAAGCTCGCATCGAGAGCGTCGGGATCGCGATCGCCGTCGGCTGCGGGCGGCGCCAAGCCTCTCGAACCATCAGCGCGACGAGCGAGGCGGCGGGGAGCGCCAGCAGCACCCACACCTGGTTGTAGAACTTGAACACCGTGTTCATGCGATACCAGGGACTGCCGATCAGGTCGTCGGCGACCACGAGCACCTCGACCCCGGCCGCGGTGAAGAACCCGGCCGCGAGGAGGAGGCAGACATACCGGTCGGCACGTCGTTCCAGCACCAGCCAACCGATCGCCGCCGATGCGCCAAGGGCGAATGCCAGGCCGAACACGGACCGGCCGACGATCACGCTCGCCAGGGCGATGCCCCCGGCCGCGATCGCCAAGGCCGGGATGACCCACGCATGCCGGTTCCGAGGTTGGCCGCGCCTCGCCGCCGCGGCGAACGACGCCGCTAACGGCGGGCCGGCCAGCGCGGCGACCAGCACGAAGGTTCCCAGCATCGCCAGCGATGCGGACCCCGACCCCAGCATGAGCGCGCCGGCGGCTCCGCCGCCAACCGCGATGAAGGGGCCAGCCGCCAACGAGCCAGGCGACCGGGGCCCGACGAGCAGAACCAGCAAGCCGATCGCGCTGACGGCGACGAGGGCGCCGAAGTGGCTGAGGAACTGGAGGAGGTCGGTCGGGTCCCGGACCAGGGCCACGCTGCCAAAGAGGGCGACGAAGTGGCGATGAAACGGCAGAAACATCAACCAGGCGGCCATACCCAGAGCGATCGCGGCGGCGCCGAACAGCGCCGCCCGCTGCTTCCAGTTCGCGATCCCGGCCGTCGCCATGAAGACCGACGCCGCCGCCAGGGCCGCATAGACCGGCACGTCCCACGCGTTCGTCGCGCTGAGTGAGCCAAGCAGCAATGCGAGGACGCCAAGGCGCAACGCGAGCGGAACCCACGACGCCGATTCGGCCTTCGCCGCGCGGTCTCCGAACCTGAGCGGCCGCAACGCCAATTCCGTGCAAACGGCGATGGCGGCGATCGTCAGCGGCAGGGCGATCACGTGCGCGTGCAGGTCGGCGTACAGCCCGCTGAAAAACGGAAACTCGGTGATCGCGTAGTCGATGGCCCGGCTCCCGTCCCAGGTCCAGAACAGAAACGGGTCGGCCCCCTTGGCGCCGCCCGCGACGATCCCGCGCAGCGCGGTCAGGTTGCCGATCAGCACCAGCGCGGCCGCCCCGCCCCACCCGCCGATCATGGCGAGTCTGCGCGAGCGCGTCAGACCGTGCGCCAGCGCCGCCGCCACCGAGTATCCGCCGCTGGCGATCAAGCCCATGACCGTCGGCAGCGCCAGGTTGAACCCGACCTCGGTGGGGATGCCGACCGCCTTGAAGAGGAACGCCATCAGGTAGAAGCCGTAGTAGTAGTAATTGACGTAACCATCAGCGTACCAGGGATCGTACGGCGGGAAGAACGCACTGCGCCCGATGGCATTGATCTGCGCGAACTCCATCGGCTTCTCGCCGCCCCAGAACGGATGCCAGCCATCGGGTGTCACCAGGCGAAAAGTCAGGAAGAGGAAAAAGACGCCCCAGAAGGCGGCCTCGGCGTGCGCCCATGGCCGGCCTCCTGGAGCCGGCGGACGGGCAAGGGCGGACTTCCCGGTCGCGCGCCACACCCACCAGCCGACGACGCCCGTCGCCAGAAGCGCGACGATGACCCACACCGCTCGAAACCGAAAGAGCTGCAGACTCGACCCGAGCCAAACCGCGTAGGCGGACACCGCCAGGGCGAGCGTCCGCGCCACCCCCCAGCCTTCATCGGGAAACCGTGGCAACAGGAAGCGGGCGAGGGGTCTCCCCACCGCAAGCAGCACCGCCAGGAGCAGGACCCAGACGGCAAGCGCCCCCGGCGTCGAGGCGGTGACCGCCTCGCTCCAGCGCGCGTCGTTGACGGAGGGGTTCTGGCCCACCGGCCCGTCGAGCAGGAGCGTCGGCTCGTCCGGCTCGCGCGCGGGGAACCAGGGCCGCTGCAGCGCCCAGGCCATCGCCGCGTCGAACCGCTCGCGCGACGGGGCCTCGGCACGCTGATAGATCGAAACGCGCGGATGGTCGTAGTTGATGAACGACTCGTCCGCCTTTTGGTCATCGATGGGGACGTTCCCAATGGACGGCGGCCGCTCGAACGTCGCCACGCGCTCGAATCCCAGCGACCCCTGCTCGAGGAGGTCGAAATAGCGTCCCTGCACCGGGTACCGCCACGGCATCGCCCGCGCTGCCGCTTCGACCCGCTCCGATGATTGCACGACGTAATCGGCGCGGCTCAGGTCGTCGAAGATTGCGGCGCTCGCTTCGGCCGGCGGCAGGTCGCGGTAGAGATCCATCGTGACCGTCTCGACGCCGTACATCTGCGGCGACAAGGCGTACGACAACGCGCGCGGCAGGGCGTCGTCCCAGTACTCCGCCGTGAGCGTCGATCCGGGTGGGACCTCGGTGTAGATCCAGCGCGAGGCGGCCAATCGCGTGTTCTCGTGGGCGTAGATCGAGACGAACGCCGCGGTCCACGCCAGCGTCGCCGCCAGGGCGGCGACCGAAACCGCCAGTCGGGGCATGCCGAGCCGAACCGGCAGCACCGCGGAGGCGAGTCGATGCATCGCCAACCCCGCCGCGACGGCGAATACCGGCGCCAGCGGTTCCAGATAGCGCAGGAACTTCACGTCCGAGAGCAGAAGCACGCCGCCGTAGGCGCCGACCCAGCCGATCAGCACCAACGCCGGCGCCGATCGGCGCCCGAGCGCCTGCGCCCCGAGCATGGCCAGCCCTGCGAGGGCCAGAACGCCCGCGACCGGCCCATATCCCCAGCGGAGGAACTGCTCGAGCTGATAGAGCAGCGGCACGGTCCCGCCGTAGACGCGCGTGAACGGCACGTCGAACGCGCCGCTGGCGATGTCGGCCTGCACGCCGAGCGACTGGAGGTAGACGTCGGGGCGCAGCAGCGCGTACGGCTCGAACGCGAAGAAACCCGCCGCAGCGCACATGCCGAATGCGGCGAAGCGCGTCAGCGCGGCGCGCATGACGCGGGCGCCGCTCGCGGTCGCCGATCGCCGGTTCGCGTCGATCGCGCTGGCGACGATGGCGGGCGCGGCGAGGGAGAAAACGCTGCCTTTCGTGGCCATGGCGAGGCCCACCGCCGCTCCCGCCAACGCGAAGTGCGCCACGCGCCCGCCGCGGGCGGCCTCGACCGTGGTCAGTAGCGAGAGCGCAACGAAGAACGCGAGCCAACTATCCGTCGTGAAAAAGTGCGCGAGCTGGATCGACATCGGCGCCAGCGCGGCAAACAACGCCGCCAGCACGCCAACCGACCGCCCCCCGACTATCGTCCCCAGGGCGGCGACCGGCACGATCGTCAGTGCGCCGAAAAGGGCGGACAGCGCGCGCCCAACGAGGTACGTGCGCTCGCTCGAGTTCCAGTCCGTTCCCGTCAGCCGGGACATGGCCCAGGCGGTGGCGTCGGTGACCCATAACGGCAGCGCGCCATAGGCGAACTCGCGAAACTCGCCCGTGCGCGGATCGGCCGACCGCGGATTGAGCGGGCTCGTCGCGGGGTCGAGGAGCTTCCCGGCGTCGGCGGGCCAGTCGAGGCCGATGCGGTCGCTGAGCACGAACTTGGTGATGAACAGTTCGTCGGGATGGAGGTCCGTCCCGTCGTCCCAATCGAGCCCGTACAGGCGCACGGCGAGCGCGGCGACGACCACGATCGCGAGGGCGACCACCCAGAAACCGCGCTGCTGTGGACGAATGCCGGCCCCACTTGCCATCATGCCCGCGATTCTAGGCAGCGATGGCGCGCCGGTCGACCGGCCGCCGCTCAATGGGAGGCAGGGTGCGCGTCGTTTTTTTTGGCTCCCCGAAGTTTGCCGTTCCCAGTCTGGAGGCGCTGGCGAAGGACCCCCGGTTTGAGGTGGCCCTCGTCGTCACCCAGGCCGCCAGGGGCAGCTCACCGGTCGAACGCGCCGCCGCCGACCTGGGGTTGCCCATCTACAAACCGGTCTCGCTGCGCGACGCCGAGTCGCGTGCGCCGCTTGTCGCAGCCGAATCCGACGTCTTCGTGGTGGCCGCCTTCGGCCTGATCTTCCGGCGGCGGACGCTCGCCATCCCACGCCTCGGCAGCGTCAACGTCCACCCGTCGCTGTTGCCCAGGCACCGGGGCGCGGTCCCCATCCCCGTCGCCATCGCGGCCGGCGACCGGGAAACGGGCGTCTCCCTGATGGTCATGGACGAGGGTATCGACACTGGCGCTGTCATTTCAACGGCTCGCGCGCCGATCGCCGCGGACGACACGGCCGAATCCCTGGGACAGCG
>CALMZR010000217.1 GCA_937870845.1 uncultured Chloroflexota bacterium
GGGAGTCGGTAGGGTCCCGGCGATCCGGATCGCCGGGCGGGGCGCGAAGGAGCGGAGAAGCGGGTGCGGCAGGACGAACCCGGCCGGGGAGCCGGGGCGCGGCACGCAGCGCCCCTACAACTGAGGGTGGCGTGGCTGTGATCCAGCAGGGCATGACGACTACCTTGGCGGCAGGTTGGCGACGCCCCGCGTGGCGCGAATGGGGCTGAGCGACGGCAAGCGCAAATGTGGCCGCGTTGGGCGGGGGCAGCGGTGGGGTCGTCGCGGCCAGCCATCTCGGGCACGCGCTGGGCAAGGATCACAACGTAACGCTGATCGATCAGCGTCCCACGCGCGTGTTTCAGTCGAGCTACCCGTGGATGACGATGGGGCGGCAGGAGCCGGCGGATACTACGCGCGACCTGACGGCGCTGGGCAAGCGGCGCGTCCGCTTCCTGAACGACCGTGTGACGTTCATCGATACGGAGCGGCGCGTCGTCGAGACGCTCCGTGGCCGCGTGCCCTACGACCGATTGGTCATTTCCCTCGGGTTCGAAACCCACGCGGAGGACGTGCCCGGGAATCATGGCGCGGTGCATCACGCGTGGGAGATGGCCGCCGCGCTGAGGCTGCGCGACGCGCTTTCCCGGTTCGAGGGCGGGGGCGCATCGCCGCCGGCATCGCAGGCACGCCGTAGCGGCGCCCTCCCGGCCCGTTCGAGATGACCTGGCTGATCGAGGACGAGCTGCGGCGGTGAGGGTTGCGGGAGCGGACCCTGATTGATTTCTTCATCCCGGAGCCGGAGCCGGAGCCGGTCAGGCCGCGATGCCGCGCAGGCGATACCCCAAGGGATTCCTGCCGTCCGGCGCCGGCTCCGGCCGCATGTACGGACCCAACGCGGCGATCCACGCCGCCAAGCTGGCGTTCGAGACGTGGTGGCTGTGGCGCTGGTTCTGATCTGAACCGGAGCGACGCGGCGGTCTGCGGCCGATGGCGACGGCGCGCTATCGGGTGGCTTTGGCGCGGGCGATGGCGCTCTCTCGGGCGGCATCTTCGAGTGGGGTCGGCAAGGGCTCGAGTTCGACGTGGCCATGCCGGCGTTCGAGGGCGCGCGCGATGAGCCAGTCGGCGAGGGCGGGATTCTTGGGCAAGACGGAGCCGTGCAGGTAGCAGCCGACCGCGTTGCGGTAGATGGCGCCTTCGGTGCCGTCGCGGCCGTTGTTGCCGCGGCCGATGCGGACGCGGCCCATGGGCTGGGCGCCGGGGCCGAGGGTGGTGAGGCCGCTGTGGTTCTCGAAGCCGACGAGCTCGCCCCACTGGCTGTCGACGACGACGTTGCCGATGAAGCGTTCGGGGCCGGCGATGCTGACCGCGTCAAAGAGGCCGATGCCGGGTTGGGGTGCGGCGGCGTGGGGGCGGAACTCGTGGCCGAGGAGCTGGTAGCCGCCGCAGACGGCGAGGAGGGCGGCGCCGTCGTCGACGGCGGCGCGGAGGGTTTTGCCTTTGTCGCCGGCCATGTCGCGGGCGACGGCGTCTTGCTCCTGGTCCTGGCCGCCGCCCCAGAAGAAGAGGTCGACGTCGGGGGGAATCGGGTCGCCGAGGCCGATCTCATGCACCTCGGCGGGGATGCCGCGCCACTCGGCGCGGCGGCGGAGGGCGATGACGTTGCCGCGGTCGCCGTAGATGTTCATGGTGGCGGCGTAGAGCCAGCCGATGGTGAGCTTCATGGCGATATCCCTACTGCTCCCAGAAGTGGGGGACGGCGCCGCGGTCGGCAAGAGTCTGGCGGAGGCCGAGGAGGGCGGTGTAGGTGAGGAGGAGGTAGCCCTGGGAGTCTTGCGGGATGGCGTCGACGAAGACGTCGAGGCCGGCGGCGAGGTCCGAGGGGAGGGGGGTGATGCGCTCCGGGGGGAGACCGGCGTACTTGAGGCGGTTGGCCATGTCGGGGCCGCGGATGCCGGTGGTGAAGAGGGGGGCGTTGCCGGAGGCGAGCATTTCGAAATCGACGTCCCAGAGCCAGGAGACGTCGCGGCCGTCGGCGGCGAGGTCGTTGATGGCGATGAGGGTGGGGACGGTGAGGCCGTCGGCGGTTGCGGTGAGCATGCGCAGGGTTTCGTTGAAGCCGACGGGGTTTTTCACGAGGACCAGGGTCAGTTGGCGGCGACGGAAGGTGAGGCGTTCGGTGCGGCCGAAGCCGGAGCGGTAACCGAGCCGGGCGCGGGCGAGGGGGGCGGCGGGGCGGGGGA
>CALMZR010000218.1 GCA_937870845.1 uncultured Chloroflexota bacterium
AAAGAGCACCACCCACAGCATCCAGAAGGCGAGCGGCAACCCGCCTCCCTGGCCGTGCCGCTCTCCTGTTGCCGCGGGCGGTGGGAACCGCACAGCTCGGAAGCTCCACCACAGCAGCAGCGCCCACGGCACGGTAACGGCCAGCCCGAGCCGCCAGTCCAGGCCCGCCGCCGCGAAGCCGCCGATCGCCAGCGGCGCGAAGATCGCCGTGCCCGTCGCCGCCACGTTCGATTCGGTGAGGGCGACGGTGCGCAGCGCCCCGTGTATGTCGGAAAGGACCGCCTGGTTAGCCATCAGCGACACCGTGCCGATGAGGCCCATCGCCAGCGCCCCCAGCAGCGTGCCGACGACCGCCGGGCTGAGGGCGACCAGCAGCGCCCCGAGCGCCATCCCCGCCAACCCGCCCCACAGCGCCCGCGTCCGCCCCAGGCGGGGCGCCCACCGCTCCCCGAGGAACCCGGAAACGATGGCCCCAGCGGCGAACGCGCTGAAGTGCAGACTCGCCGCCGCGTACCCCAGCCCCAGCTCGGCGCGCAAAAACGGCATGGCGGGGCCGATCGAGGGCTCCAGATAGGCAAAGAGCCCGAGCGCGAGGTACGCGGTCCAGGTGCGCCGATCGCGGTGGAACGCGAGCGCCCCAGCCGCCATGCTCATCGCGATGTCCGTCTGCCCCCCACGCGTCCCGATGCCAGGCCCATCCGAAGTCTACGCCCGCCATGCGGCGCCTCCTCAGCCCCGTGTGTAAGAGGTGTCATTCCGAGCGGAGCGAGGACTCCCAAGAATCATCTCGGCTCACCGGCAACAACGTTTCGGCAGCGCCGAGATTCCTCCTTCGCCGGAATGACACGGCTCCTTCCGTCGGAATGACACGGCTTGGGCACGCCGCGCATTCCTCGATACCCCCGGAAGTTCAGGAAGTTCAGGAAGTTCACAGCTTCCGCCTTCCGCCTTCCGCCTTTCGCCTCCCGTGCCCGCCCCGAGTTGACGGATTCCTCACCGCCCGCTTAGAGTCGCCAACAGCACGCGGCCGGCAGCGACGCCGGCAGGGAGGACTCTGGCGATGGCCGCCATCCCCGGCATCGGGCAGCGCCACAGCGCGGTCGGCTCCGCGCCGCGGCCGGCGGCCACGCGCGCGCTGGGGCGCGACTGGAAGATCGCCTGGGTCTTCCTCCTGCCGCTCGTCCTGGTCCTCGTCGGGCTGGTGGCCTACCCCTTCGTCTCCGGCATCATCCTCAGCATGCAGCAGAAGGTCGTCGGGCAGGATCCGACCTGGGTCGGGCTGCGCAACTACCGCGAGCTCCTCGTCGGCGAGCAGTACTCCGGCATCTTCTGGAACTCGGTTCGCGTCTCGGTCATCTACACCGGCGTGGCCGTCGCGGTGAAGCTCCTGCTCGGGATGTGCATGGCGCTGCTGCTGAACGAGACGTTCCGCGGCCAGACGCTGATGCGCGCGGTGCTGTTCCTCCCCTGGGCCGTGCCGACCATCATCGTGGCCCTCACCTGGCGCTGGATCTACGACGGCAGCCCCTCGGGCCTGATCAACTACGTCCGCATCGAGTTCTTCGAACAGCAGACCCTCATCCAGTTCCTCGCCGACCCGTCGCTCGCGCTCTGGTCGGTCATCGTGGTCGCCATCTGGCAGGGCACGCCCTTCTACACGATGATGTTCCTGGCCGCGATGCAGGCCATCCCCACCGAGCAGTACGAAGCCGCCTCTTTGGATGGGGCCAACGTCTTCCGCCGCTTCTCCGACATCACGTTGCCCAGCCTCGTCCCCGCCATCACCATCACCGCGCTCCTCTCCACCATCTGGACCGCCAACAGCATCAACTTCATCTTCGCCCTCACCCGCGGCGGCCCCGTCAACGCCACCATGACCTTCCCCATGCTCGCCTACGAGGTCGGCATCGCCGGCGCCCGCCAGCTCGGGCTGGCCGCCGCCGTCTCCGTCCTCTTCTTCCCGTTGTTCATCGTCGCCATCTACATCCTGACGAAACGGATGCTGTCGGTCGAAGGGAGGGCGTAGTCGTGGGTGTCGGGGTGCCGGGGTGTCAGGGCGTCAGGGACACCGCCAGTCAGACGACACCCTAACGAGCAGGAAGGACAAGGCGTTGGCTACCACAATCCCACTCCGTCACCCTGTCACCCCGTCACCCCGTCACCTCCGTGGAAAGACGATCCGCAACGTCGTCCTGTTTGGCGGGCTGGCCATCTTCACCGTCTGGACCCTCTTCCCCTTCCTCTGGATCATCAGCACCTCGATCAAGCCCGACCGCGACCTCTACCGCCGCGTCAGCCTCCTGCCCCAGACCATCACCGACGCCCACTACAGCGAAGTCCTCTTCGAAACGCCCTTCCTCACCTACTTCCGCAACAGCGCCATGGTCGCGATCCTGACCACGGCCGTCGCCATGCTCATCGCCGTCCTCGCCGCCTACGCCATGACCCGGCTGTCGTTTCGCGGCCGCACCTTCGTGGCGCGGGCCACCATCGTGACGTACCTCATCCCGGCGGCGCTGCTGTTCATCCCCCTTTTCCAGATCGCCCAGCAGCTCCCCTTCAGCGGCGAGGCGCTGGGCCTGGTCATCATCTACCTCATCTTCGCCGTTCCCTTCTCCACCTGGCTGGCCATCTCCTACTTCAACACCATCCCCTCCGACCTGGAGGACGCCGCGCTGGTGGACGGCGCCACCCGCCTCCGCTCCCTCTTCACCATCTTCGTCCCCCTCGCGCTGCCGGCCCTGGCCGTCATCGCCCTCTTCACCTTCACCCACGCCTGGAACGAGTTCCTCTTCGCCTTGCTGCTCATCCAGCGCGATTCACAGAAGACCGTCCCCATCGGCCTCGCCGAGTTCGTCGTCGGCGACGTCTTCGCCTGGGGGCCGCTGATGGCCGGCTCCCTCATCGCCTCCCTGCCGCCGGTCCTCATCTACATCGCCGCCCAGAAATGGGTCGTCTCCGGCCTCGGCGGCGGCGCGATCAAGGGGTGATCGAGGCGGGAAGCGGAAGACGGGAGGACGAGGGGCGCGGCATGGAACGTGAAGGGATGACGGGGGCGAGAGGCCCCACATCTCCAGGCGGCCGCCGATGGCCGCCGACGCGTGGCGAAACGCGGTTCGCCACGCTAGTTGCACGACGAAGGGAGATCCTGTGCGCACGAACGCGATGCCCGTTGCCAATATGAACCGCAGGACGCTGCTAAAGGGAACGGCCGCCCTCTCCGCCGCGGCGACCCTCTCGCCGCTAACGGCTGCCCGAAGCGCGGCCCAGGACAACCAGATCACCGTCTGGGGCGTCGTCTCCTTCACGGAAGAAGGCGACGCCCTCCTCGGCCAGCAGATGCGCGAGTGGGGCGAGGCCAACGGCTACGAGGTCGAGTACGTCGCCCTCCCTGGCTCCGACTACGCCACCCGCGTCGCCACTGCCGTCGAGGCCGGCGACACCCCCGACGTGGTGATGATGCTGCAGGACATCACCCTCTTCTACGCCGAGCAGGGCCGCCTTGTCGACGTCACCGACGTCTACGACGCGCTGAAAGACCTCGGCGGCGGCATGTACGAGACGCTGCTGCCCTGGGTGCAGGCCGACGGCATCGTCTACTCCATCCCCATGCAGTCCGACGTCAGCGTCATGTACGCCCGCCTCGACCTGATCGAGGAGGTCACCGGCGAGCGCGTCGCCCCCACTACCCTCGACGAGTTGGAGCAGGTCGCCGCGGAGATCAACAGCCCGCCGATGGTCTTCGGCATCGGCTTCACCGTCGGCCGCACGCCGGACGCCCACGGCCAGATCGTGCAGATGATCCTCAACCACGGCGGCACGCTCGTCGACGAGTCGGGCGCCCCGGCCCTCGACAACGAGGGCACGGTCGCCGCCCTGGAGCGCCTGAAGGCCTGGTGGGACAACGGTCTCATCCCCGAGAACGCCGCCTCCTGGGACGACTCCGGCAACAACACCGCCTACAACTCCGGCCAGGCCGCCTTCGTCTTCAACCCGGCCTCGATCTTCGCCTACCTGGAAGAGAACGACCCCGAGCTGCTCGCCGACACGACGCAGGCCCCCTTCCCGGAAGGCCCCGCCGGCAACTTCCCCTCCGTCGGCACGTGGTCCTGGTCGATCTTCGCCGACAGCCCGAACGTCGACGCGAGCAAGGAGCTGATCACCGCCATCATGCAGCCGGAGATGCTGCAAGCGGTGTATGAGGAGGTCGGCGGCCGCTGGTACCCCGTCTACCGCGACCTCTCGCAAGCGCCGTTCTGGCAGGAGCGCCCCTTCTTCAACGACTTCCCGACCATCATCGAGAACGCGCGCCCGGTCTGGTATCCCGCCGAAGCCAGCCCGCTGTTGCTCAGCCAGCTCAGCGCCGTCTACCAGACGCTGATCCTGCCCGACATGCTGCAGCAGGTCCTCATCAACGACGTCCCCATCCCCGACGCCGTCGCCGAGGCCCAGACCCGCATGGAGCAGGCCTTCGCCGAAACCGCCGGCAGCGCGGAAGCCACGCCGGAGGCGTAACGGGCTTTGGGCTATCGGCCATCAGCCATCAGCCATCAGCTATCGGCATAAGGCCCGGCCCCTCCCTGCGCGCAGGGAGGGGCCGGGCCGAGGACCTTCGGCGTGCCTCGCCGCCCTCCCGACCCGGGCCAAGAGCGAGGCGTGTCGCTTCGCGAAGGTTCCAAGCAATTGCGGTTTTTGCTTTACCCAAACGTTTGGCGCTTGGTATCCTTCAGTGCACCAAGGAGCCTCCCATGATTGAGAGAATTGCCACCATCAGCAGCAAGAACCAAATCACCCTGCCGGCCGAAATCCGCCGTCAGCTCGGCGTCGGCGCAGCCGACAAAATCGCCTTCGTGGTCGACAAGGACGGCAAGGTCGAAGTGCGACGTCCACGGTACGATCTCGAATCGGTCATCGGCTCGATTAAGGGGCTCCCCGGCGAGTCGGCAGACCTCGAAGCCGAAATCGAAAGAGCGACGGCCGAGGAGATCGAGCGCCTCTTCCGCATTGGGCGTCGGCGATGATCTTCCTCGACGCAAACGTCCTCTTGCGAACCCTCGCGGACGACGACGATCCAATCATTCACCGCTGGAGCCGCCAGGCCGGCGCATTGCTGGCCCAAGCCGATCGGGGCGAGGCCGACCTCACCACATCCGACGCGGTGCTGGCCGAGGTTGCCTTCATCCTCACCGCCAAATCGCACTATCGGCTCCCAGTGAGTGAAGCCGCCGCTGCGCTGGCGGCCATCGTCTCATCCCGCGGGGTGAAGCTGATCGACAAGCGGTCGATCTTGCGGGCGCTCGATCTTTGGGAGGCGCACCCGCGCATCGGCTTCGTCGACGCACTCAGCGCGGCGTACGCTCAGGCGCCCGGCATGCAACTCGCCTCCTTCGACACGGACTTCAACGGTATCTCGGGCATTTCGCGTTGGACGTTCGCCGATCCTGACTGACACGCCATCCGAGCGGGTTCGGAAAGGCAACGATCGGCTGCTCGCCTCCCGCGGCCTTGGGTACACTAACCACGACGGGCGCCGAACCGCCGCGTGGCGGGGAGCGCCCCGGAAGGGATTGATAACCAATGGCAGATTTTTCCGCCGAGCAGGCGAAAGACAACCTCAAGAACGTTTTCGACCCCGAGATCGGCATCAACATCGTCGACCTCGGTCTCGTCTACGACGTCGACGTCTCCGAGAAGAACGACGTCCTCGTCACCATGACCCTCACCTCCCTCGGCTGCCCGCTGGGTCCGGTCATTGTCCAGGAGGTCACCAACGCCATGGGCGACCTGCCCAACCTGGGCGAGGTCGACGTGAAACTCGTCTGGAGCCCCGCCTGGTCCCCCGACATGATGTCGGAAGAGGCGCGCGACGAGCTGGGCATCTGGTAGGGCGAGCGTCGGGAGCCGGGAGTCGGGAGTCGGGAGTCGGGAGTCGGGAGCCGGGAGTGAGACGGCGAGGAGACGAGTCGGCGCCATCGCGTGGAGAGGCGCGGCATGCTGTGTCCACGCCACGAGCATCCCGCTCCCGGCGTGCTCCTCTCGAGAGCGCCATCCTCTTCACGCTCGTCGGCGCCGCGCTGGTGTTGACCGGTTGCGCCGCGGGCTCGCCATCGGTCGTGGCGCCCGTCGCCCCAGACACATCCGGGGTGATTGTCCCCGAAGCCCCGGAGGCCGCCTCGCCTGTCGCTGCCGCGCTGGAACCGACCGTGGCGATCGCAGCCCCAGCCGTTGCCGTCGCGGAGCCGCCTGACCAAGCGCCGCTCGCTTCGTCCGCGATAGCGCCCGAGCCAGACGCCGCCGATATCGCCGCCTTCGCGCGCGAGGCGCCGATCATCGCCGACGCGTCCCGGCAGCCGGCCCCGGCCGTCCAAGCCCCGGACGCTCCCTCCGCGGCCTCGGTCCCGCGGGCGCAGGCGACCCGCCCGCCTCCGCCCGCGGCGCCCGGCGACGGCACGATCCTGCACTACTACCGTGGGCCAAGCGAACGCCTCGAGGTCGCCCTGACGTTTGACGCCGGGGCCGACCGGGGCTACGCGGCGGAGATCCTCGACGAGCTGCAAGCGCAGGGGGTGGCCGCCACCTTCGGCATGACCGGCCAGTGGGCCGAGCTGAACCCGGACCTGATCCGGCGCATGGTGTCCGAGGGGCATCAGATCATCAACCACACCTGGAGTCACCCCTCGCTCACCGGCGCCAGCACCGGCCTCGCCCCGGTCACCTCCGCGCAGCTTCAGAGCGAGTTGACCGACACCGCAAATCTCATTCGCGAGCTGACCGGCTACGAGCTCCAACCCTACTTTCGGCCGCCCTACGGCGATGTCGGCCCCGTTACCAGCGGCTATCTGGCCCAAGCGGGCTACTACGTCGATGTCCTGTGGAGCTGCGACAGCTTCGGCTGGAGCGGCTTGAGCGCCGCCGACATTGTCGCCCGCTGCACCTCCGCCGAGCTGGGCGGCCCCGGCGCGATCATCCTCATGCACGTCGGGAATGATTCTGCCAGCGATCTCGCGGCGCTGCCGGAGCTGATCGACTTCTATCGGTCGAACGGCTACGCGTTCGTCACCATCGAGCAGATGCTGCAACCGTAGATGCAGGCGGGGAGCTTGACCCGATTGGCGGGCTTCGTTAGTGTTCAACACGGTCGCGCAGCGCGCCGTACGTCATACTGTCGCGCGAATGCTGGCGACCGGCTGGCAAGGGGAACCGGGGAGCGGGAATGATCAGGCTTGGTCCGCGTCAGGAAGGTCAGTCAGCGCCGCCACGTGGCCGCTGGCCGCGCGCCGCCGCCGTACTGGCGCTCGCCGCCGTCGTGCTCGTCCTATCCGGCTGCACCGCCGAGATTGCCCAGCCCTTCAGCACCATCGCCCCGCAGAACGAGAAGACCGAGGACATCCAGAACCTGTACAAGATCACGTTCTGGGCGTCGTTGGTCGTCTTCATCGGCGTGCAGGTGGCCATCGGCTACACCGCGCTGCGCTTCCGCCGCCGCAACGAGGATCGCCCCGAGCAGGTCCACGGCTCGCGCAAGCTGGAGATCGCCTGGACCATCATCCCGGCGGTGATCCTGCTCGTGCTGTTCATCCCCACGGCGCAGACGATCTTCGACCACGCCAACGACGCGGATCGCGCCGCCGCCTCCGACGAGACCTTCCGCGTCAACGTCATCGGCAAGCAGTGGTGGTGGGAGATCAGCTACCCCGACATCCCGGCCAACCCGGACGATCCCGAAGCCGGCCCGATCGTGACCGCCAACGAGGTGTTCGTCCCCGTCGGCGCCAACGTCTTGTTCTCGTTGGCCAGCAACAACGTCATCCACTCGTTCTGGGTGCCGCAGCTCAGCGGCAAGATGGACCTCATCCCCGGGCACGACAACAAGATGCAGTTCGTCGCCGAGAAACCAGGGGAGTACTGGGGTGAGTGCGCCGAGTTCTGCGGCGCCTCGCACGCCTGGATGCGCTTCAAGGTCAACGTCCTGCCGCGCGAGGAGTTCGATGCCTGGGTAGCCGCCTGGCGGACCCCCCCAGCCTTCGACGCCAATGCCGAAACGGCCGACGTGGCGGAAGCGCCCCCCGCGTTCGGCGCCTGTATCGCGTGCCACCGCGTGAGCGGCACCAACGCCCAGGTCGCCGGCCAAGGCATCGCCCAGAACCCCGGCTACGTCGACCCCGCCACCGGCGAGCCCGTCCCGGGACCCGGCCCGAATTTGACCCTGATGGGCTGCCGCGACACCATCGGCGCCGGCATCCTGGAGAACACCCCGGAGAACATGGAGACGTGGCTCAAGCGCACCGACGAGGTGAAAGAGGGCGTCTACATGCCGAACTACTACAAACAGGGTCTGACCGACGAGCAAATCGCCGAGCTCGTCGACTACCTCGAGAGCCTGCGTCCGGCCGATGGCTGCCCCGGCGACGACCTCCTCGTGGGCAGCGAAGTCGCCGCACCGGTGATCGAGGCGCAGGATCCCAACGAAGACCCCGGCGAGGACCCGCAATAGCGCGGCAACGACGATCGTGGCGCGGCAGCGCCGCGCCCCCGGAGCGGGGGCAGAGCAGATCAGGAGTCAGGCCATGGCATCGATCGCGCATCCAGGGATTCACGCGCCAGCCATACCCAGAGAACAGGCGGCGCCGAGCGGTCTGTGGAGCTGGCTGACCACCGTCGACCACAAGCGAATCGCCGTGCTCTACGGCGTGACCGCCTTCATCTTCTTCCTGGTCGGCGGCCTCGAGGCGCTCCTTATCCGGGTGCAACTGATGCGCCCGGAGAACAACGTCGTCGATGCCCAGCGCTACAACGAGCTCTTCACCATGCATGGCACGACCATGATCTTCCTGGTCGTCATGCCGCTCAGCGTCGCCCTGTTCAACCTCGTCGTGCCGCTCCAGATCGGCGCCAGGGACGTCGCCTTCCCGCGATTGAATGCATTCTCGTACTGGACCTTCCTGGCCGGGGCGGCGATCCTCAACATTCCCGTGCTCTTCGCGCTGCCCGAAATCTTCCTCTCCATTGCCGGCACGGCCTGGACCAACCTGTTCGGCGCCGGTCTCCCCGACGCGCTGCAGGCGCTGGGCGGGCGCTGGCCGTTCCCGTGGTTCAACGGCTGGCCCTTCGCGCGGTACGTGCCCGATCAGGGCTGGTACGGCTACGCGCCCCTCACGGAGCGATTCTTCTCCGGCCGAGAGATCGACTTCTGGGCGCTCGGCTTGCAGATCCTCGGCGTCGCCTCGATGGCCGGCGCCTTCAACTTCATCGTCACCATCCTCAATTTGCGCGCGCCCGGCATGACGATGATGCGGCTGCCGATCTTTTCCTGGTCGACCCTGATCACCTCGATCCTGATCATCATGGCCTTCCCGGTCATCACCATCGCGTTGGTGTTCCTCAGCTTCGACCGGCTGGGGGGCACCATGTTCTACGGCGCGTTCAACCTCGTCGAGGGCACGCTGGTCACCTCGGGCGGCGATCCTCGTCTCTGGCAGCACCTCTTCTGGATTTTCGGGCACCCGGAGGTCTACATCCTCATCCTGCCCGCGTTCGGCCTCGTCTCCGAAATCATCCCCGTCTTCTCGCGCAAGCCGCTTTTCGGCTACGCGGTCATGGTCTACGCCATCGCCGCCATCGCCTTCCTCGGCTTCGGCGTGTGGGTCCACCACATGTTCACCACCGGCCTCGGCGCCACCCCGACCGCGGCCTTCGCCGCCGCCACCATGCTCATCGCCATCCCCACCGGGGTGAAGATCCTGAACTGGACCGCCACCATGTGGGGCGGCGCCCTGACGTTCACCACGCCGATGCTGTTTGCCGTCGGCCTCGTCTCCCAGTTCGTCATCGGCGGCCTCTCCGGCGTCATGCACGCCGTGGTGCCGGTCGATACGCAGCAGAACGACACCTACTTCGTGGTCGCCCACTTCCACTACGTCCTCTTCGGCGGCAGCATCTTCGCCCTCCTTGGCGCGCTCTACTTCTACTGGCCCAAGGTCTTCGGCAAGCTGCTCGACGAGCGGATCGGCAAGATCCACTTCTGGCTGACGTTCATCGGCTTCAACATGACGTTCTTCCCCATGCACTTCCTCGGGCTGGCCGGCATGCCTCGCCGCTACTCCACCTATGGGTGGGAGAGCGGCTGGTGGTTCTGGAACGTCATCTCCACCCTCGGCGCGCTCCTCATCGCCGCCTCCGTACTGGTCTTTCTGCTCAACGTGCTGCGCACCGCCCAATCGAAGCAGAACGTCGGCGCCAACCCCTGGGATGCCCCCACCCTGGAGTGGGCCATCCCCTCGCCGCCCCCGGTCTACAACTTCCGCATCGTCCCGCTGGTGACGCACCGCGACCAGCTCTGGCACGACAAGTACGACCGCATCGCCGAATCCCACGGCCGGCCAGACGACGTCGCCGACGCCATCGTCGAAGTCGACCAACTGCCCGAGCGATCGAGGCTCGGGGTGGCGGTGGCCGAGGCCCAGGCCGAAGAGGGCAACATCCACCTGCCGAACCCGTCGTTCTATCCGCTGCTGTGCGGGCTGGGACTCTTCCTCCTGGCCTTCGGCATCCTCATCAACAACCCGCACATCCAGCTCGGCTTCCTCGGCATCCCCATCGTCTCGGCGCTGGGCTTCCTGCTGCTGGTGATCTCCATTTACGGCTGGTCGTTCGAGCCCGCGGGCTAGGGTGTTAGGGTGAGGGGGTGTCAAGGTGACAGGTTGAGGATGGGGCAAGCGTTGGGAGAGTCTTCTCCCTGTCACCCCGTCACCCTGACCCCCTGATACCCTCGTGGAGGCGACATTGGCGACCGCGATCGAATTGCAGCCGGAGACCGCGCACGGCGCCGGGCACGACGCCCACGGCGGGCAGGGCCATGCCGATCATCCCCCCACCAGCACCGGCCTCAACAGCCGCAAGATGCTGATGTGGCTCTTTCTGACCTCCGACACCATGTTTTTCGGCACCCTCATCGCCACCTACATGTCCTACCGCAACCGCAGCATCGAGCTGGGCATGCCGCCGTACCCCAACGAAATCTTCGACATCCCCTACACCTCGGTCAGCGCCTTCGTCCTCCTCATGTCGTCGCTGACGATGGTCCTGGCCCTCTCCGCCGTCCAGCGCGGCGACAACCGCGGCTTGCGCATCTGGATCGCCGCCACCGCCCTGCTGGGGGCCATCTTCGTCGGCGGCCAGTTCTTCGAGTTCACCACCTTCGCCAAGGAGGGCCTGACCCTCGACAGCAACATCTTTGGCTCCTCGTTCTACGTCCTGACCGGCTTCCACGGCGCCCACGTCACCATCGGCATCGTCTGGCTGCTGTCGCTGCTCGTCGTCTCCCTGCGCGGCGGCATCCCGGCGGAGAAGGCGGCGGACGTCGAGATCGCCGGGCTCTACTGGCACTTCGTCGACATCGTCTGGATCGTCATCTTCACCCTCGTCTACCTGATCCCTTACGCCGACGGCCCCGAGGAAGCGGTAGAGGCCGCTCCCGAAGCGTTCTTGCGCGTGCTGACGCTCGGCGACCGCTTGCTGACGGCTTTACCCTTCTGAGGCAATGAGCGTGATTCGACCACCGCGGCAGGAGGCAAGGCATGGCTGATCGGGCAGCGCACGGGTCCGGAAATCCCGAGGTTCCGCATGAGGAGGCGCACGCGTCCAACCGGACCTACGTTCAAATCGCCCTCATCCTGGCAGTCATCACCTTCGTCGAGGTCGTTATCTATTACGTCCCGACGGTTCGCCCCCTCCTCATTCCGGCGCTCATCATTCTTTCCCTGGCGAAGTTCGTCATGGTCGTCAGCTTCTTCATGCACCTGAAGTACGACCACCGCCTCTACCGCTTCATGTTCGCCGCCGGCATGGCCGTCACGCTCGGCGTCTATCTGGCCTTCCTGGCGATGGCCTGGACCGGCAATCTCATCACGCCGGAACTCCCCGCGGCCTGATCCGCCGCCCCCGTCTTGCTGTACGGAACACCGGCCTGGGTGTTGGAGCCGCGGACGCGCAACCGGGTGACGAACGTCATCGGCTCCTGGCTGACGCGGCCGGCGATCGCCTACGCCGTGTTCGTCCTCTGGCACGTGCCGATGCTCTACGAATCGGCGCTGCGCTCGCAGCCCTGCTGGCCTGGTGGCCGACGCTGGGGCCGCTGCCGCAATGGCCGCGGCTGGCCCGGCCGCTGCACAGCCTCTACTACTTCGCCATGACCTTGCCCAGCGCCGCGGTTGGGGCGTTCATCACCTTCGCCGACCCCGGTCTGTATGCCCCCTACGACACCGCGCCACGCATCTTGGGCATCGATCTCGCCACCGACCAGCAAGCCGCCGGGCTGCTGATGTGGGTCGCCGTCTCGGTCATCTACCTCCTGCTCATCACCTACAGCTTCTTCCGCTGGGCCTCCCGCGAAGAGGCGGCCGACGCCGAAGCCATCTCCGCCGCTCGGGCAGAACCGCCGATCGCCGCCCTCCCCGGCGATCCTGGAGCGCGGGCCACAAGCTAGCGCGGGGCGGGGGCCTATACTGTGCGCGCGGTCACACGGATGTCGCACCTCCCTTTCTCGACTCGCCGGCATGCGAGGCGGCCATGATCCCCCTCCCCAGCCAACACGACGACGCTGACGAGCCCGACGCCGCGGCGGCGGTCTGGGTCTTCCTGCTCACGCTGTTCTTCTTCAAGCTGGCCACGGTCGTCCTCATCTTCTGGCACATGCGCACGTGGGAGGCCGGGCTCTTCCTCGGCTCCACCCTGTGGTACTTCTTCCCGCCCCTCGTCCTTCTCGGCGCCGGGCCCGCGATTTTCTACTACCGGCTGCGCAAGGTGCGCGCCCGCCGCGAAGCCCTGCGCCGGTCGGAGTGGATGGAGATGGAGCTGCACGATGCGGGCGTGCCAACCCGCCGCCCACGCTGAATCCTCGGGGCGCTGCTTGCCGCGCCCGTGTGAGCTCGATGGCTGATCGGCTCTCCCTCGACCGCCTATAATGCCGCCAGTGGGATCGATCTACGCGGGGGGAACGGCAGCATGGCGGTTGGGTTCTCGCGGGCATTCCTGCGGCCCGCGTTCGTCTTCGTTCTGGTCGCCGTCATCGTGGCGCTGCTCATCGTCGGCATCGGCGAACTGCTGCTGGCGCTGCACCCCGAGGTCATCGATTCCGGCGGCGGGGGACTGATGGGCACGGTGCGGGAGTTCCTGCGCCCGGAGCTGCTGGCGGCGTTCGGGCTCTCCCTGGCGATCTTGTTCGGCGGCGCGGTTCTTGCCCGCCAGCCCGCCCAGCCTCGCCGCCTCGACGAACCGGTCGCCATCGGCGAAAAGCCGTTCTGGACACCGGCCGCCCCGCCGGCCACCGACGAGGCGGTCACCCGCCGCGGCCCGGCCGGGACCTGGGGCGACATCCAGCCCGGCTTCACCCTGTATGCCCGCAACGGCCCCCTGGCCAAGGTCATCGCGCTCCTGCCCGGCGAAGAGGAGTACGGCAAGACCCGCCGCGGCGTCCTCTACGCCAGCGGTCTCTACGGCGCCAACGACGAACTGTGGATCCCGATCGAAGCCGTCTACGCCGTCTACCCCGAGACCCAATCCGCCTTCCTCGCCGCCAAGGGCGACGAGACCGAGCACTTCGGCTGGAACCGCCCGCCGCAGAGCTTCCGCCGCGGCCCGGGGGTGCATACGCCGCTGTCGTCTTTCTGAGACGAGGGCGTTGCCAAGGGCCGATCCGTTCCGGTGCGCCAAGTCGTCTCCCTGCCTCCCCTCATCCCGGCAATTGGGAGCGAGGAAGGGCAATGCGCGAATTGGGGTTCCGATACCCGACAACGTCTTGCGTTACAGCCGCCTGCGCACCTCGCGTGGCATCTTCAGAGGCGAGCCTCCGCTCAACAGTCCGCGCCGGGGGGGCAGACGCACCGGCCGAGCTGGCACTTCTCATTGGGGTTGCATGTGTTTCCGCAGGCGCCGCAGTGAGTGTTATTGGGTTCGAGGCCACTGCGGTTGGTGCATTGGCCGGAGCAGCACGCGGGGAAGTTGTAGTCGCAGCACTCGCCGCCGCAGCACCCACCCCTCGCCGTCGCGAGGTCCGAGCAATCCCGGCCGCAGGCGCCGCAGTTCTTGTCGTCGAACTGCAGGTCCTCTTTGGCGATCACCCTGCCGCCGCAGCACGTCTCCGTGGACTGCTGCATGCACGTGTTCCCGCACTTCGTCAGGCCCGGCGGGCACGTCGCGCGGCACTGCCCGGCGGAGCAGAGCGGCTTGCTGCGGGGGCAGCGATTGACGCACGCGCCGCAGTTGAGGGGATCGGCGGCCAGGTCGCGGCAGCGGCCGTGACAGCAGGCCGGGTTCTTGCCCGCGGTGCAGGGGGTGTTGCAGCTTCCGCAGTGCTTCGCGTCCTGCCTGAGATTCCGGCAGTGGAGCTCATAGACCTGGGGGTCGCTCTGCCCGATCGGCTCCGCACAGCACACGGCCTCCGGGGGGCACCCGGCGGCCCCAAAGTCGTCCCCCTCTCTGCAGTTGCGTGAGTCGGTGTCGCCCGCGGCGCAGCTCCCCTCCACGCACGTGGTCCGGCCCGGAATGCAGACGGAGCCGGGGGGTCTGCCGGTGGTCGCGCAACCGCCGCAGTTGTCATCATCGAACAAGTAGTTCGTGCAGTCCTGGCCGCACTTGTCCGTGAACAGGCGGGAGTCGCCCGGGCGCGGGCAGTCTGGCTTCCTCTTCTTCCCCTTGTTCTTCTTCCTGGCAAGGAGGGTGGTTTCGTCCAGGGCCAGGCCGAGGGCGGCCAGGACCCCGGCGGCCAAGCCCCCCAAGGCGACCCGGCGCGAGGAGCGAGCAGACAAGGACCGCGTGAGGGCATCGAAGCGAACGGCGTCCATGGGCGTTCTTTCCGACCGAGAGCGGCGGTGGAGGCCAGGCGCCAGGACGACGCAGAGTCGCCATCGTCGGTTGGGATACGGCTTGGGCGCAGTGTACACCACCGTGCGGCGACCGCCCGCCTCTTCCCGAACTGGCGGGGACAATGATCGGGCGGAAGGACTTGGCGCCGGCGATCGATGCGCGTCGGCGCGAACCGCGAGCGGGGATCAACGAGCGCGCCAGACTCGTCGAGCGCTTCCTCGGCGTGGCCCCAGACGGAACGCGTCCGGGCGCCTCCGAGGTGATGTTGCGCCAGCCCATCGCCGTCGGGACAACCACCGACGACGCTATGCGCTGATGACCGACGGAGTAAGCGCCTGGCGCTGGTTCTTCGGTTGCGACCGCGACTTCGTCAACGAGCAGATCGCGCGGTTCAGCCGGGAATGATCGTGGCGTCTTCGTCGCATCGTGCGCTTGATAGAATAGCTGACGGTCGGATTCGCCATGCCGCTCGGCATGATCACGAAAGGTGGCGCCACGTCATGAACGACTCCAGAGACGATCGTGACCTTGGTCCGGGAATCGACCCTGACTTCACGGAACCGATCTCGCCGTTGTCGAAGCAGCAACCAGGCATTCCCGACGAAAGAGGCGCGGGGATCATTCCTCCGCCGAAGCCTGACGCGGGTGCTGATGACTCTTCTCATGCGCCAACCGGAACTGGAACGGTCCCTCCGCCAGGGAAACGCGGCTTCCGCGAGCCCCGATTTGGGCTGTCTGGACAGATCCCGCCCCGCGGTTCTGGTAGCGGTCGCCCATGAAGCTAGAAACGGGCGCGCCTAGAGCCACTTCGTCTTTTCGAGTACGCGCTTAATTGGATTGCGGAAGGCGGTTCCCGTTTTTTCAGGGAGGTCGCAATCCGTATGCAGTAATTCTGTCAGGTGGCGCTCCACATCGGCGAAACCGGTCATGATGGGTTGCAGGTCCGAATAGGTCTTGACCCAATCCCAGCGCGCCTTTTCTTTATCTTTGACCAGCCCGTAGACCAAGTAGCGGCGAGCGAGGCGTCGCGCTGCGGCGGGGTCTGGCGCGGGAAGGTTGCACGTGGCAGCGATCGCGCACCATATGGCGAGGTCTATCAGCACGCCTTCCATCGGCTCTGCGGAGAGATCTCGCTGCATGACGCGCGCGATCTCCTCGACCGCCCGTCGCGTGTAGGTTTCTCCTCCCAGAAGCAACAAGGCCGTGGCGCGGCCGATGGCCAGCGAGTTGCGAGCTGAGCGCAACTCGACTTCCCTCGGCGTCGGCTGCAGGAGCCGGGCGTTTGGTGGCCGTAGCCCAAGTCCGCTGGCGACGACGGGACGAGCCTCCTCAACCCATCGTTGCGCTCCTGTCAGACGCTCATCCTCGATCAAGCGCTGTGCCGCGTCCAGTTGGCCATCACCGACCAGCAGCCAAACGCGCTCCATCACCAGCGTTCGCAGTTCGGCGGCGACGAGGCGCTGCGCGGTTTTGTATTCCTTGATCGCGTCGACATACTTCGCCGTTCCAGGACTGATCTCCCCAGGAGCGAAGGATGACGCGTTGCGGGCCAGCGTCCGGCCATACTCCACCAGGGTATCGGCAACGCACTGATGCGGGCGATACCAGGGAGCGTCCGCGCGCCGACAGTGTCCAATCGCGGCCCGACAATGCTCCAGCCCCTCTTCGAAGAAGAACGTGTACGGCTCCCCTTGGCGCGCCTCCCCTCCCTTAAACACCCCAAGGAAGTAGTGGACCCGCGCTTCATGCACGGGTTTCAAGTGCGGTGGAATTTGCCAGTTGGCGCGGAGGAACTCCCGTTCCGTCATCTGGTAGGCCAGCCACCGGGCTGCCGCCGGAAGCAACGCTTCGTATCGCGATCCGAGCGACGGCGGGGCTTCTGGCTGCTCGACTTTCCCCTTCCGTGCCAGCCACAGCGACACCAGTTTCGGCAACGTGGGAGCCGGCTTGGCGGCGCCGACTGCGGTGCCGCTGAGCGGGGGGGACTCCCACAAGATGAGGCGACCACCTCGTGGCTCGCCAGCGAGATCTGTGATTTCCATGCCGATGCCCACGGCGCCGCGATCGTTTGCTCGGCGCAGCAACGTCACGGCGATCCTCGTTCCTTTGGGGGGTGTCACGGCATGAAGGAGCTGGATGAGCGGCTTGGTGTCGCCAGGCGCAACATCGGCGACGGAGGCGATGAGTTGTGAGATGCGTTGATCGCGCACCTCCTTGGGGAGGAACGATCGTTCCAGGGCATCGAGGGCTGGATCGATTGGCCGTAAACCGGGGGTCCCAGCCCGCTGCCAATGTTGGGTCATATACTGGCGCAACCCCTTGAGTTGCAGAACCAATTCGGCCCGGCCGACGTGGCTGAGGTTGTCGATAACCGCATCCAAGCTCGGGTCGCCCGACGCGTTGGTGAATCGGGGAACGACCAGCTCGTGCGGTCGTCGCGCGATGAACCCGACCACCAGCCATACGATGACCGCGAACCCGATCACCAGTGCGAGGAACTTGAGTCCCTCGAGCCCCAGGCTATTAAGTGCTCTGACTGGTGAGGTCAAGCCATCGACGGTATCCACAAACGACTGACCCGCGCCGGGTGTGGCCTCCGGTGTCCCCCCCAGATCCGCCAAACCGGGCGGAACGCCTGCATCAGGAGTCTGCGCTCGCGCTAGCCCGATGCCGGAGATCGAAATCATCCAAGTGATGATGCACACGAGCCACGGAACTTTGAGCGGCATCACCATGTGCCCCGCTAGATGCGCCGGTATAGCGAGAGATGCAACTGTAGCGAACGTTGCTCAAACTCGCAGGCGATTCTCGGCGCCTTCCATGCAGGCGGGGTATGAAAGGTCGCCACCCCGAGCGAACTACCCCGTGCGTTCAGCGCCGCCTCACCCCTCGATCAGCAGCGTCTCCGGGTCTTCGATCATCTGCTTGACCTTGACCAGGAACTGCGCCGCCGTCGCCCCGTCGATGACGCGGTGGTCGTAGGACAGATCGGACGGTTACGGCCGGATCAGGCGGATGGTCACGCCAACGTCGACGGTGGCCCAGCCACGGTCGGCCGTGAGTACCGGACGTCCGAGTCGGAGGGCGGTGGCCAGGCAGGCGCGGTCGCCCAGGGAAAGCCCCTGTGCCCGGCTCAGTGGCCGGAGGCGAGCGACGATCAATGCGTCTTCGCCGAGCAGCGGGATCACCTCGAGCAAATCGCCGATGAGTCCTTGCCGCTCCAACCGCTGGTGGGTAGCCGCCGGCTCATCTCCACGGTCACCCATGCGCGAGAGAACCTCGGCATAGTTGACGGCGCTGATGGCGGCCCCTTCGGCGAGCATCGCATCAACGACGGCGCTGCCGGGTTCGTTCAGGAGGTAGGCCAGCAGGGCCGATGCATCCAGGACGGCCCCGGTCCTCCCATCCGTCACTCCCCCGCGTCCTCCCGTCGCGCCTCCTCGCGGCGCTCGGCGATCAGTTCGTCAACGAGGGAGCGGCCAGGATAGCGATCGCGGTACATGCCCCGCAGGCGCCGGGCCAGCTCTCGCGCCGGCACGACCCGGAAGCCCCCCTCGTCGTCGACGGTGACGATGAGGCGGTCGCCGGTGTGCAGATTGAGGCGTTGCCGGAGCTGGCTCGGCAGGTCGAGCCGACCTTGCTCATCCAGGTTGACGCTGTAACGATCGGTTTGGTTCATGCGCGGATCGTACCATGGTCATCCGATGCGTCCCGCAATGTCATGTCGCCCACGTTCATGAGAAGACGGAGCGCTAGGTGAACACCATGAACGAGATCATCCCGGAACGCGAGTTGACGACAGCGGAGATGAACGAAGCGCAACAGTATGCACTGGTCATCGAATGGTCGCCCGAGGACGATGCCTTCGTCGTCAGCATTCCGGATAGTCCGGGGATCCATACCCAAGGAGCCACACGCGCCGAAGCCGCGATGGCTGGAGACGAGGTGCTGGCCCTCTGGCTTTCCAGCCGCCGCCGAGCCGGACGCCCCATCCCGCCCGCGACGCTCAACGCGCGATACGGGACAAGCCCGCCAACACCAGCCAAAGAAGCCACACGGCGGATGGTCTAGCGGCTCTGGACGTCGGACAGGAGGCCGGCGCTCGGATCGTCTCTCGTCTCGACTACTGAAATCTCACCCCTCGATCAGCAATGTCTCCGGGTCCTCGATCATCTGCTTGAC
>CALMZR010000219.1 GCA_937870845.1 uncultured Chloroflexota bacterium
CGCCGTTATGGATGCGGAGGGGCCGGCGGCGCCGGCGTAGGGACAGCTGCCGGCGCACCACTGGTCACCACCAGCCCCGCGTTCGCCAGCCGCCAGACCAGATTCCTGGTCGCCTCGACGTCGCCGCCGGCCGGGACCAACTCGTCCAGCGAAACGCGGCGGCGGGTGTCGCGCCGCTCCGCGCCGGGGGCTGCTTCTTCATCGAGACGGGTCAGGCGCACGAAGATGTCGCGCATCCGCTCCTGATTCGGCTCGCTCAGCGCGGCGTAGACCGTCTCGGCCGTCTTGGCGATGGCGCCCTGCACCCCGCCCAGCGCCCGGTACTCCGCGGCCAGCAGCCAGCGCCCGTGCCGCCGGTTCCACAGCTCCAGCAGGGCGTGCTGCAGCAGCGGCATGGCTCCGGGCTCACCCTGCACCCCGTCGATGATCGTCGCCGCCAGATCGGCCTCGAAGCGCAAGCCGACCGCCGCCGCCTGCTTCTCGATCGCCGTGCGCAGCTCTGCCGCGTCCATCGGCGCGATCAGGCGCTGCCGCGCCTCCATCGCCGCCCGCAGCGCCGGGTAGGGCGCGCAGTCGCCCCAGAAATCGGCCCGCATCGTCAGCACCACCGGCCGCGCGGGGAGAAGCGCCAGCAGCCGCGCGAAGAAGGCGCCCCGCCCCGCCTCGTCCCGGCAGAGCGTGAAGACCTCCTCGAACTGGTCGACCACGATCGGACCGGGGGAGCCTTCCAGCCTCTGCAGCATCTCCTCGAGCCGGGCCAGCGGCTCCTCGCCGGGGCGAAAATGCCGCTCCAGGTACGGCTCCGCCTCCCCATTCGCCGCCGCCAGCTCCGGCACGAGACCGGCCAGCACCAGCGACGACTTGCCGCTGCCGGACGGCCCCAGCACCGGCAGGAACGGGTGCTCCCCCAGCCGCCGCCGCAGCTCCGCGACGAGCGCCTCGCGGCCGAAGAAGAACGGCCGATCCTTGGCCAAAAACGGCTTCAGGCCAAGGAACGGGGGACGCGCGTCGTACAGCGGCGCGGCGTCGTCCAGCGCCAGCGCCGCGAAGCCCATGTCCAGCGCCTCGGTGCAGAGCGCGTCCAGCTCCTCCAGCGCGCGCCGGCGCTCCTCGCGCGACGCGGGGCTCAACGCCGCGCTCTCCGTGCCGCCGAGATCGCGCAGCGTCTCGGCCAGGGAGGCGAAGCCGCGGCGCATGCCTTCGTCCGTCTCCCTGTCGGGGATCAGGACCGGCGCCCGCTCTCGCAGCAGCGGTTCGGCGCGGTCGAGCCCGGGGCCGATCTGCTCCGGCGTCAGCTCCTGCAACGGCAGCACGGCGTCGCTGAAGAGGGGCAGCCCGGCCAGGCGGCTGTAGAGGGCGGGGACGGTGATGTCCCCCCGCTCGGCCAGCCCCGCCGTGGCCGCCACGAGCGCCAGATCCGGGTGCCCGTGCTCGCAAAGCTGGCGGTAGAACGGCTCCGCCAGCGCCGTGGCGGTGGCGACCGTGACCTTGTCGGTCATCGCCACCACCGCCGGCATCCCCAGCTCGCGCACCAGCCGCTGCGCCAGCCCGCCCAGCCCCCCGGCCGCCTCGGCCCCCGCGCTGGCCGTCTCGCACGCGGAGAGGAAGACGAAGCGGGGCAGGGCCCCAAGCCGCGCCAGACGCTCCAGCAGCCGCGTCCCGGTCACGGCATCGACCGCGCCGTTCGCGTCCGCCAGGTAGAGCCGGGTTTCGCCGTCGCCGGCGACCGCGCCGTGCCCGACGACGTGCAGCAGCGTGTACCCGCCCGCCGTGATCCGCTCCGCCAGCGCGTCGAGCGTCGCCGGCCCCAGCAGGCCGGGAATGTCTTGCGTCCCCTCGCCGCTGGCCAGCACGTCGCTCTCGATGTCGCCCAGGGCGGCGCGCACGCCTGCCACCGCGGCGACGGCATCGAACGGGGCCAGCCCGTACTCGGCCAGATCGGCCGGGCTGGCGGCGACGACGAGCGCCCGCATCTCGCGCTGGGTCATCGGCGGGAAACGGCGATCCGTCACCGAGGGGAGGTAGAGGGAGAAGGGGACCGTCTGGTTGAGCGCCAGCAAGTCCCAGCCGTCGTCGAGCGGGGCGCCGAGCCGCTCCCAGCGGTACGTCCGCAAGCCCGGGTCCTCGACGGTCAGCAGCACGCGCAGCCGGTCGGCGGCGGCCGTCTCGGCGCGGGCCTGGGCGAAGGCGTCGCGGACGTCGTCGCGGAAGAGCGCCTGACCCAGGATCTCGCCGTAGGCGCGCGGGTCGATGGCCGCCGCCAGCAGCGCGGCGTCTGCTTCGGGGCCGAGCAGCAGCATCCCTTCGGCGCGCAAGCGGAGCACGGCGCCGGGGTTGGTCCGCTCCACCACGACCGGCCAGCCCGCCTCGGTCTTGCGCTCGATGGTGATCTCGAAGGCGCTCATCGGCTCCCCCGACGCGGCGATGGCTCCACCAGGAAGCGATCGGCGCCGCGGCCGTCCAACCAGGGCCCTTCAGGGTCCTTCCCGTCCTGAGGCAGCCTGATCCCTTTAGGGTCAGGCGGAAGGGCAGCGATGGTCCGGGCCGCCAACCATGACCGCCACTCGCGGGATCGGAGCGTGCTCGGATCGTATCACCCTGCGCATGCTCTGAATACCCGTAAACGGTCGTTTCACCGCATCAGCACGGGTTGACAATGGTGAGCCAGATGCTATGAGTAGCGTCAATCCGCGATCAATTCGGGGACGCCGCGGCGAAACGTCCGCCGCGCGTCGACCCATCGGAGGCCGCCATGGCCGCGCAATTCCGCATCACCGCGCCAACCCAGCTCCGCCAGGAACCCAACCGGGACGCGGCGGCGATCGCCGAGCTGGCCCCCGGAACCGTCGTCGAGCGCGAGGGAAAGAAGGTGCGCCGCTGGGTCCCGGTGCGCCATCAGGGGCAATCGGGTTGGGTGGCCGACCGTGTCCTGGAGAGAGTGGGAGGCGAGCCGGAACCCGACCCGAACGGCGGCACGGACCCGAACCGCGTCTGGACCGAGGCCGAGATCGTGCAGATCATCCGCGAGGCCGCCCGCGCCTTCGGTCAGCCGGAAGAAGACATGGTGCGCGTCGCCCGCTGCGAATCGGTGCTGGACCCGCGCGCGGTCAACCCGCAGGGCCCGTGGTTCGGGCTCTTCCAGTCCCACCGCACGACCTGGGCCTCGACCCCCTTCGCCGCGCGCGACATCTTCGACCCGGTCGCCAACGCCAACGCCGCCGCCTGGATGTGGCAGGAGGGGCGGCGCAACGAGTGGGTGTGCCAATAGATGGGGTCGGGAGTCGGGAGTCGAACTGGGCCATCAGGCCGCGAGGCGCCGTCGGCACGGCTCCCCGTCCCCGAGAAGATCCCGAAGATCCCGAAGATCCCCGTGCCCCGGCAGCCCGCTGAGCCAGCACTCGCCGCTGGCGACGGCGCCAACGCCCGCGACAGTGGTTGCCTGAGCCATCACCGCTCGTTCACGAACCGCTTGACAACGGCGAACTTGGTGGTATGACGGTGTGTAGGGACACAACGCCATCGACCTGCCGCCGGCATGGCCTGCCGCGAGCGCCTCGCGGCGGTCAGGAGCGCCCGCCGCATGACACGCGAACCATCGACGCCTCGCGGGATCCGGATCGGCCGCGCCCCGCCCCGCGCGCCGGCGCCGCCTGACGCGGCCGTGGCCGTCCTCTCGCGTCGTCCCGATCGCCTGCCCGCCTGAGACGGCAGGGCGCCCGGCGCCGGAACTCTGCGCCGCGGCGTCAGGAGGATTCCCAGCATGGCCCAGTTGACCAAGACGTTTCCCACCTACGAGTTCGAGAGCGATCCGCTCCCGCCCCAACCGCAAAGCCAGACCGAGAGCGCGCCGAACGGCTTTCGCGCCACGGAGACGGTGCAGCTCGGCGACCTGGCCATCGAGATCACGCGGCGCGTCGACGGCGCGACCCCCTGGCGCGAGACCGGCAACACCGATTTCGAGAGTTTCCAACGCGCCATCAGCCGCGCCTTCCCGCCCGAAACCCTCTCCCCCCTGGCCGACGAGGCGCGCGAGATGTACGACGTCCTGCGCGAGGCGGGACTGACCCGCTTCGCCGCCGCCATGCTCTGGCACGAGAAGAAGAACGACACCTGGCCCGACTCACCGATCCCCCAGCACTTCCGCAACCCCTTCTCCACCCGGGACCGGGAGAACATCGGCCAGTGGGAGCGCCACCCGTCGTACGCCGCCGCGACCCGCGCCTGGGTCAGGCGCGTCGGCGCCAGCCCCTACCCGCAGCAGGGCACGATGCGCGAGTTCGTCGAGATCTACGCTCCAGGCTTCGAGAACGACGTCGATCTCTACGTCCAAACCCTGGCCAACGAGATCAACGAGCTGCCGATCGAGAACGCCCTGACCGCCGCCCCGAAGGGCAGGGCGCTCACCATCGCCGGTCTCGCCACCCCGGTTTTCGTCCCCAGCGATTTCCCGTACGAACAGAAGCTGACCCCGGTCGGCCCCAACCGCCCCGGCCGCGCCATGAACCCGGAAGGGGTCACCCAGCACGAGACGAACAACCTCAACCCCGGCATGGGCGCCCGCGGCCACTCGCAATGGCAGGACGACGGCACGCCTGGGCATCCCGACGGCCCCGTCGGCGTTCACTTCTACGTCGACGACACGGTCGTCATTCAGAAGATCCCCGTCAACGAGACGAGCATCCACGCCGGGTCTCCCGGCAACGAATCGCACATCAGCGTCGAGCTGTGCGTCAACAGCGACCGCGACGCGCAGCGGGCCGAGCGCAACGCCGCGGTGCTGGCCGCGGCGCTGCTGCGCGACGGGCTCGGCCGCGGCGTCGAGGCGCTCAAAGGGCACAACGACTGGTGGCCGGCCAACCCGTGCCCGCGCATCCTGCGCGACGAGAACCGCTGGCCTGCCTTCAAGCAGGCGGTCGCCGACCTCATCGCCGAAGTGAAGGGGGAGACGCCCACCTTCCCCGGCCTGCCGCCGACCATGCCGGTCGAGGTCTTTCTCTCGCTCTTCCCCCAGGCCAACCCCGAGGGACCGGTGACGCGCTTCTACATCGACTACTGCGTCAAGCACCTGCCGCCGGGGCAGTGGCCGCGGCTCAACGGCTCCAGGCAGCTCGCCGACGGCGCCACTTGGTGGGATTTCAACCCGCTGCACATCTTTTCCGATGGGCAGGGAAAGGTCTGGATCGCGGAAGGCGCCGCGGGCGGGCCGGAGTCCGCCGCCCGGCAGGGAACGCTCGGCGCGATGAGCCCCGAGGCGACCATGGCGAACGCGCCGCCGCGCGACTTTGCCGTGAAAGAGGCCGCCATGGAGCGCGACCGCGAGCGGCGGCGCGCCGTCACCGCCTCCCAGGCCAAGCTCTTCGACAGACCGAAGGGCGAGGTCATCCGCACGCTCCCCGCCGGCACGCGCCTGACGGTGCTGGGCGCCGCCGAGGACCGCTTCGTCCCGGTCTCCGTCCGCGACGGCGGCGAGCGCGGCTACGTCCGCGAGAACGAACTGGCCGACGACCCCGAGGACAAGGACAAGGACAAAGACAAGGACAAGACGCCCGGGCCGGGGCCAGACCCGAACGGCGGCGGGGGAGGCGGCCATGTCTCGGCGGCCGGCGCCGGCCGCCGCATCGCCGAGGCCGCGCGCGGCAAGATCGGCAGCCGGTACGTCTTCGCCACCCACGGCCCGGACACGTTCGATTGCTCCGGGTTGGTCCACTGGGCGGTGCTGGAGGCCACGGGCACGAACATCAGCCCCGATTCCCACGCCCAGTTCAACACCGGCGCCCCCGTGACGAACTGGGACGAGCTGCAGATCGGCGACGTCCTCTTCTACGACACCATGGACCCCGACGAGGTGCGGGAAGGGAACAACGCCTCCCACGTCGGCATCTACATCGGGAGCAACCGCATGGTCAACGCCCTCAACGAGCAGACCGGCGTCCGCGAAGACGACGCCTTCTCCGACTACTTCCGCCCCAAGTACCTCGGGGCGCGGCGCATGGCGTGACGAGCTATCAGCTATCAGCTATCAGTCAGAGGCGGTGGAGCGGCGCCCGCAGCAGGCGCCGAAGGCCAAAAGCTGATAGCTGATAGCTGATAGCTGATAGCTGATAGCTGATAGCTGATAGCTCACAGCGGAGGAGCCAATGGTCAGACAAATCTTCATCCCCGTGGTGCTGATGCCGCGGATGCGCCATCTCTGGTCGGAGAACGGCCAGGACAACGGGATCGTCTACACCTACTGCGCCAACCACTGTCTCTCGGCGCACGTCCACTGCGGGCACGACGTGGAGGCGATCTGGGAGCCGATCTTCGCCGCCACCGACGGGGTGGTGAAGTTCGGCGGCCGCGACACGGTCTACACCCCGTTTCACGTCGACATCGAGCCGATCGTGGGGCCGTTCCGCGGGGAGTACCACATCTACGCCCACCTCTCGGAGTCCTGGGTGGCCACCGGCCAGATGGTGCGCAAGGGGCAGCAGATCGGCGTCACCGGCACGAACTGCACCGATTCAACCTGCTCCGCCCTCGCCCAGGGCAACGAGCACCTGCACTGGGAGCGGCGCGCCGGTTTCGAAGGCTGCTCCCTCGACCCCGACCCGGTCCTGACCAGCCAGGACGCCAACGGCGGCGCCTCGCCCAACGGCGGCTCACCGGCCGGCGCCTTTGGGCGGCAGGACCTCATCAGCGTCGCCGACGGCCCATTACGGCTACGCCAAGGGCCGGGCTCCGGGTTCGCCATCGTGAACGAGCTGCCGTTCGGGGCGCGCATGTGCGTCGGCGGGGAGCCGCAACCGGCGGAAGGGCATGCGTGGTACCCGGTGCTGATCCCGAACATCAACCAGCCCGGCTGGGTGGCCGGGGAGTTCTGCGCGCTGGTCGCCGCCGGGGGCTGCGGCGGCGCGCCGGAGCGCGCCCCGGCGATGCCGGCGAACGCCGCCCAACCAGGCCAGCCGATCGGCGCCCACCCCGATTCCGGTCCCTCCGGCGCCATGCCCGAATCCGCCGCGGCGATGCCGACCGTCGAATACGACGCCAACGGCGACTTCGCCGGCGTCACGTTCCCCAGCCCGCCGCCGGCGCCCGAATCGTCCCCGGCCAACACGAGGGGGTTCAGCCCGTATGCGCGTGGATAGGGCGGCTCGAGTCCAACGCTTGTTCCCGCGCATGGAGCAGCGTTCCCAGCCCGTGTCATTCCGACGAAGGAGGAATCTCGGCTCCACCGAAACGCCGTTCGAGGGAACCACGAGATTCCTCGCTGCGCTCGGAATGACACGAGTCTCGCGCGGCGCCTTGGGCGTCATGGAGGTTCTGCGATGAGCGACAAGAAGAAAACCGCCCAGGGGTTGGCCTCCGGCTACCAGTCGGTCTCCAACCTCCCCCCGGACGCCACCCAGCCGGTGGCGGCCCGCGCGGTGACGCTGCCGGCTACCCAGGGCTCCAGCCCGAACGTTTCGACGCCCACCGTCGGCGGTCTCGAAGCGGTCGCCGGGCACACGGCGGCGGTCTCGTTCGGGCCGGAAGCGGCGGCCGCGCCACCCAGGGTGCAGGAGGTTCCGCCCGATTTCGGCGACCTGCCGGACATCGGCGAAGCGTCCTTCGGCAGCGGCGGTGTCGAGGCCGTCCTCGGCGTCGACGAGCGGACGCAGATCACCGACACCGCCTCCTACCCGTGGCGGGCCATCGCCTCGCTGGTCATCACCGGCCGCGACAACTCGCAGTGGGTCGGCACCGGCTGGTTCGTCTCCCCGCGCACCCTGATCACCGCCGGCCACTGCGTCTACATCAAGAACAGCGGCGTGCCGGGCCGCGACGGCTGGGTGAGCAAGATCAACGTCATGTGCGGCCGCAACGGCACGGCGACGCCGTACGGCTCGGTGACCAGCACCGTCTTCAAGTCGGTCGACGGTTGGACGGAGGAGGGGGACGAGAACTTCGACTTCGGGGCCATCGTCGTGCCCACCCCCCTCGGCGAAGAGGTCGGCATGTTCGGCGTCGCCGTCTACCCGGACGACGAGCTGCTGGGCGCGCTGGTCAACATCTCCGGCTACCCCGGGGACAAGCCGGCCGGCACGCAGTGGTTCGACTCGCGCGCCGTCGCCCAGGTCAACGCGCGCAAGGTCTACTACGAAGCCGACACCGCCGGCGGCCAGAGCGGGGCCGCCGTCTTCCGCATCGTCGACGACGCGCGCATCGCCGTGGCCGTGCATGCCTACGGCGGCGCGACCGCCAACTCCGGCACCCGCATCAACGACGAGGTCTACGGGTGGATCACGTCGTGGATGGAGTGATGGCAGAGGCCGGGAGCCCACACCCGTGTCGTCCCGAGCGACCCTACCCTATGTCATTCCGGGCGCCCACCGCTCGTGTCATTCCGAGCGAAGCGAGGAATCTCGGCGCCACCGAGACGCCGTTTCATCGAGGCCGAGATTCCTCGTTCCTCGGAATGACACGACTACGCGGGAGCCGTATCACAGATCAGGAACCTGCCGGAAAGGCGCCGCGGTGACCAGCCCGGCGCCGGCCCTGATTGCCTGCCGCGTCGTCGACGCCGGGGGGAAGCCGATCGCCGGCGCCCGCGTCTATTTCGTCCGCGGGCCGGGGTCCTTCCCCGACGTCGCCGCGCTGACGGGCGATGATGGCGCGGTCCTCCTCGCGGCGCCGACGCCGGGAACCTATGCGCTCCAGGCCGCGGCCGATGGATACGCGGTGGGGACCGTGGAGGTCCCGGTCAAGGCGGGCGAGACGGTCTCCTGCGCGATCGTGCTGGGCGAGGCGTAACGCGAAGGGAAGGAGGCAGCCGTGGCCATCGTCGTCGTCGATCCCATCCCCGAAGCGGCGCCGCCGACCGAGGCATCGGCGGCGGCCGACGCCGTGTCCGAGGCGCGGGAGGCCGGAGCCCTCGCGGCCGCGCTGGACGACGGCCTGGCGTTCAGCCTGCCGCCGGCCGGCGTCCCCGCGCCGGCCGCCGCGCGCGGCGGCGCGTCGTTCACCGCCGGGGTTCCGCTCGACTTCGTCTTCTACGCCCGCCAGAAGTTCCCCGACGAGACGGAGGAGGGGGCCGTCGCCAAGCTCTTGGCGGAGATCCAGGCCCCGCCGCCCGAGGTCAACCTCGAATCGGTCGTCGCCGCCGAGATCGTCGAGGGGGCCAGCCTCTTTACCCACCCCTGCCTCTACGCCGACCCCGGCGCCATCGACGACACGGAGCGCATCCCGGAGCCGTGGCTGGCCCGCGTCAGCGCGCACCGGCAGGCGGTCGAGCGTATCCTGCGCGCCGTGGGCCGCATCCAGATCCACCACTACGTCCCGCGCGGCGTCAGCGCCACCGGGCTGGAGGTCGGCCTGGTGGTCGGCACCGGGTTCGTGGTCGCGCCGCGCATCGTGATGACGAACCGGCACGTCGCCGAGGTCTTCGCCATGGCCCGCGATTCGGCCTTCCCGTTCCTGAAAGACGGCCGCGGCGAGCAGGAGCCGGTCGTCCTCATCGACTTCGGCGGCGTCTACGACGAGCAGCAGAACGTGCACCGCATCGAGCGCGTGCTGTTCATCGCCCGCCGCGACGAGCCGGACGTGGCCTTGCTCGAGCTGCGCGAGACCCCCGGCCACGAGCCGCCCGAACCGGTCCCCCTGCAACTGACCGCGCCCCCCGCCGACGCGTTCCCGCGCGAGGCGTTCGCCGTCGGCTACCCGACGTTCGACCCGGGGGATGCGCGCGTGCCGTTGTACTTCCGGCTGCTGCGCGTCAAGCGCGTCTCGCTGGGGCGGATGGCGCGGCTGGGGCGCTGGGAAGGGATGCCGCGCCTTTTCCACGACTGCACCACCCTGGGCGGCAGCTCGGGGTCGCCGCTGGTCGATTTCGGGAGCGGAGCGGTGTGGGGGCTCCATTTCCACGGGCGCAAGCAGACGGCGGACGGCTCCGGCAACGTGGCCGAACCGATCTGGCGCCTGGCCGAGCTGCCCGCCATCGGCGACATCCTGTCCGCCCCGGGCGCCGGCGATGCCCCCGCCTTCTCCCTCTCCATGCTCGACGCGCCGGAGACGGCGCGCGCCGTGGCCCTGGTCGCTTCCCCTTCCCCGGCGGCGACTGCCTCTCGCCCGGTCCTTTTCGTCGAAGGCGCCGATTTCGACGACGAGCAACCCTTTCCCGCCGAATGGTTCGCGCCCGGCAGCCCGGAGCACGAGCGGGTCCGCGCTACGTTGCCGTCGGTAGGCCTGGTCCAGTCGCAGAACACCAAGGGCGTCACCGTCGCGGCGGCGACCGGCTTCCTGGTCGCTCCCGACGTGCTGCTCACCTTCCCCGTGCCCTGGCAGACCCCGCGCAAGACGAACAAGAAGCCGGGCGTCTTCGTCGACTTCGCCCGCACCGTCGCCAACGAGCCGCCGCGCCGCGTCCGCGCCACCAAGGAGCTCTACCGCGACGACGTCCTCCTCCTGTTGCGACTGGAGAACCCGGCGGATCACCCGCTGCCGGCGCCGCCGCCGCTGCGGCGCGAGCGGCCGGACGGGCCGCTCGTTGCCGAGAGGGTTTTCCTCGTCGGGCACCCGGCCGCGGCGGGGGCGGCCCTGGGCGACCCCGTGGCGGCAAGCCGCATGTTCCCGCCACCCTACGGCGTCAAGCGGGTTGCGCTGGGGCTGCTGGGCGACGCGGAGCCGGGCGAGCAGCCGATCGCGGGGTCCGACGTGCGGCACGATTGCAGCACGACGGTTGGCGACGGCGGCGCCCCCCTCGTCTCGCTCACCTCCGGCGAAGTGTTGGGGATGCACCTGGGCGGGGCGTTCGGGCGCGGCAATTTCGGGGTGTCGATCTGGCCGCTGCTGGAGAAGCCGGAGATCGCGGCGCTCCTGGGCTGACGCCCCTGGCCTCGGCGCCGCATCGCGTTGATGAAAACGAAATCCGCACTTTATACGGATGCGAAGTGCGCCGCCCCTCTCCATAGTGGTTCCGGGACCAGCCGGCCGGGTTGCGCCCGTGCATTCCCAGCAGCGGCTCGCGACGTCCCGACGCCAATGACAGGAGGGAGCACCGTGGGAGACGCCATTCTCTACTGGAACGACATCGCCCTGGAGGCCAACCGCGTCAGCCACAGCAATGGCGCCGGGGAGCAGACAGGGCCCACCCTGAGCGCCCGCGCGCTTGGCATCATCCACCTGGCGATGTACGACGCCTACATCGGCGCGGCGAAAGCCTCCGGTCAGGCGACGGACACCCATTACCTCAACCCCGCCAAGTTCGTCCCGGCGGCCAAGGCGGGGGCATCGCCGGAGACGGCGATCGCCGCCGCGGCCTACACGACGCTGTGCGACCTCTTCCCGAGCCAGAAGGCGTTCTTCGACCTGATCTACGACGAGAGCTACGCCCCGGTCGGGGTGACGGCCGCCGCCGCCAAGGATGGGTACGCCTTCGGCAAGACGGTCGGCAAGGCCATGCTCAAGGAGCGGATGGGGGATCCGGGCGCGGCGAGCCTCAAGTACAAGCCCAAGTACGAGCGCGGCAAGCATCGTCAGGATCCGGACAACCCGGCCCAGAGTTTTCACGGCCCCGAGTACGGCACGGCCAAGCTCTTCGCCAGCAAGGTGCGCCACACCCTGGCCCCACCGCCACAGCCCTCGACCGGCGCCGGCGAGTATCGCCGCGCCTTGCGCCAGGTGCGCGGCAAGGGGATCGCCCCGGAACTGATGGGAACCGTCTCTCCGGAAGGTCGGCGCCGGACGGAGAACGAGACGATTATTGGCGTCTATTGGGGCTACGACGGCGCGCTCGGGCTCGGCACGCCGCCGCGGCTCTACAACCAGATCGTCCGCCTGGTCGCGGAGAACACCGACAACCCCGCCAACGCCGCGAAGCCGGCCGGCCAACGGCGGAACACGCTGGCCCAGAACGCCCGGCTCTTCGCGCTGGTGAACGCGGCCATGGCCGACGCCGGCATCCTCGCCTGGGAAGTGAAGTACCGCGATGAGTTCTGGCGGCCGGTGGTCGGCATCCGGGAGCACCATACGTCGATGGGCGCGCCGCCGACGACGGGGAGCGACGACATCGGGGACGACGGAGACCCCGGGTGGCTGCCGTTGGGCGCGCCCTTCACCAACCAACTGGGCAAGAACTTCACCCCGCCGTTCCCGGCATACCCATCGGGGCACGCCACGTTCGGGGCCGCGGCCTTCCACATGACGCGGCGGTTCTATGGCATCGCCGCAAACAACAGGCAGGCCGACACGCTGTTCAACAACCTGACGTTCGTCTCGGAGGAGCTGAACGGCCAGAACCGGGACAACAAGGGCGCCGTGCGTCCTCGGCACGTGCGGGCGTTCCCTGGCGGCTTGTGGCAAATGATCGTCGAGAACGGGCTCAGCCGCGTCTACCTGGGGGTGCACTGGTCGTTCGACGCCTTCGCGGTGACGAACGACAACAGTGGCATCGTGCCCGACGTCGACAAGAAGGTCATCGGCAAGCACATCGGCGGCGTCCCCCTCGGCATCCTGATCGCCAACGACATCTTCGACGACAGCAAGCTGGTGGCCGCGTCCGCGGCTCCGGCGCCGGTCGTGACCGAGGCCGCGGCGCTCGAAGAGGAAATCGCTCCAGTCGTGGAAGCGTCCCGGCTGCCCTGGCCGCTGGGGTAGTTCCCCCCACCCCAACCCCTCTCCCCGCGCGGGGAGAGGGGTTCTCACACATGCTGAAAGCCGATAGCCGATAGCCGATAGCCGATAGCCGATAGCCCGTCTAGCACG
>CALMZR010000220.1 GCA_937870845.1 uncultured Chloroflexota bacterium
CACGACCTCGTACTCGTCGATCAATCCCAGCTCCGCCAACGCCAGCGGGAGCGTCACGCCCCCCACGAACAGCCCCGTGCCCGGCTCCTGCTTGAGCTGTTGAACGACACTCCCCAGTTCATCCCCGCGCACGAGCGCCGCGTTCCACTCGACCCGGTCCAGGGTGTTCGACACGACGTACTTCTTGGCCGCGTCGATCGTCCGGGCGAACGGTTCCATCCACTCGGCCATCCACTCGGGCCGGGCGCCTGTCCCCGCCGGCGGCCGCCACGCCGCCTCCATCATTTCGTAGGTGACCCGGCCAAAGAGGAGGGCATCGGCCTGCGCGAGGGTCTCGGCCCAGTAACGATGCAACGCTTCGTCCGTGAACCCGGCCCGATGATCGACGCACCCGTCCAACGTGACGTTGATGGCATACCGCAGGGGTCGCATGGCGTAAGCGTACGACGAGCAATGTTCGATTCGCGAACTTCTCACAAAACGCTCTAACCCTTGACCGCCCCCAGCGTCATGCCGCGCAGGATGTGGCGCTGCACCAGGAGGGCGAAGGCGATGACGGGCAGGAGCGTCAGCGAGCCGGCGGCCATCACCATCCCCCACTCGGTGCCGCGGTCGGTCGAGAAGGTCAATGGCAACTGGGCCAGGGTCCGCGTGTCCCGCCCGGAGAGGACCAGCGAGAAGAGCAGCTCGTTCCAGGCGAGGATGAAGGCGAAGATCGACGTCGCGGCCAGGCCCGGCGCCGCCAGCGGGAGCACGATCTGGGCGAAGACCCGCAGCCGGTCGCCGCCGTCGACCATGGCGGCCTCCTCCAGCTCGATCGGGATCTCCTTGAAGAAGCCGATCATCATCCAGATGGTGAACGGCAGCGCGAACCCCAGGTAGGCGAGGATCATCGAGGAGTGCGTGTTGAGCAGCCCGAAGGTGCGCATCAGCAGGTAGTAGGGGATCACCAGCACGAAACGGGGGAGCATCCGCATCACCAGGTAGGCCAGCGGCAGAAAGTCCGAGCCCGGGTAGCGGAAGCGGGTGAAGCTGTAGGCCGCGAGCGACCCCAGCGCCACCGCGGCCACCGTCGTCACGCCGGCGACGATGAGGGTGTTCTTGAGGTACTGCAAAAACGGCGTCGCCCGCAGCATCCGCTCGAAGTTCTCGAACGTGGGCTGGAAGACGAAGACCGGGGGCACGCGGCGGTCCAGCGCTTCCGGCTTGAACGCCGTCGAGTACATCCAGTAGAGCGGGAAGAGCGACCAGAGCAGCGCGATCGCGATCAGCACGGCGCGCCCGGCTCCGACGTTTCTGCGCTGCGTCGTCATGAGCCCCCTAGCTCTCCATCTGCATGTCACGCAGCTTCTTGACGAAGAAGACGCTGAAGATGAGCACGAGGATCAGGATCACCCAGGCGACGGCGGACGCGCGGCCGATGTCGTAGGCGCGGAAGGCGAGGATGTACGCCATCATCGAGATGACCTCGGTCGCCTGGCCTGGGCCGCCGCCGGTGAGGAGCATGAAGGTGTCGAACTCGCGGAAGGCGTCCATGCCGCGGATGGTGAGGGCGACGAGGATGAGGGGCATCAGGAGCGGGAGGGTGACGCCCTTCAGGATCTGCCACGGCGAGGCGCCGTCGATCTGGGCGGCCTCGATCACCTCCTGCGGCAGCGATTGCAGCCCGGCCAGCAGCACCAGAAACATGAAGGGCGTCGTGCGCCAGACGTCCATCAGGATGATCGCCGGCAGCGCGGTCGCCCGCGTGCCCAGCAGCGGGAAATTGTTGTCGAGGCCGAACAGCGAGAGGAAGAGCGGCACCAATCCGTCGCCCGGGTAGTAGAGCCGGACGAAGAGGAGCCCCACCACCGACGGCGTGAGGAAGAGCGGCAGCATCAGCATGGTGCGGACGAGGCCCTGGCCGCGAAACTCCCGGTTCACCAGCAGGGCGAGCGCCAGGCCGAGCAGGAACTCGAGGGTGACCGCCGCTGCCGTGAAGACGAGCGTGACCGTGATGGAGTTGAGGAAGTTCGGCGACTGGATCGTCCAGAGGTAGTTGTCGAGGCCGATGAACTCCCGCTCTTCCGGCCGGGCGAGTTGGTACGACTCGAAGCTGGTCTGGAGCGAGAAGACCAGCGGATAGAGCATGATGGCCACGGTGACGATGAGGGCCGGCGCCAGGAAGAGATATCCGGGCAGGGTCCGCGACCGCCGCAACCGGCGCAGGAGCGAGTCCTCAGCACGGGCGGGTCTGACCGTGGCGACCTCGTATCCGGCCAAAGCGCAACCCCTTTGCAGGAGAGTCTGGTTCGTGACGCGCGGCCGGCCGCGGCGGTTCGCCCAGCCAGCCGCGCTGGATCAGCCTACTGCTGGTATCCCCCCGCCTGCATGATCGCGTTGAGCTCCGCGGCCAGGCCGTCGATGGTCTCTTGCGGGGTGAGCTCGCCGGCCGTCAACTGCGACGCGAAGATCTGGAGCTGGGTGTTGATCTCCTCGTATTCCTTGTAGATCGGGCGCTCCTCGGCGATCTTCATGGTCGCGGCGACGGCTTCGGAGTCCGGGCTCGTCTCCTGAAAGCGCTCGCTGTCGAGCACCGAGAGCCGCGGCGACTTGCCGGAGCCGCCCTCGATGTACTTGAACATGCTCTCCTGGGTCGTGAACCACTTGATGAACTCCCAGGCCGCCTCCGGATTCGGCGCATCGGCCGGGATGCCCATGGTCCACACGCCGCGCATGGAAAGCGCCCGCTCCTCGCCGGGCGGCGGGGCAAAGCCGACCTTATCGGCGACGACGGAGAGCTCGCCCTCGGTGATGTTGAGGGTGTTCGACGCCCAGTTGTACATGAAGACGGCCTTGCCGGTGGCGAACGCATCGGAGATCCCGGCGTAGTCGTACCCGGCGTGCCCCGCCGGGGCGATGTTGTCGGCGACCTGCTTGAAGAACTCGGCGGCGGCGTAGCCCTGGTCGTTCGCAAACGCTGCCTGGTGGTTCTCGTCGAACATTTCGTTGCCCCAGGCGTTGATGAAGGTCCAGAGGTTGATGCCGGTCTGGGGGTCGCGCTTGGTCATGATGGCCATGCCCCAGAGCTCATTGTCTCGATCCTGCGCCGCCATCGCGGCATCGTAGAGTTCGGTCCACGTCGTCGGGACCGGGATCTCCAGGGCGTCGAGCAGGTCCTGGCGGTAGTAGAGGATCTGGACGTTCGGGTCGAACGGGATGCCGTAGACCTTCCCCTCGTAGACTCCCGCGTCCCACATGATCGGCACCCAGTCGTCCACGGGGAAGCCGTCCCGCTCGATCAGCGGCGTCAGGTCCATCAGGTACGGACTGAAGGCCGGCATGTACGGCTCGTCGACGGTCATCAGGTCGTACTCCCCGGTGCGGCCGGAGAGCGAGACGATTTGCCTGTCCTGCAGGCTGTTGCTGGCGACCTTGTCGAGGACGACCCTGCCGCCCATCTCCTGCTCGAAATCGGGCAGCCAGGTCTCCATGCCGGTGGCCTTGTAGTTGTCCCAACTAAGCAGGTACAGCTCTTTGCCACTGGTCACGTCGGGGTTCAGCGTGGCTTCGGCGGCGTCTTGTGCGAGGGCCAGGGGCGCCGCCGGCAGGACGCCGGCGCTCGACAGATAGGCCGAGCTGGGCAAGACCAGACCCGACGCGAGGAGCCGACGCCGAGAGATCCGCTGCATGATGCCCTCCTGCTTGAGACGACGGTCGGGGTTCGATCTGGCAAGCTGGCAACCGTTGACGACTGCCCGTCCGTCCGGATCGAACCAACGCCGATGAAAGCATCCTGACGGTTCAGGGATAGAACGATCCTAGCACCCTCAAAAAACGCGGTCAAATCCGAGTTCTGCCAGGCGGGGCCTCTGCGTCAGTGGGGCGGTCGCGAAGAGACGCCGCCCGTGGTTTGTCGGTGCTGGCCATCGCCTCGTGCATCCGGCTGCTGGCGGTGCAGCCGAACCGAGCGGCTACCTGGCGCGGGGCAACCGCCCCTCTTCGCCCTCGAGGAGGTCGGCGCCCGTGACGAATGCGACTCCTCTCTGACGCCCGGGATGATACGGGTGTGGCGCGGCGGGCGCGACACCGATGCTACGCGTCCGCGGCTGGTTCGGCGGATTCCTCCTCGAGCGGCGCGGGTGTCTCTTCAGCCGGCGGCGGCTCCTCGGCGGGCGGGGCCTCGGGAGGAACGGTCTCGGCGGGCGGAACGGTTGGCACGCCGGGCACGTCCGGGACCGGCGGGTTAGTCGGCGGCACGAAGACGGTCGGCTCGGGGGTGGGCGTCTCGGCCGGAAGCGGCGTTTCCGTGGGCGCCGGCGTCTCCGCGACGAGAGGCGGCGTCTCCGCGGGCGGCGGCGTCTCCGCGGGCGGCGGCGTGCCGTCGGCGGGAACAGTCGGGTCTGCGGGCAGGGTCGGTTCCAGGGTTGGATCCACCCCCGGCGTTCCGGCCGCGGGCGCCGTAGGCGCGGCGGGGTCGCCGGCCGTCGGCCCGCCGCCTGGAGCGCCTGGGGCCGGTTGCTGCGCCTGTCCGCCGCCGCCGCCGCGTCCGCCGCCGGTGCGCACGCGCGGTGTGCGCCCCTCCCTCACTCTGCGCACGCGGGGGGCGCCGTCGGCCTGGCCGCTGCCCTGACGAACGCGCTCCCGGTCCTCGCGCCCGGCGCGCGCGCTGGGGTCTCGCGCTTCCGCCTCCTCACCGATGGCGGCGACAACGTACGTCGCGGGCTCCGCG
>CALMZR010000221.1 GCA_937870845.1 uncultured Chloroflexota bacterium
TCGCCGGCGTCGTGGGCGAGGCGGTGCATGCCGGAGGGGGCGATCAGGACCGGCAACGAGACCGGTTGGCCGAGGATGGTCGTGGCCGTCGAGACCTCGCGCAGGCCGCGCAGCACGCGGGGCAGGAAGCGCCAGCGCTCGAAGGCGGCGCGGTTGGCGCGCAGGGTGATTTCGTCGCCGGAGCCGCCGTTGACGTAGTCCCACGTCATGGGGGAGAGCAGCTCGCGGGCCGCGGCCTCGTACTCGTGCAGGTTGAGCGGCAGCTCGGTCGCGACCACGTCCACGGTCATGCTTGGCTCCTGGCGTTCGGTTCCCACGTTGCATCCGGGAATGGAGCGATGATACCGCGTGGCACACGCCGATTTCGGAGGCATGATGTCGGATCGAACGCGAGGCGGGAGGGACCACACGATGCCGCATGAAGCGGAGAAGGCGCGAGACGGCGAGGCAGCGGGGCGGCAAGACGATCCGCTGGTCATTCTGCGGGAGCGGCTGTATACGGCGGTCGTTTCCGATGTCCTCGATCGGCAGGGGTTGCTGGAGCAGGCGATGAGCGCGCGCATCCGGCCGCTGGAGCCGCGCATGCGGCTGGTGGGCCGGGCGCATACAGTCTTGACCGCGGACATCTATCAGCGGCCGCAGAATCCGTACGAGAAGGAGATCTCCTCCGTCGATTCGCTCAAGCCGGGCGACGTGATGGTGGCGGCGACGAACGGGTCGGAGCGGACCTGCCTGTGGGGCGAGCTGCTTTCCACGGCGGCGCGGGCGCGGGGGGCGGCCGGGGCCCTCATCGACGGGCACACGCGCGACGTGGCGCGCATCCTGGAGATGGGGTTCCCCCTCTTCTGCACCGGGTTTCGCCCGGTCGATTCTTCTTCGCGGTCGATCGTGGTCGACTACGACTGCCCGGTGCTGTGCGGCGGGGTGATGGTCCACCCTGGCGACGTGATCTTCGCCGACATCGACGGGGTGGTGGTCATCCCGCGGGATCGGCTCGAAGAAACGGTACGGGCCGCCCTGGAGAAGGTGGAGGCCGAGAACTCGAGCCGGAAGATGTTGGAGGAGGGGTATCTGTTGCGGGACGTGTACGACCGGTTTGGGGTGCTGTGAGGGGCTATCGGCTATCAGCTATCAGCTATCAGCTCTTCACGGTTGGGTGACCGCCGATCCGGGAGGGACGGGCCTTGAAGATCACCGACGTGCAGGCGATCGTGCTGCGGCAGCCGACGATGGATGTCTCCAAGGCGGACGGCAGCCAGGATGCGCTGCTGATCCGCATCGAAACGGATGAGGGGATCACCGGCATCGGCGAGGTCGATTCGCTGCCGCCGGTGGTGAAGGCGATCGTGGAGGCGCCGCCGTCGCACGCCATCGCCAGCGGTCTGCGCCACCTGCTCCTCGGGGAGAACCCGCTGGAGATCGACCGCCTCTGGCGCACGCTCTACCGCGGTTCGATCTACTACGGCCGGCAGGGGCCGGCCATCCACGCCATCAGCGGCATCGACATCGCGCTGTGGGACATCAAGGGGAAGGCGCTGGGACAGCCGATCCACCGCCTGCTGGGCGGGCCTCATCGCACCGAAGTCCGAGCCTACGCGAGCACGCTCATGCCGGATACGCCCGAAGAGACCGCTGCAGTGGTCGCCGGGCTGGTCGAGCGCGGGTTCACGGCGGTGAAGCTCGGCTGGGGGCCGTTCGGGCGGGACGCCGATCTCGACGTGGCGCTGGTGCGGGCGGCGCGGGAGGCGGCCGGCGACGGCGTCGACCTGATGTTCGACATCGGGCTCGGCTGGCCGGACGCGGACCACGCCATCCGCCAGGTGCGGCGCTTCGAGCCGTACCGCCCCTACTGGGTGGAGGAGCCGCTCTGGCCGGACGACGTGGCGGGCTACCGCAAGTTGGCCGACGCCGTGGAGACGCGCATCGCTTGCGGCGAAGAGGACGCCACCCGCTGGGGGTTCGACCTGCTGATGGAGCGCGCCGGCGTCGACGTGATCCAGCCGGACGTCACCCGCGCCGGCGGCATCTCTGAGTGCGTCCGCATCGCCCAGCTCGCCGAGCTGCGAGGCGTGCAGATGGTCCCCCACTCGTGGAGCACCGGGATCATCAAGGCCGCCTCGCTGCACGTCATCGGAGCGATGCCGCACGCCACATTCCTCGAATATTGCGTGCAGGAGACGGCGCTCAACCAACTGCTCACCGTCGAGCGTTTCCCCGTGGTGGACGGGATGGTTGCCTTGCCGGAGGGACCGGGGTTGGGGATCGAGATCGACGAGGAGGTGGTGAAGAGGTATGCGGTGTAAGGGGCTCAGGGCGGCCGGGTCGCCCTGAGCCCCCCTCATCCCCGGCCCTTCTCCCCGTGCGCGGGGAGAAGGAAGCACGGTGCAAGCAACGCTGCAGGCGAGGGCCCCTCTCCCCGCGCACGGGGAGAGGGGTTGGGGTGAGGGGCGTCCGGGGAGACGGAGTACGACTTTGCCATGACTGCAAGCGCAACCAACTCAACTGTCTCATTCCGCGCCGGCGTCGGCCGGGTGACGATTACGCCGCCGCTGACCGCCCCGCACGCGAGCTGGGGGGCGCAGGTGCATGTGCTGCCGGACGGGGTCGAGGCCGATCTGTGGGCCACGGCGCTGGTCGTCGACGATGGCGAGACGGCGGCGGCCTGGGTCGATCTCGACATCGTCATCGTCTCGCGGCCGGAGAGCGACGCCATCCGGGCGGCTGTCGCCGAGGCGCTGGAGATCCCGTCGCGAAACGTCCGCGTTTCGGTCACGCACAACCACGCCGGGCCGCCGCCGAGCGCGTGGAACTGGACGCGCCAGGGCGGGGAGGCGCTGGCCGGTTACTACGCGCTGCTGCCGGAGTTTGCCGCCGGGGGGGCCCGGCTGGCGATGCAGGCCATGCGCCCGGCGCGGGTGGCCGCCGGATCGGGGGAGAGCCGCGTGGCGGTGAACCGGCGGGAGATCGCGCCGGGGGGGCGGCCGGTCACCGGGGTCAATCCCGAGGGAGTGATCGACCCCGAGGTCTTCGTCGTGCGCATCGACGGCAGCGAGGGCGATTCGGTCGCCGCGGTCGTCGGGTACACGATGCACCCGACGACGCTCGGCCCGACGAACCGGCTCATCAGCCCGGACTGGCCCGGCCACCTGAAGCGCACCGTGGAGGCGATCACCGGCGCGACGTGCCTCTTCGCCCAGGGCGCAACGGGCGACGTGGGTCCCGGCCCGGACGGCTACACCGACGACGTCGGCGTGGTGCGCCGCCTCGGCCAACAGGTCGGCTGCGAGGCCGCCCGCGTCTACCTGGGGCTCGATCTGCCCGCGGTTCGCCATCGCCACGGGCGAGTCTGGGAGTCGGGCGCGCCCCTGGGCCAGTGGACGCGGGAGCCGCTGCCCGAAGAGGCCGCCATGGTGCGGGTCGTGTCCCGCGACATCATGCTGCCCCTCATCGAGCAGCCTCCGCTGGAGGAGGCGCGAGCGCGGGTGCGGGAAGCGCAGGCGCGTCTGGACGATCTGAAGCAGCGTGGCGCGCCGGCGGCCGGCGTCGAGGCGGCCACGTTCGCCACGAAGCGGGCCAATATGGCGTTCTCCCGTGCCGAGACGTACGGCGGGAAGGAGGAGTTCGCCGTCGAGCTGCATGCGTTGCAGATCGGCCCGGCGGTGCTGGCCGGCACGGAGGGCGAGCCGTTCGCCGCGATCGGAATGGCGATCAAGGAGCGCTCGCCTTTTGCGGCGACGTGGTTCGGGGGGTACACCGGGGGGTGGTCCGGCTATATCCCAACCGCAGAGGAGTATCCGCGGGGTGGGTATGAGGTGGACACCTCGCCGTTCGCTCCGGAGGCAGCGGCGCGGCTGGTGGAGGAGACGCTGGCCGCCTTGCGCGAGCTAGAATCCGCATCGCGCGAGACGTCGACGTAGGCGCCGCTGATAAACGTGTCATTCCAACGAAGGAGGAATCTCAGCGTTCCGCGAACGCGCGTCCCATGGACGCCGAGATTCCTCGCTTCGCTCGGAATGACACCCTGTGCGCTGCCTACAGCAGGCCGCGGTCGCGGGCGATGATGGCGGCTTCGGTGCGGGTGCGGGCGTCGAGCTTGGCCAGGATGTTGGAGACGTGGGTGCGGACGGCGCCGCGGCCGATGTAGAGGGCGCCGGCGCCCTCGGGGTTCGATTGGCCGGCGGCGAGGAGGCGCAGCACGTCGACTTCGCGCGATGAAGGGACCATAACGGCAAGTACGGAGACCGACCTCGGCCGCCACTGATAGCCGATAGCTGATGGCTGATAGCTCGTCTGGCACGGGAATTGCCGGTGGCCGAGACCATGACGAGGATTGGGTATCACGCCTCTCACGAACAGTATCCACCGAGCGCGCTGCTGAGGTTGGTGCGGTTGGCGGCGGAGGCCGGGTTCCAGAGCGCGATGTGCTCGGACCACTTCCATCCCTGGACGGAGCAGCAGGGGCACAGCGGATTCGCCTGGTCGTGGCTGGGGGCGGCGCTGGGGGCGACGCCGTTCTCGTTCGGGGTGGTGACGGTCCCCGGCGGGTGGCGCTATCACCCGGCGATCGTGGCCCAGGCCGCGGCGACGCTGGCGGAGATGTACCCCGGCCGCTTCTGGATCGCGCCCGGCAGCGGCGAGCTGCTCAACGAGCACATCGTGGCCCAGCGCTGGCCGGCCAAGGCGGAGCGCAACGCCCGGCTGCTGGAGGCGGTGCAGATCATCCGCCGCTTGTGGGACGGGGAGACGGTGACGCATTCCGGGTTGCTCCAGGTGGAAGAGGCGAAGCTCTCCTCCCTGCCGGAGTCGCCGCCGCTCATCGTGGGCGCGGCGCTCAGCCCGGAAACGGCGGGGTGGATGGGCGGCTGGGCCGACGGCATGATCACCACGGTCAGCGACCGCGCCACGATGGAGGCGATCGTCGCGGCGTTCCGGCGCGGGGGCGGGGAGGGGAAACCGCTCTACCTCCAGGCCCAGCTCGCGTTCGCGGCGACGGACGAGGCGGCGCTGCAGGGGGCGTGGGAGCAGTGGCGGGCGCCGATGATCGGCAGCGACGCGTTGCCCGAGCTGCGCACCCCCGCTCAGTTCGCGGCCGCCAGCGAGGCGCTGTCGCCGCGGGACGTGCGGGAGCGGATGCGGGTCTCGTCCGATCCGGAGCGGCATCTGCGCTGGCTGGAGCAGGACCTGGAACTGGGGTTCGCCGAGATCAATCTGCACAACGTCTGCCGCGCCGAGCAGGAGCGGTTCATCGAAGTGTTCGGCGAGCGGGTGCTGCCGAAGCTGCGTGGGTGAACCGCTCGCCGGTGTGATCTCGCGTACTCATGAGCGAACACTCGCGCTCAAGCCGTCTCCCCGGGAGATCGGGAAGTTCGGGAAGTTCGGGAAGTTCGACCGCCGCGCGCCGCCTCGTAGCCGAACGCCTCGAGCAGATCGCCAAAGGCCTCGTCGACCGCCTCCCGTAACTCCGGCGGCAGATCGTGCCTCCACCGCCCGATGGACGCGTCCGGGGAGGCGGTGGTGCCGTGGCCGCGCAGCTCGGGGCTGTCGGGGGCGGCAGCGGCGATGAGGTGGGAGACGGTCCTGGGTTCGGCGTCGAGGCCGAGGTAGTCGAGGAGCGGGGGCAGGGCGCCCGCCGGGTCGCGCACGAGGTCTTCGTAGCGGGCGAGGCTGCCGGGCTCGCCGCGGTCGCGCCAGGCGTTGCGCAGGATGAGGAATGTCTGGTGCAGATAGTCGAGCCAGGCGTCGTCGCTGCCGGCTTTGCCGCGGCCGAAGTCGTCGAATCCCTTGCGCTCGTTGTAGGCGATCATGGAGGCGATCATGTCGCGAAAGTCGCGCACCAGAAAGATCTCGCGCGCGGCGGGATAGAGCTCGCGCATGAGGCGGGGGTAGATGTCGGGGAAGTGCTTTTCGGCGAAGTAGACGAGGGGCTCGGCCGCTTGACCCTGCCCCGCCGCCGTCGCCAGGTACCAGCCGTCGATGCTCTGCTGGCAGAAGGCGCCCACGTTTTCGACGTAGGTCGATCCGGACCAGGTTTCGACCTCCGGCCAGGCCTCGAACGCGGAGGAGTAGAAGGGGTTGCCGCCGGCGGCCAGCGGCTCGAGGTGGAACTCCATGGGGGCCCCGACCCGCTTGCGGACGTCGGTGGGCGCGCTCAGGATTTTCAGGACGTGCAGCCAGTATTTGCCGCCGCGCGCCTCGTACGGCGGGCGGGCGTAGGCGACGACCGCCGGGTGCGCCGCCAGCATGCGCATGAGCAGCGTGGTCCCGGTGCGGCCGAGGGAGTTGACCATCAGCGGCTGCAGGCGCGGGGCGTAGCCGGTTTCCAGCGGACGGCGTTGGCCGCGCACGATGGCGACCTTGGCGCGCGTGCCGTCGGCGAGGGTGGCGCGCAGGCGGAACTCGAAGTCGGGGCGCAGCCCGAGCGTATCGACGAGGAGCGTGAAGCCGCACGTCGCGGACCCCGGCACGGCGGGGTGGCGAGAGGCGACGTCGGGGGTCGGCAGCTCGGGGATGGCGGCGGCGAGGATCGTGCCGGGGACGACGGCTTCGACCGACTGCACCGGGCTCGTCGCGGAGAGGACGTGCCCGCGCACCCGCACCGCCCAGCCGCCGCTGGAGTCGCCGTCGGCCGGGGCGGCGATGACGGCTTCGAGCAGGCCTTCCTGGCGCGCGCGGCGGACGGGGCGGACGGAGAGATTCGTCACCGCGGGCGCGGACGTCACCGGTTGGAGCCTTCCCTTGCGGACACAGGCGCGCCCCGGCCCGGGCCGAGGCGCCATCGACGCCGCCATGATGCGCCCCGCGGTCGGGGGAGGTCAAGGCCGGGCGGTCGGCTTGGATTGCCGTACGATCGCCGCGTCGCCCGGAACGAAGCAGGAGCCGGAACGCGCCGGACGCCCAATCGGAATCGTCAGGCGTCGACGAGCGGCGTTACGATCGGAGAGATCGCTGGCTGCGCCATGCTATAGTCTGGCGCAGGAGGCGGGGCGGAAGTGACGAAGCGCCTGTGCCGCGCCGCGGAGCG
>CALMZR010000222.1 GCA_937870845.1 uncultured Chloroflexota bacterium
GCTTCTTGTGACCGATCGTCACACGGCCCATGGGTCTCGAAAAACCGGTCTGTGAACCGCCTAGACACTCTGGAACGAATCCATCCGGCCTCTCTTACGGAATTCGGGCGGTTGCCGGGGCGGGGCCGCGCCGGCGAAGGGTGCAAAGAGTGCAAAGGGTGCAAAGGCTACGGGATAGGGTAGGCGCGCATCCTTTGGACGCCGCGGGGACGCCCCCGGCCGCGTCCATCCGGAGTCCGTATGCCTCCGAAATCAACGAGCTCGTCGAGCTGGCTCGTTCGGCGCGGGTGATCGTGGCGTTCACCGGAGCAGGGATCAGCACCGAGTCCGGCATTCCGGACTACCGCGGGCCAGGCGGCGTCTGGGAGCGCAACGCGCCTCCGACCCTGAGCGACTTTCGTGAGAACGAGGAAACGCGCCGCCGCTACTGGATCGAACGTCGCGAGCGCTATGGGGCGTTGCGCGCCAAGGCTCCCAATGCCGGCCACATCGCGCTCGCGAGGTTGCAAGCCGCCGGCATTCTTTCCACGATCGTCACCCAGAATATCGACGGCTTGCACCAGAAGGCGGGGAGCGATCCCGGCCGCACCATCGAGCTCCACGGCACCGCGCACCAGGTGCGCTGCCTCGATTGCGGAACAATATGGCCGGCCGACGAGATCCAGGCGCGGCTCGCACGCGAGCCGTTGCCGGATTGCGGCATGTGCGGAGGCATGCTGCGGGCAGCAACGGTGCTCTTTGGGCAGGCGATGCCGGAAGAATCGCTCGCGCGGGCGTTTGAGGCGGCCCGCGCCTGCGACCTGATGCTGGTGGTCGGCAGCTCGCTGGTCGTGCAGCCCGCGGCTCGGGTTCCGGAAGTCGCTTCGGCGTCAGGAGCCGCGCTGGCTATCGTCAACAACGAACCGACGCCGCTCGATCCCCTGGCCGACGTGATCGTGCGCGGCAGCGCAGGCGCCGCGCTGGGGGCGTTCGCGAAGGCGCTTCTCGGTAAAAATCAGGCTTCGGGATCCGGCTGACAGCGCGGGCAGTAATAGGTTCCCCGCCCGCCGAGCGGGATCTTGACGATGCTCGTGCCGCATCTCATGCATGGCTCGCCCTTGCGGGCGTGGATCGCGGGGAACCCGTCGCGGGGGTAGGCTTTGCCGCGGCGGATGTCGGCGCCGCCCTGCTCGATCCCACGCTCCAGCGCCCAGCGGATGGCCTCGTGCAGCGCGGCAATCTCTACCAACGATAGGCTGTTCGCCGGGCGGCCCGGATGGATACGCGCTCGATGCAGCGCCTCGTCGACGTAGATGTTGCCAAGCCCCGCTACCACGCGCTGATCGAGCAGCGCCGGCTTCACCGCGATGCGACGGCGACCCAGGCGGTCGGCCAGGCGCTCGCGGTCGAATGCCTCTCCCCCGGTCCCCTCCGGCCCGAAGGCAAAGGACGCCAGGGCCCCTTCGACGTCGGCGCTCGGCATCAGACGCCACCAGCCGAACTGCCGCAGATCGCTGTAGTACGCGATCGTTTCGTCATCGAACGTGAGCATCAAGTGGGTGGACTTGTGAGGCAGGGGACCGGTTGGGTCGGGGACCGGGTGCCCGGCGACGATACGGCGCCCATCGGGTCTGACGACGGCGAGCTGCCCGGCGAGCTTGAAGTGCGTCAGCACGCTCAGATCGCCCGACCAGTGGGTGATCAGCACCTTGGCGCGCCGCTCGGCGCTTTCGATCTCCCGGCCGATCAGCAGCCGGAGATCCGGGAGGGGCGAATCGCGCAGGAGCTTCGCCAACCTGAGGTCGACGCCGGCCAGCGACAGGCCAACGAGTTCGCGCTCGACGATGCGCCGGATGGTCTCGACCTCGGGAAGCTCGGGCATGCCTTCAGGTTCAGTCTGAGCCCAACGCGCCGCTAGCCCGATCGCCCCAACCCGCCCGGCCGCGGTCTCGCCTTGATCCACCGCGCGGCGGAGAGCCCGGCCCGCATGCCGACCTCGTCGTCCTTGCAGGCGGCCTGGACGCGCGACATGAGATCCCAGGCGGCGTGCTTGGCTTCGCGGTGCCGCGCGTGATGCAGAATCTGCGGCGGCCCCAGCAGGCGGCCGACCGTCGAGTACTCGACGATCCAGCCGTCGCTGACCTGCGAAAGCGTGACCACGGCGCGGTCGCTTTTCCAGACAAAGGCCTCGCCGGCCGTGATGGCGTACTCTCCCGCACCCACTGCTGTCCCCGTCCCCTCACCAGCAGCGCTCGCTGCGCCGAACGTTCGTCGGGCATCGTGACTTCGACCCGCGCGGGCATGGCTGGCGGTCCCTCGGTCAGGGTGTGGCGACGGTCGAGCGCGGTCCTACCCCTCTCCGCGGCAGCCCAAGCCGGCTCGATGCGGAACGGCCAGTGTACGCACAGCGTCGTCTCTGTGTCACCCCTAGTGCGCTTTGAGTCCCGGGCTTTGGGCTATGAGCTGAGAGCTATCGGCTGTCGGTCATCAGTCGTCGGCTCGAGGCGGGTTGGTGCTTCGCGGGCGGCGCGAATGCGGTCGCCTATGGGAGGGTGCGAATAGAGCAAGAGAACGACGGGGCGCGGTGGGTCGGGGTCGGCGAGGGCGAGGGCTGCCAAGCGCTCCATGGCTCGGGCGTAGGCTTCGCCGTCGCGGGTCAGATCGAGAGCGTATCGGTCGGCGCGGCGCTCCAGCGCGCGGCTGAACGCTGCCTGGATCGGCATCAGAACGAAACCCGTGACGGTCAAGATGAGAGCGAGGACCGGCAACGATGCCACCCCGTCGACCCGCCGAACCCCGGTTTGCCGAAAGGTTCGCTGCAGGACGGGCGGCGCGAGACGTGAGAGAAGCCCGGCCATGGCGAAATCGGCGGCGGCGCCGAAGCCGATCAGCCGCCAGATATCGCCGTGGACCTGATGCCCGAGCTCGTGGGCGACGACGGCTTCGATTTCGTCATCGTCGAACCGCTCGAGGAGGGTGTCGCCAAGCACGATGCGCTTGCTATTGCCCAGCCCGGTGAAAAGCGCGTTTGGTTTCTCGCTCTGGCGGCTCATGTCCATCTGGTACACGTCGCTGATCGTCACCCCGGCCCTCTCGGAGAGGGCGCGAATTCGCTCGTGCAGCGCGGCGTTCCGCAAAGGGGTGAAGGTGTTGAAGATCGGCATCAGCAGCGTCGGCGCCACGTTGCTCAGCACGACAGCGAACGGCACAGCGGCCCCCGAGAGAACCAGCCACCAGTCACGTGGCCGGCGCCGGATCACCGCGTACGCGGCGGTGACCAGCGGAACCCGGACGGCGAGTGCGAGCAGCAGGTCCTTCACCTGATCGGTGAGCCACCCGCGCACGGGTTGTTTGGTCAGGCCGAAATGGCGCTCGACGACGTAACCGCCGAGAAATGCCGCCGGCAAGCTGGAGCACCATGAAAGCGCCGTCCAGATCGCCACGAAGCCCGGCGTCGTCAGCCGTCGGTCGGGCGCCGTCTGGGCGAACGCCGCCTCGAGCCGCGAGGCGCGACGGTCCGAGGCAAACCAGACGAGCCGCGCAACGGACCAGGCGGTCGACGCGAGCAGGACGGCGAGACGCGTCCGGCCATACCGCTTGGCCCGCGGGATGTCGAGTCCGGGAATGGAAACGGGTTCAGACCGCCGCGATGTCATGCCGATGGCTCCGCTCCACGTTCACGACTCCGGTGTCGCCGGCGGCGTTCCCACGTCGAGCGGTTCGTACGGCGCGTATCCGGTCAGCTCGACGTAGGCCAGGCCTTCGATCGGCTCGTCGCCATACGTCCCCTCGACCACCGCTTCGCCTTCCCAGTAGATAACCCCGGTCGTGCGGCGTGTATCGAGCTCCTGATCCAGAAGCGTCGGGGTCACCGACATCGCGAGGTCGAGACCCGGTATCTCCAGCAACCACCCGGATGGATATGTCGTGCCCGTAGTGGCGCTCGTCCACTCCGCGGTGGCGGTCACCGCGAAGTCGCCCGCGCCGAGCACCGTCAATTCTCCATCTGGACCGACGACTGAGCCGTCGACGCGCAGCGCCTCGCCGCGTGCACCGCGAATGAAGTAGAGCATCACGTCCGTGCCGTCATCGAGCTGCACGGCGAACCAGTCCCAGCCGCCGTCCTGATAGGTGGCGAAGTCGCCCCACTGGTGATCCATCCAGGCCATACCGATCACCGGCTTCCAACCGTCCCCGGTGTCGATCTCCCCGGCGACGCTCAGCCGCGTCCAGGAGTAGTAGTACGAGGCGGTTCCGTTGCCGTAGTCGATGTAGCCGTCGCCGTCGTGCATTGCGGCAGGTTTAGTCGATTCGACCTCGAGGCGGATGGCATAGCCCGGCATGTCGGCCGCCAGGGCGAAGGCGCCGTCGCCGCCGCGCATCGTCCAGCCGTTCAGATCGAGATCGAGCGCCGCCGCGTCTCCCCGCACCCCCGGCGCGCCCAGAAGCCGCTGATCGTACATGAATCGATGGCGCGCGTTGTCGGTCACGGCGAAGTGCGAGACGTACCCCTCGATGTTTCCGTCGCGGGCGCGAAAGACGACGTACTCGAACCCGTAGCGCTCGTCGTCCTCGGTGAACAGGTGGCCGGTGAAGTACCACCACTCTATGCCGGAATCGTGCGGCCCGTCGTCCCTCGGGAACTCGATCGGAATCGGCGCGTCCGCCAGCGGAGTCGCCGGCCGGGCCGCGGCGCCCGAAGCGACCGAACCGGCCAGGACGACAACCGCGATCAGCATCGCCATCCACCCACGAGATTCTCGAACGATCACGCTGACTCCTCCGCCAGTGGGCCAACTGGCAACACGCGATGCAACGGGGCCGGCAGCCACCAGTTCCAGTCGCCCAGCAAACGCATCGTCGACGGCACGAGGAGCGCCCTCACGACTGTCGCATCCAGAAAAACGGCCAGGGCGATGCCGAACCCCAGCGCCTTGATCAGCACCACGTCGGCCGTCACGAACGCGCCAGCGACCACCACTACGATCAGCGCGGCGGAGGTGATGATCCGACCCGACCGCTGCATGCCGGTCGCCACCGCCCGCGAGTTGTCGCCCGTGCGCTCCCACTCCTCGCGGATGCGCGACAGGAGGAAGACTTCGTAGTCCATGCTCAATCCGAAAAGGACGCAGAACATGATCACTGGCAACGACGCCTCGACGAACCCCAGTCCGCTGAACCCGAGCGCCCCACTCAGGTTCCCTTCCTGGAAGACCCAGACCAGCGCGCCGTACGACGCCATGATCGACAGCGCGTTCATCAGAATCGCCTTCAGCGGCAGCAGGACGGAGCGAAAGAGCAGCAACAGAATCAGGTACGTCGCCACGACGACGAACGCGATGGCCCGCGGAAACTCCGCGTACATTTTGGCCACGACGTCGACGATCTCGGCCGTCCCGCCATCGACCTTCACCGTCAGCCCCGGCGGGTCGAGCGCGCGCAGCTCGGCCAGCAGCGCCTTGCTCCCCTCGCTGTTCGGCAGAGAGTCCGTATAGGCGACGATCACGGCCGCGCGGTCGCTTGCCAGCCGCCCCACGCCGGTTTCGACGCCAAGCCGGTCGAGCCCTCTTTGCAGGAACGCCGCGCCCACGGCCTGCTCCCTGGCCAAGGTTGGCGGCACGATCGACTGCACCCGCGTGACGCGCGGATCATCGGCCAGCCTCGCCCCAACGTCGTACACCGCGCCGAGCCGCGCCGCCGTAAACAGGTCGCCCGGCGCTTCGAGCACGACGAAAAACGGAGAAATCTCCCCCGCCCCATACTCGGCCACGAGCAGGTCGAACGCCTGCCGGGACGGCAAGTCCCGCGGCAGGATCGTCGCATCCGGGGAGGAGATGTTCGCGCGCAGGAACGGGGCGCCGAGCAGCAACAGGAAGGCCAGGGTCGGGATTAGCACGGCAAACGGCCGCGCCATCACTCCCCGCGACAATCGCACCCAGAACCCGTGATCCCTATCGCCGGGGGTCGCCGTGCGCCGGATGGCAAACCGGTCGATGTTCGTGCCGACGACCGCCAACAGCGCGGGCAGCAGCGTGACGGCGGCCAGGGTCGACCACGCGACGACGACCACCCCCGCGATGCCGACGGAGCGGAGGAACATGAACTCGAACAGCGACAATCCGAGCAGCCCGATGAGGACGGTGGCGCCGGAAAAGACGACCGCCTTGCCCGCCGTGCCCATCGTCCGCTCGATGGACCCGGGCACGTCGCCACCGCTCGCCGCCAGTTCCTCCCGATACCGCGAGGTTACGAAAAGGGAGTAGTCCACCGCCAGACCGAGCCCGAGCATCGTCGCCAGGTTCAGCACGAAGATCGAAAGCTCCGTCACGCGGGTCGCCAGAAAAATCGTCGCCAGGACGAGCGCGACCCCAGCCGCGCCGACGGCCAGCGGCATGAGCGCGGCGATGACCGATCCGAACACCAGCAGCAATGCCGCCAGGGCGATCGGAAAGACGACCACCTCCGCCCGCCGCAGATCGCGCTGGCTGACGGTTTCGATGTCCCGGTAGAACGCCGGCGCCCCCGCCACCGACATCCTGAGCCCAGCTTGCGGCTGTAGCGCCTCCTCGAATGCCGGAACCAGCCGCTGCGCCTCCTCCGGCCCCTGGGAGAGCCCGATGATGGCGTACGCCGTATCGCCGTCCTCTGAAATCAAGCCGGGATCCGCCGCGGGAAGGATCACGTCGGTGACGCCGGGTACGGCGCGAACGCGGCTCAGCGACCGCTCGACCGCGCCGTGGAACGCCGGATCCGCCGCGCTCCAGCGTTCCGACTGATAGATGACCAGCAGCGTCGACGGGGCGAACCCCAGTTCACGCTGCAGCACTCCCCTCGCCTGAGCCGCCTCCGTGTTCGGGGACGAAAAGCCGCCGACCGTCAGCGCCCCAGGTACGCGCGGCAGGACCGGTAACACCAGCAGGAGCGCCACGCCCCACGCCGCCAGGACCGCCCACCGCCAGCGGTAGGCCGCCTTGCCAAGCCATGCGAACACGATTCGGTCTCGAGCCCTTCCAGATTCGACGCGACCCCGCGTCGGCAGCCAAGTCAGCGCGCCATCTGCGGCACATGATCGCCCAAGATGCAGCCGCCGTGCCGCGCCTCGGCTACGCCAAGCTCTCACCGATACTCGTGAAGGCGCCGTCGTCGGCGCGCTCCATGCGCCGCACTCGGACGACAGCCTCGCGCTCGATCGGGCCGTAGATATGGGGATACCGCTGCTCGGCGTCCTCGTAGACAGCGCGCGCCGCGATCCGAGCCAGATCGACGTCGAGCGCCAGGAACGGCCGCGGGTCTGCGCGGTAGTACCGATTCGCGACCTCGATGAGCAGCGCTTCGCCGTCGGTGCAATGGACGAAGCCCTCCTCGGCGAACGGCTCCGGCCGGTACTCCCGCGCGGCCGCCTCGGCGCACCAAACGGGCTCGGGGACGAGGTGCAGCGTCAGTCCAGACGGCGAACGATCTGCCACATTGTCGACCATTACGCGGCCGTTCCCTCACGCGATGCGTTTGACGCCCTTCCGGGCCGCTCCTATCATCGCCAGCAGGCGCGTCGCCGTGCAACCTTCGCGCATCCCGTGCTTCACAAGGACCACTCCGTGCAGACGCGAGACGAGCTTCGACTGACGACGCTGGCCAGCTGCGCCGGCTGAGCGGCCAAGATGGGCCCGGCGGCCCTGGCGCAGGTGCTGCGCCCCTTGACCCTCGCCACCCACCCGAACCTCGTCGTCGGGCTCCAGACCAGCGACGACGCCGCGGTTTACCGCATCGCGCCCGATTTGGCGGTGGTGCAGACGGTCGACTTCTTCACCCCCATAGTCGACGACCCCTGGACCTACGGCGCCATCGCCGCCGCCAACAGCATGAGCGACGTCTACGCCATGGGCGGGACGGTCCTCTTCGCGCTCAACGTCGCCGGCTTCCCGGAGCATCTCCCCGCCGAGACGATCACCGCCATCTTCCAGGGCGCGGCGGACAAGGTGTCGGAGGCCGGGGCGATCATCGCCGGCGGCCACACCGTCACCGACGCCGAGCCCAAGTTCGGGTTGGTGGTCACCGGGACGATCAACCCGGACCACGTCTGGACGAAAGCCGGAGCGCGGCAGGGCGACGTTCTTTTCCTGTCCAAGCCGATCGGAACCGGCATCGTCGCCACGGCGCTGAAACGGGAGAAGGCCGATCCCGCGCACGTCTCCGCCGCCACCGACGCGATGCTCACCTTGAACCGCGGCGCCGCCGAGGCCGCCCGCGCCGTCGGCGGGGTTCACGCCGCGACGGACATCACCGGCTTCGGTCTGCTGGGGCATGCCAGCGAGATGGCCGACAAGAGCGGCGTGGGATTGCGCCTGACCGCGGCGGACGTCCCGCTCTTGCCGGGCACGCTCGACTACGCGGAGGCGGGGCACGTGGCCGGCGGTCTCGGCCGCAATCGGGCCTACTTCGAGGAGCATGGCCGCATCACCTTCGGCCCGAGGGTGGCCGCGGTGATGCAAACCATCCTGTTCGATCCCCAGACATCGGGAGGACTCCTCTTCGCCGTCGACCCGGAGCAAGCCAATCAGTTCCAAGCCGCATTCGCCGCGGCGGAGCTGCCCCTGTGGCGGATCGGCGACGTCGCGTCCGGCTCCGGCATCGACGTCGTTCCGTGACCGCAATCGCGTCGGGAGCAATCACGTCGTCTATCAATCCGGCGAGCCGCATCCCGGTCTCGCGCCGGGATTGGACCAGGCTCATGACAGAGCTGGGCATCCGGCCCAACAAGGGCCTGGGACAGCACTTCCTGTTCGAGCGCGGGCTGGTGGAGCGCATGGTGCGGCAGGCCGGCGTGGAGGAAGGCGACACCGTCCTCGAGATCGGACCCGGCCTCGGCATCCTGACCTCCGAGCTGCTGCGAAAGGCCGGTCGCGTCGTCACCGTGGAATTGGACCGGTCGCTTGCGGGCCATCTCCTCGCCGCTTTCGGCGATTTGCCGAGTTTCGAGCTGATTCATGGCAACGCCCTTTCTCTCACGAGTGAGGAGCTGATCCCGCCCGGCGAACCGTTCGCCGTGGTGGCCAACCTCCCCTATTCCGTCGGCGCCGCGATCTTGCGCCACCTGCTGGAACAGCGTCGCAAGCCGCGCCGGCTCACCGTCATGCTGCAGCGGGAAGTCGCCGAACGCTTGACCGCGCGGCCCCCGGACATGAGCGTGCTGAGCGTAGCCACCCAGTTCTTCGCCGAGCCAAGGCTGGCGTTTCGTGTCCCGCCCGAGGTCTTCATCCCCCCGCCGAAGGTCGAGTCCGCGGTGGTCATCCTCGACGTACGCGACACGCTGGCGCTTGGCGAAGACGAGCAGCCGCGCTTGTTCAAGATCGTCAATGCCGGCTTCCGGCAGAAGCGCAAACAGATGGCCAATTCGATCGCCGACGTGCTCCAGATTCCGAAAGCGGACATCGCCGCCTGGCTCGAAACGACGGGGGTGAATCCCACTCGCCGCGCGGAAACGCTTGCTGTCGAGGAGTGGGTCGCGCTCACGCGCTCCGCTCCGCCGCCTGTCGTCGCGGCGTGAGCCGGTCGGGCCCAACGAGCGTCGAGATCGCCGCCCCGGCCAAGCTGAACCTGGGCCTCGAAGTGCTCGGGCGCCGCGACGACGGCTATCACGAGATCGCGACGATCTTCCTGGCTATCGACCTCCAGGACCGGTTGCTCGTTTCGCCTGACGACCAGCTGGTGCTGGAGTCCACACCCGACGGACTTGCCGGGGCCGAAAACCTGGCGCTCCAGGCGCTCGAGGTGTTGCGGGAGTCGTCCGGCGTCGGCGCCGGGGCGAGCATCGAGCTGACCAAGCGCATCCCCATCGCCTCTGGGCTTGGCGGCGCCTCGAGCGACGCCGCGGCCGCGCTTCTGGCGGGCCGCGAAGCGTGGCGCCTTGACGTGTCGGACGCTTCGCTGCATCGCCTCGCGGCGAAGCTCGGGAGCGATGTGCCATTCTTCCTGCACGGAGGGTGCGCCCTCGGCCGCGGGCGGGGGGAGACGTTGGAGGCGCTGCCCGTCCCGGTCGATCTGTGGTTTGTCATCGCCGTCCCGGACATCGCCCTCCCAAGGAAGACGGCAACACTGTACGCCGCCCTCGACGCGGACGACTTCAGCGATGGCTCGCGAGTGTTGGCGCAGGCGCGCCGCATCGCCGCCGGGCTGCCGATCGATGTCGGATTGCTCGGCAACGCGTTCGCCCGACCGCTCTATGCCCTGGCGCCCCACCTTGCGGACTTGCCGTCGGTCATGCGCGACGCTGGAGCTGAGGCAGTCGCCCTCTCCGGCGCCGGTCCCGCGCATTTTGCGCCGTTCCCGGCTGGCGATGCCGCCGAGGCGGCGGCCGGTCGCCTTCGGCGCGCACTTGGCGCCGCCGCTCGCGTCTTCGTGGCTCGTCCGCTCGCGGAACGTCCCGCTCCGTCGCGGCCGTTATGATTGGCGTAACCGATTCATCGACGCGGACGACCGCGATTCGCTGGCGGCGGGCGCGCCCATGATCATTGACCGGCATACGCTCATCGACAACCGATACCGAATTGGCCGTCGTCTCGGCGAAGGCGGGATGGCCGTCGTCTACCTCGGGCACGATCTCCTCCTCGGCCGGGACGTCGCCATCAAGACGCTCCGGCCGCAGTTCGCTGCCGATCCGTCGTTTCGAGCACGGTTCGAGCGGGAGGCGCGGGCTGCCGCATCGCTCTCGCACCCGAACATCATCGACATTTTCGACGTCGGGGAAGCAGACGGCGCGCCCTACATCGTCATGGAGCTGGTCAAGGGTCAGTCGCTCAAGGAGATCATCGCCGCCGACGCGCCGTTTCATCCGCACGACGTGGCGGAGCTGCTGGATCAGATCGGCGCCGGGCTCGACTACGCCCACGGCCAGGGATATGTCCATCGCGACGTGAAACCCGCCAACATCCTGGTCGATGGTCACGGCCGGGCGAGGATCGCCGATTTCGGCATCGCCAGGAGCCTGGCGGACGCCGACTTGACCGATCACGGCGCGGGCTTCGGCACCGCCGCCTACCTCTCGCCGGAGCAGGCCGAAGGCCTGATGGCCACGCCCGCATCGGACATCTACTCCGCGGGGGTTCTCGCGTACGAAATGCTCACCGGTACGCTCCCCTTTCACGCCGAGACGCCCCTGGGACTCGCGATGCGCCACGTCCACGATGCGGCGCCGCCGCCGTCCCTCCAGGTTCCAGGTTTGGCGCCGGAGGTCGACGCCGTCGTGCTCAGGGCCCTCGCCAAGGATCCGACTCGCCGCTGGCCTTCCGTCGTGGCCTTCTCGAGGGCGTTGCGGCAGCCGCGGAAGCAGGCGAGCCCGCCCGTCCTGGCTGCAACGACAACGCCGTCGCCCGCCCGCGGCAGCCTGGTCCCGACGATTGCGATCGTAGTCCTGATTGTCGGGGCGCTCTCGGCTCTGATCTGGTCTGGGTTGCGCGATCTTGCGCCCGCGTCCGTGGAAGAAACCGCGCCGCCGGTCGTGATCGCGCCCCCCGCGATCACGGGGAGCGTCGCCGACGTCCAGGAAGACGACGCGGCGGCAGCCCCTACACCAGAACCTCAGCCGGATCTGCCTGCTATCGTGCCGCAGCAGCCGGATGCTCGTGTCGTGCCGACCATCGCGCCTGCGACGAACGCGACGACCGCGGAAACCGGCGTGACCGTCCCGAACCTCGTCGGGCTGACGATCTCGGGGGCAACCCAGGCGCTCGGCCCGCTTGGGCTGGGGCTCGTCCCGGCGCAGCCGGTTTTCTCCGACAGTATCCCGCCGAACGCCATCGCGGAGCAGCGCCCGGCGCCGGGCGCGCTGCTCCCGCCGGGTGAAAGCGTGCGCGTTTCGCTCAGCCGCGGTCCGTCGCCATTCGCCGCGGCCGAGCCGTAATGGACGATGCACCGCCACCGACCTGGAGCCAGGTTGCGGCCACCGCCGCCCTGGTCTTCGCCGTCGCCTTCGTCGGGTGCGGCGGCGTCTTCGCATTCTGGCTGATGGACCTCCATGCGCCGCAGATGGCGATCCTCGGCTCGGGAGACCGGCTGTCGATCGTGGTCATCGACGGGCCGGCCCGGCTGGTGCTCGCCAGCGGCAACGACGCTATCAACTACGAGAACGCCATGAGCCGTGTCCGGCCCATATTCGCCCGCCGGGTCGATGTGTTGCTGGCGGCAGGCAGCGGCGAGTCGCTGCTCGTGCCGCTTGCCGCTCATGAGGATCCGCACGCACGCGTAGCCGCCGCGGTCGGGCCGCTGCCGCCCTCGCCCGAAACCGCCGCGCTTGGGGCGTTTAGCGAATTGCCGGGCCATTACCGCATCAAGCTTGGCTCCTCGGTCACCGTCACTGTCGAAACACGGTATCCCTTTGGCGCCGATCCGGCCGTCGATCCAGCTGCCTGGCGCGCCATCGTCGAACATGGCGAGACCAGGGTCGTCGTCCTGTCGGACGGCGACGCCGCGTCCCTTTTTCCTCCCGTCAACCCATCCTCGGTGGTCGTGGTTTCCGGCGACGACCCGCTGGCCGGCTGGTCGCTCTCCCCGGCTCCGGCCGTGATCGCCAACGCCGAAGCAATCGACGGGCCTGATCTCCGGTCGGCGTTCATCGCAGCCGAGCGTGCCCCGGATTGGGGCTTCCTGGTCTTTCCGGGCGAGGCGTTGCGACTCCGCTTCGTACAAGGCGGCATCGAAATCCCATCGGAGTCGGCGCACGCCCTTGGGTGACTGGATCACTGGGGCGGTCGAGTGTCGGAATGGGTCTCCGCGCAACCACCCAATTCACCTCCACCAAAGCCACGCTCAAACAGGTCCTCTTTTGCTTCCCAACGAGGCTTCGCCCATGGAATGGTCGACGCCAGGCCAAAGAAGCGGTCGATGAAGGTCGCCGCGAGTGTTAGAGGGTCGCCCCGCACTCGGGACAGAAGACGTCGCGCGATCCGACGCGCGCGTGGCACACCGCGCAGCGCTGATCGTCCGTGACGCCTAGCGAGGAAGCGACCGGCCATTGTCTGGCCGGTTCCGCATGCGCATACGTCTCGTCGGCCCCGCTCGCCGCCCACGCCGACCACACGGTATCGTCCTGGCGGACTTGGGAACTGCCGTCGGGTCGAGGACCGATCCCATCCACCTGGCCGCCATGGCCGTTCCGCGCCCGAACCGATGGCCCGTCAGTTGCTCCAACTCCGTGACTGACATACGTCGCCCCAGGCGGCAAGGGCGTCGTGGCGTCGAGACCGGAGCCAAAGCGACCGGAGCGAGCCGCTGGACTTACGCCTGGCTCGTATTTGCCGCCATCGGCTGTCGGCGCCACGCGCACGGGGCGCTGCCGCCCCGGGAACGCCGCCAGCGCCGCATCGTCGACCTCTCGCGGTTGCCGTCGCGATCGCGCCGCGCCCATGATCCAGCCGAGGATCGTAAGCGCCACGAGCACCACCGACGCGCCGATGAGAAGCCAATCCGAGCGGCGCAGCAACGCTTCTCCGAGGATTCCGTCGTCAAGCGTGGCGCCTCCCCCCAGAAACTCGTCGATCCAGCGCAGAAGGTATGAGAGCATCAAGGCGGCGTTAAAGGCCGCCAGAAGGCCTCCCGTCAGACGCGAGAAAACGCCCAGCCGCATGGCGCCCAGCGCCGCGCCGCCGCCATAGCCGAGGAGGAACGCTCCCGCAAGCAACAACGCCGCGGAGACCGCGAACCTTGCCGCTCCGGGGTCCATGGCGAAGCGGGCCGCCAGTTCCGCTCCCCAGGCCTCGTTGAAGCGGCCAGCCAGGATCGCCCCAAGCAGGAGCCCGGCAGAGACCATCGCCTCCTTGGCCACCCCGCGCCGCACGCCGAACGGCACGAACAAGAGGACGACGAGTCCGAGCAAGATATCGAGCAAAAGTGGAGTGTCGATCTGCGGCACGATCCCTGCCCCGAGTCCCTGGCCCGATGCGCGCCCATGTCGGCGTCATCTCCGCGTCGGCGCCGCGCGCGACCGATTCCTGAGTGATGTACGGTCTGCTGGCGACATGCGGTTTCGCGGGGTTGGGCACAATTGCGGCAGCCGGTCAGGGGCGTGCGCACCGCAAAAGCCGCCGGTCGGATGCAGTCTAGCACGCCGGTTCCCTGGTCCCGTTGTGCCGAGTTGTCAATAATGTCGTTTCATGTGGTATACTGAGCCAGATACGGGTGGCGCTGGGTCACCCGATTGGCAACGGCGCCTCGCCGGTTTCTTCCCGAAAGGAGTTGTTCGATTCCACCGCCACGCCGGCGCCGCGCGAGCGCCGCAGCAACGCTGCCTGAATCGTCCCCACCCGATACGTCCGGCCCTGCCGCGAGCATGCCCGGCGCCACGGCTCAGGCGGCTCAGGCTTCCAAGTCGTCGGAGATGGCCTGGCGCCGCATCGACCTCCACATCCACACGCCGGCATCGAGCGACTATCAGCAATCGAGCGTCACCATCCTCGATATCCTCCGGCGCGCCGCGGATCGCGAGCTCGACATCATCGCCTTCACCGATCACAACTCGGTTCGAGGCTATGCCGACCTGTGGCGCGAAATCGAAGACCTCGAGATGCTGGAATACCTCGGCCGCATGGAACCCGCGGAAACGGAGCGCCTGGCCGAGTATCGCCGCCTTCTCTCCCGCATGCTGGTCTTGCCCGGTTTCGAGTTCACCGCCCAGTTCGGGTTCCATATCCTGGCCATCTTTCCCGAGGGGACGACGGTACGCCTCATGGAGCATTTGCTGCTCCTCCTCGGCGTGCCCGAAGAGCGCTTCGGCAGCGGGGAGGTCGGGGCCACGACAGACGTGCTGCGCGCCTACGAAATCCTTGCCGACCACGGTGCGCTCGTCATCGGCGCCCATGTCAACTCGACCCACGGCATCGCCATGCAGGGGTTGCGCTTCGGCGGCCAGACCAAGATCGCCTACACGCAAGACCCGAACCTCCACGCCCTGGAGGTGACGGATCTGCTGCCGGCCAGCAACCGCCGCTCCACCGCCCGATTCTTTAGCGGCACGAAAACGGAGTACCCGCGCCGCATGCACTGCATTCAGGGGTCGGACGCGCACCGCCTGGAGCAGGATCCCGTACGCGAAACGAATTTTGGCGTCGGAGATCGCGTCACCGAGGTCTTGCTGCCCGAGGTTTCGTTCGCCGCTCTCAAGGCCCTTTTCTCCGGCGACGATTTCGACCGCACACGCGCCTATGCCGCTCCTCCCAGCGACCCCGTCAAGGCCGCGCGCCTCGACGGCAACACCGCCACCCAGGCGTTCCACGAGGGAGCCGCCTCGAAACGGGGCCTGAGCGCCATCTTGCGCGACGTCGTCGCCTTCGCCAACTCGGGCGGCGGAGTGATCTATCTTGGCGCGTCGGCCTCCGAGAAGCGGCCCATCGCCGGGTTGGCGAACGCGGCGATGCTGACCGCCGAGCTCAAGCGCGATATCGACGCGCAGATCAGCCCGGCGGTCGACGCGGCGTTCGAGGAGCGCGTATCCGATGGCAAGCAGGTCGTGGTCGTCACCGTCGCCGACGGCTCCCGGAAGCCGCACGCCATCGAGCCGGGCGGCATTTTTGTCCGGCGCGACGGCGGAACGGCCCAAGCGACGCGCGACGAGATCGTGCAGATGGTGACCGGCGTGGCCGCAGCGGCCTCGACGCCGGCGCCGGCCGTTCAGAGCAATGGACGGGCGACCGCACGCGCCCCGAAGACCGAGACGACCGCGGCCCGCGGACGCGGCCGATCGGCGAGCCCAACCCCGCAAATGCAGGCGGCGAGCGGCAACGGAAGAACCGATGGGACTGGGGCGGCGGGCGCTGAGCCGCCAGCCGCGACCGCGCTGGAGCCATACGAAGAGTCGGTCGATCCCGATCCCGTGGCGCCCACGACCGGGATCGAAGTTCTCGACGCCTTCGACCTCGATGGAACCCGCTATTACACGTTGCGCGACTTGCGCTACCACAAGCTGATCTACAACGTCACCAAGGCGACAAACCGGCGGCTCTGGCGCGCGGCTGTCACCCAGCGGGAGAAGGGCGACCTGGATGACGCGAGCGTGCGCTGGAATGGCGACTATGGCCTCTGGCGCTCCTATCGGCAACGCTCCGGCGACCGGCGCTTCGATCTCGTCTATCGCGGCGACGGCGATCCGCGCATCTTCTTCGGCGTCAGCGAAGCGGGCATGACAGGGCGCTGGAAGAGCCTGCTGCCTGCTCCCAAGACGACCGCCTGATCATGGCGCGCCGGTCTCGCCGCCGATGACCGGGCGCGCCGCCCCGCCGGGTAAGATCAGGATCGGCATTAGCTCCTGGGGTAGCCTCCCTGGGTTCTACCCGTCCGGCATCAAGGCGGCCGACAAGCTGCGCTGGTTCGCTCGCTTTTTCGGCGTCGTCGAGGTCAACGTCTCGTTTTACCGGCTCGTCCCGCCCCGAACCTACGGAGGCTGGGCCGACATCACGCCGGACGAGTTCCTCTTTGACGTCAAGGCCTTCAGCGAATTGACCCACTTCCGAGAACCGCCGCCCGACGAGACGTTCGCGGCATTCCGCGATTCGTACGCACCGCTCCGGGAACGTGGCCGGCTGGGAGGCGTCCTCCTTCAGTTCCCGCCCCGCTTTGCCAATTCCTTGGCCTCACACGCCTATCTGCGGCGAGTCGCCAAGTTGATGGACGGCGACCTGTCGATCGTGGAGTTTCGGAACCACACGTGGCTCGCTCCGGATCGTGCCGAGCGGACATTTGGGCTCCTCGAAGACCTGGGGCTGACCTACGCCGTCGCGGACGAACCTCAAATCCCCAACGACACCGTGCCCCCGTTGCCGGCGGTCACGAACCCGGCGCTCGCGTATGTCCGGCTCCACGGCCGGAACGCCGCCGCCTGGTATCGCGGCGGCAGCGGCGGGACTCGATACGAGTACGACTATCCGCCTTCAGAGCTGCAAGAATGGGCCGCGACGATCCGTGACCTCGCGCATCAGGCGGCCGAGGTCCACGTCCTGTTCAATAACAACGCCAAAGGCGACGGCGCCCGCAACGCGCTCTCGCTCGCGTCCCTGCTGGGCATCGCGCCCGACGACCCGCCGGACCTGCCTGCCGAGCAGCGCCGGCTGTTCGAGGATGGATGATGGGGGATTAGAGTGATGGGGTGATGGGGTGTTTCCGTATCTCCTATCACCCTAACACCCCATCACCCTTCAACGACCACGACATTCTGGTCGAACAAAATCGGCAGCCGACCCGTCCACGGGCCTTGACGGGTGCCCTGCAGCCACGGTTTCTGGACGAACGCGGGAACCCAGTTGGCTATCGGCACGTAGACGGCGTTCTCCAGGACCAGCGTTTCGGCTTGCCGATACAGCTCGTTGCGCGCCGCGGCGTCGAGTTCTACGTCGGCCTGCGCGACGAGATCGGCGAACTGCGCCGCCGCCGCGCCGGGGTCGCCGCCGATCGGCTCCAGATCGGGCGACCAGTTGAAGACGCCGTCCATGTACGGCGAGTCGGGGCGAAAGACGTCGCTGAGCAGGAACGGCGTGTCGGTGACCGTCTGCCACCACATGATGGCGAACTGCAAACCTCCCGTCTCGGCGATCATCTCGTTGATTTCGTTTTGCGTCATCGAGTTGTCGAGCGTGATGGCGACGCCCAGGTTCTCCTGGAGCATGTCGAGCACGGCCTGCACCCGCTGCAGCTCCTCGTCGCTGTCGCCCGACGGTTGGTGGAAGACGATCTCCGGCAGCCCCTGACCCTCCGGATAGCCCGCTTCGGCCAGCAACGCCCGGCCCTGCTCCGGATCGAAGGGAAACCCGTCCGGCGGCTCGTAGCCGCTTAGCTCGCGCACGACCGGCGGCGTGAACACCGAGGTTGGGGTCCACGTGCCCGCGTAGATCTCGGCGTAGCGGTCGCGGTCGAGCGCCAGGCCGAACGCCCGGCGCACGCGCACGTCGTCGAACGGCGGCTGCCGGAAGTCCATCGCCAGAGAGCGAACGGTGGCCTGCGACGCGTCGAGCCGGCGCAGCTCGGCGGCCAGCGCGGCGTCCGCCTCGACGTCGGGCAGCAGCGACAACGGCACGTCGGCCGAGGCCGCGTTTTCGTCCCGATAGAGCGTCAGCGCCAATTGCGCCGCGTCCGGGCCGTTGAAGACCGGCCAGACGATGCGCGCCAGCGAAGGCGAAAGGGGATCGTAGTAGTTGGGGTTCGGCTCCATGATGAACCGCGAGTTGCGCTCGTACTCGGTGAACTGCCACGGACCCGTTCCCGCCCCATTGAGGACGAAGTTCTCCTGATCGGTGGCCTCGATCACCGCCGGATCGACGACGGCCCACACGAACGACGCCATGAACGACGGGAAGTACGTCACCGGCTCCGCCAGCTCGACGACGACGGTGCGGTCGTCCTCGGCGCGGAACCCGAGCTCGGCGCCCTCTTCGCCCGCGATCCAGGCGTCGAAACCCCGTAACGGCTCCATGAAGGCCACCATCGGCGAGAGGGTCGCCGGATCGAGCGCCCGCGTCCAGGAGGCGATGAAGTGCTCGGCCAGCACCGGGTTTCCGCTGGCGTACGTGGCGCCCTCGCGCACCGTGAAGGTGTAGCGCAGCCCGTCCTGCGAGCGCACGACCTGCTCGGCCAGATCGAGCGCGATGCGCCCCAGCTCGTCGTAGCGCAGGAAGCCGCCCCAGACGTTGGGGTACATCACCCAGAAACCGCCATAATCCGCCGAGCGATGCGGGTCGAGCGTGATCTGCTGCCCGAAGGCATCGAACGGCACCGAAATCTCGGCTCCTTCGACGATCGGCGCATCCTGCGCCAGCGGCGCCCGCGCGGGCGCGGCCGTCACGATCCCATCCCGCGCCGTCGCCACCGCCCCACCGGCAATCGCGGACCAGCGAAGCACGTCGCGGCGGCTCCCGCACCGATTCCCGGCGGAGAGCGCCCGCCATAGCCGACTCAGGTCGCCTCGTTCGCGCGGCGACAACTCCTTCACCAATCGGGCATCGAGCATCAACGTCTACTCCTCATTGCGGGCCGCGCGAAAGCATAGCCCCGCCGAATTCGGCGCGGCGAGCCTCCCCCTCTCGCGCACAACAACGATTGGAGCGGCGGGACGGTTACCAAGCGCAGGTAACGGGGTGATGGGGTGACAGGGCGACAGGGGAAAGCCGCCAGATGCCGACAAGCAGCCGGCTCGCTCTCCACTTTCACCCCGTCACCCACCGATGTACAGAATCGCGCTCGACCCGGAGACGTTGCCCTCCTGGAACGAAACCGCGCCGATAGCACGGAGGTTGCGCAGGCCTTCGGCGTCCACCACCGGGGTTGCCGCGGCGGGTGACTGCCCCTCGCTGAACTGGGTGAACAGGCCCATCAGGGTGATCAGGGGATCGACGGCCTGCCCGATATCGACATAGGTGACCTGATAGTAGGCGTCGGGGAGCAAGCCCATCACCTCCTGGAACTGCTCGTCGGTTGCGAGGGACGTCGCAGGTTCGGTGGTCAAGGTTTCGATGCCGGCGCCGAGACCGAACACCACCCGCTCGTCGACTACGCCAAACTCCAGACCGGGAAGGTCAGCCATCTCGTCCGACGTCGCCACGTAGACCGGGTCGCCGTCAACCTGCCGGGCGTTGATGTCCACCCCGAAGTCCGAACGGTCGATCCACGCCGCGATCTTCTCCGTCGATTCGGCGAGCGCGGCCGGGTCGCTCGTCGTGAACGCGACGACCGCGTCGATCCCGAAGGATTCGAACGTTATTGCCGGGAACGACGAAAAGGCGACGAACTCGCCTCCCAGGAGGTCGAACAGCTCGGTCTGGAGATCGAAGCCGAGGGTCGCCGACGCGGTGGCGATCTCTTCGGCCATCTCCTCCTCGGTCGGGAACGTCATGCCGCCGGTTTCCTCCGCCGGCCACGATCCACCTGCCTCGGCGGCGTTGACGATCTGAGCCAACGAGTAGGCGGAGCCGTCGAACGCATTTTCCGGGATGCGTCCTGCCTGAAACAGGAACGTTCCAGCGGGAGCCTGCTCGGCGGCCGACGCGACGGCCGGGTCGTTTTCCACCGTGTAGGCATCAAGATCGACCGTATCGTTGAGGACCATCGCGGAATCGATGCGGAAGCCAGGATCGTCCGCGCTGACCGTCATGGCTGTCTGGCTTGCGAGAACCTCGACGGGCGTCTCGAGCATCGCGCTCTGCAGCATCGCGATCATCTCCGGGTCGAGTACGTCGAGGACGCCCTGCCCGTCGATGTAGGTAAGCGTGAGAGCCTCCGTGGGAAGCTCAGCCACGGCTGCCTGGGCCTCGGATGAGTCGGTCAGGGGCGCCGCACTCCCCTCGATGACCTCGATGACTGCTTGCAGGTCACCTTCGTTCATGCCGACGACGATGTACTCCCCGGCCCGCGCCGCGGCAATCCCGCCAAGGCCATCCAGGCCGTGGCCGCCCATGACGTAATCCATCCCGTCTTGATCGCGGTCATTCATCCCGGAATGCGGGGCGCGTGCCCCCTTGGGAAGAGCGAGCACCTCTGCCCCGCCGATCGAGCGTTCTTCGACCTCCGCCTCCATCTCGGCCGCCGCGTCGGCGAACTGGCGCTCCACATACTCCCACGCCGCGTCGAGATCGCTCGGCATGAGGATGGCGACGATTCCGCGCGGTTGGGCGCCGTTGCCGGCCATCGGCGTGGCGTCCGCCGAGCGGAAGAGCGTGTCGCTCTCGACACCGGCCATGGCCATCGCGGCGACATGCTCCACGGCGGTCGGCAGCACCGCGAAGGCCAACTCTCCCCCGAGGAGCGCGTCGAGCTCGGCGCTCGTGATGCCGCCGCTTTGCTCCCCATCTTCGAGCACCGCCTCTTCCCAGAGGTCGAGCGCGTCCGAAAACCCCACGCGGGAGATTAACTCCTCCGTCTGCTGCCACTGGGGGCCGTCCCGGTCCAAATCCATCCAATGGAAGATCACCGCCGACTCCGGCACGGCCCCGGCGATCTCTGGCAGTTGCTGCTGCGCCGAAGCGGAGCGCGTAGCCCAAACCGGCGCCGCGATCATCACAGCGAGCACAAGCGATGCCGCCAGACGAATTGCCGTTCCGAACCGTTTCTGTGAACGCGACATCGTGACTCCTTCAGGGATAATTCAAGCCCGGTCCACGCAGTGCCAACTCCGCCCGCCGAGTCGCTCAGATCGATCTCCGCGATCGGATGAGAGACGTTGGGCAAGAGCCGCTGATCGATGCCGCATGGCGCATGCCAAAGGCGCCCGGTGCACCGGGCGCCTTTGGCGGTTGCCGCAAAATGCGGCCGATTCGAACTTCGTCGCTACCCCGCGATGTACAGGATCGCCGACGACCGGGACATGCCATCCTGGTCGTAGGACACCTGCGCGTACGCCTGGATGGCGGAGTAGTCGATGTCGGCGAACATGTCCGCCGCCTCGTCATCGAACATCCCCTCGTCCTCGACCGCGGCCGAAGGCTCGGACGTGGCGAAGAAGTCCTCGCAGACCTCGCCGTCGAAGTCCTGGTCGAGGTCGAAGGTGTCGGGTTCGGCGGCGTCGTATGCCGCCTGCGCCTCTGCCTGATCCGCGTAGTTTGCGCAGCTCTCGCTGGCGTCGGGGAACTCCTCGAAACCACCGAGGCCGAGGTCGTCGGTCTGCTCCGAGGCGGCTTCGAGCAGCGGGATGGCCCGCTCCAGATCGACGTAGACGAGTCCGTTGCGCTCTTCCGGCAGCGTACTCACCGCGGCCTGGAACCGCTCGTTATCGGCCAGCGATTCCTCCGGCTCACCTTCCAGCCGGCTGACGGCGTCGCCGCTGCCGATGACCAAGCGGTCGCCGACCACGCCGAACTCCAGCGTCGTGCCGTCGCCCAGATCGACGACGTAGACCTGGCCATCGCCGATCTCCTCGGTCGTCAGCGGCGATTCCGCCCCCGAGGCGCCCTGGATGATGAAGGAGAGCTGCATCAGCGCGTTGGCGACGGCCTCGGGGTCGCTGGCGCCGGTGGCGAACAGCCCGTTGACGGTCCCGTCCTCGAGACCGGAGGAGAGCCACATCCCGTACTCGCCGGAGAACTGCTGGAAAAACTCGGTCTGCAGATTGATGCCAATGAGCGAGGCCGCAGCCTCGTACTGCTCGGCGATGAACTCGTCCATCGAGGCGTCCGGATCGGGCGCGGCGCCGGCGCCGCCCATGCCGAAGGCCGCCGCGAGCGCCGTGGCGCCGATCGCGTCGAGCACGCCGGTGGCGCCCAGGTCGGAGCCGCTGGTGAAGAAGACCGTATCCGTCGGCGCGATCTCAACCAGCTCGGAATCGAAGTTGGACGCCCCCGCCGGCAGCGCTTCGCCCTCAGCGGCGAAGGCGACGCTCTCGAGACGGAAGCCTTCTGGAGCAGCAGCGATGGTCACGGCCGAGAACGCTGCGTCTCCGCTTTCGCCGAGAGCCATGGCCAACTGGCCAAGCTCCGTATCCATGATCCCCGTGCCATTCGAAAATCCGAACATGAGGAACTCAGCAGGAAGCGCCTCGCGCGCGGTGGCGAATTCCGGCACCGTGGAGATGGCCGGCGTGCGGCCCTCGGCAGTGTCGATAACGGGGTGGAGGTCGACGGGGTGCGCCGCGACGAGGATCAGATCGCCGACGCGGGCCGCGGCCATGCCCTCATCTTCGTCGTCCGCCGGGGGCACGGAGATGATCGTGGTCCCCTCGTAGGTGGTCTCTTCGAACCCGTCCTCTTCGGCGATCGACTCGCGGATCCCGGTCCACGCCGTGTCGGGCGCGCGGGAGTCGATGATGGCGGCGACCCCTTCGCCCTCGATGTCTTCCGCCGCGGCCTCGGGAGTGGCCATGCCGATGGCGCCGAACATCTCGTCCAGATCGCCATCGGCCAGCGACTCGGCGGCGATGGTGTCCAGGAGGG